>NZ_JAIQWX010000064.1 GCF_020164475.1 Pseudomonas sp. REP124 | reverse complement strand
GAATGGGTGACCTGTAGGAGCGAGGCTTGCCCGCGAAGGCGATCTACTTGATGGTGCAAAACCCGAATTGCGAATCCCTTTTCTGGTGCAAAAACCACCGAAAAACCAACTCAATTTATATCCATTGCACCATTTAATTTCATCAATGCGACATTCTGCGCTGTTCCAGTGCGTGAATCCTTTGTTAAAGTCCGGCTCAAATTTTCCAACGACAATAAATTTGCCGAGACTTTTCCATGATCGAATCCGTCGAATCCTTCCTCGCCCGCCTCAAGCAACGCGACCCTGACCAGCCTGAATTCCATCAGGCCGTTGAAGAAGTTCTGCGCAGTCTGTGGCCGTTTCTGGAGGCCAACCCGCACTACCTGACCTCGGGCATCCTGGAGCGCATCTGCGAGCCGGAGCGGGCGATCACCTTCCGCGTGTCCTGGGTCGACGATCACGGCAAAGTGCAGGTCAACCGCGGTTTCCGCGTGCAGATGAACAGCGCCATCGGTCCGTACAAGGGCGGTCTGCGCTTCCATCCTTCGGTGAACCTCGGCGTGCTGAAGTTCCTCGCCTTCGAACAGACCTTCAAGAACTCGCTGACCTCGCTGCCCATGGGCGGCGGCAAGGGCGGTTCGGACTTCGATCCGAAGGGCAAGAGCGACGCGGAAGTCATGCGTTTCTGCCAGGCCTTCATGAGCGAGCTGTACCGTCACATCGGTGCCGACGTGGACGTGCCGGCCGGTGATATCGGTGTCGGCGCACGCGAGATCGGTTTCCTGTTCGGCCAGTACAAGCGCCTGAGCAACCAGTTCACCAGCGTGCTGACCGGCAAGGGCCCGAGCTACGGCGGCAGCCTGATTCGTCCTGAGGCGACCGGTTTTGGTTGCGTGTACTTTGCCGAGGAAATGCTCAAGCGTCGCGGTGAAACCGTCGAAGGCAAGCGCGTGGCGATTTCCGGTTCCGGCAACGTCGCGCAATACGCGGCGCGCAAGGTGATGGATCTGGGTGGCAAGGTGATTTCGCTGTCCGACTCCGAAGGCACCCTGTATTGCGAAAGCGGTTTGACTGAAGAGCAGTGGCAGGCGGTGCTGGAGTTGAAGAACGTCCAGCGCGGGCGTATCCGCGAGCTGGCCGCTCGCTTCGGTCTGGAGTTCCTCGCCGGTCAGCATCCGTGGGGGCTGCGTTGCGACATCGCATTGCCATGCGCCACCCAGAACGAACTGGACGCCGAGGCCGCTCGCACTTTGCTGCGCAACGGCTGCGTCTGCGTGGCCGAAGGCGCGAACATGCCGACCACGCTCGACGCGGTGGACCTGTTCATCGAGGCGGGCACCCTGTTCGCTCCGGGCAAGGCGTCCAACGCCGGTGGCGTGGCCGTGAGCGGGCTGGAGATGTCGCAGAACGCCATGCGTCTGCTGTGGACCGGCGGTGAAGTGGACAGCAAGCTGCACGCGATCATGCAGTCGATCCACCACGCTTGCGTGCATTACGGCGAGGAAAACGGCAAGGTCAACTACGTCAAGGGCGCGAACATCGCCGGCTTCGTCAAGGTTGCCGAAGCGATGCTCGCTCAGGGCGTGGTCTAAGTCGGCTCGATGCGGATGACCTCGATCAACTGATCGCCGGCCGGGCGCTGCCAGAGCACCTCATCGTTGAGTTGTGCCCCGAGCAGCGCCCGTCCCAGAGGTGAGCCCCAGTTGATCAGACCCTGAGCAGCCGCGGCTTGGTCTTCACCGACCAGTTGCACGCGGCGTTCGGTGCCGTGCTCATCGGCATAGGTGACCCAACTGCCGATCTGGACTTTGCTGGTTGAAGTCGCAGGGGGCACGACCTGAGCGCTTTGCAGGCGCTGAAGGAAATAGCGCAGATCCCGCTCAAGATTGACCAGCATCTGCTTGTCGGCCTGATCGCCCAGCGCCGACTGCTGAGCATGCATTGCCTGCAACTCGGCCACCTTGTCCTGCAACTGGCCAAGGCCTGCGGGCGTGACGTAATTGGGCTGCGCGCTGACCTGTCGTTCGACCGGCTGATCGGCTTGCGCGGCGGCATTATCCTCATTGACGAAGGCGCGACTCATGGTTTCCTCCCGTTATAGGGTTTGGGCCATGGTTGCAGGCTTTTGGTTTCACTGATTGTCTATTAGCGACCTATGGCGAGTGATAGGCCCGCGCGGCGTCCTGGTCCTTTTGCTGTTGCCAGGCTTTGTCGCGCTCGTTGCCATGGCTGTTGTAATAGTCCTGACGGTCCTGGCTCTCGCGCATGGCCTGGCATTGTCGGAAACCATCGCTCCAGCCTTCGGCGTAGTTGTTGTCTTTCAGATAGCGCGGCACGTTCTTGCGAAACTCGCCGGTGATGGCCCCCGCGGCTTGGCGGCCACTGCTGCAGCCGTCATCGAAACCATCGGCGAACGCCGGCGGATAACCCCTGGCGATCAGATCTTCGTGGGTTGTCTGGCAACCCGCAATCAACAGCAACAAACCAATCACACCTGCACAACGCAACATCTCGGGCTCCCGGACCGTTAAACGGCCTACAGGGAAAGTCTAGGTCCGGGTTCGTCAGTGCGGCGTGAAAGAAAGATCAAAAGATCGCAGCCTTCACCGTAGGAGCGAGGCTTGCCCGCGAAGAGGCCAGCACATCCAACATTGATGTCGCCTGAGACACCGCCTTCGCGGGCAAGCCTCGCTCCTACGGTTTTCAATAGTGATACCACTTCACCTCAAGCATCACTTCATTCTCGGGCGAGGCCAGATGACTGAACTCGCGCTGGGCGCTCAGACGCAGTCCGAGGTTGCGCGACAACTCCCATTGCTGATTCAGGCTCACGCTGCGACGCACTTCGCCATTGGTGAAAAAATCACCTTTGGTTTCCAGGCTGAAGTTGCCCAACGGATTTTTCCACAGCACCCCTGTGTTGAAGCCCGCCGCAGGTGATACGAACTCGGCGAAATCGTTGTTGTGTTCCACACGCACGGTGCCCAGAGCGAAACCCAGCATATCGTCGGCCAATTGCCAGGTACCGCCGCCACCGCCATTGACGTGGCTGACCAGATTCTCGTCGTCATGCTTGCCCGGCACTCGCTCCAGGCCGCCGGTGACCTGCCACGACAGCGGTTGCAGCAGCTCGTTGCGCGGGGTCAGCGAACGAATGGTCGCCAGATCCAGTTGCTGCACCTGCCACTCATTGCCTTCGTACTGACGCAATTTCAGCTGGAGGATTTCGATCTGCGCGCCGAGGGGAAAACTCTCGGAATTGTCGTTGAGATCGTGATACGCCATGCGCAGGCCGTATTCGCCGAAAGCCCGGTCGCCCCGGGTGCCGATGCCGGCCTGCCAGGTGCGTGATTCGTGGCCGTCCTCGGGCAAGCCGGGCTGAGGGATTTCCAGTTCCGGCGCCGGGTTCTGGTTGATCGCCCGCAGCAGTTCGAAACTGCGTTGCGCCCGCGCCGGGTCACGTTCCTGGCCATTGGCGCGATAGCGTTCAAGCCGATAGGCCGCATCGATGATCAGCGCCTGGCGGTCCCGGGGTTGCGCCTTGAATTGCGCGGTTTGCAGCTGTTTCTGATCGGCGCTGACCTTCAACACCCACTGTTGTTCTTCATCGCTCAAAGGCTCGGCACGGGCCAGCAACTCCCGTTCGCGGGAAGGACGGTACTGAATCGACTCCACCAGCCCGGCTTCTTTCACCGCCTTGACGGTGTCGGTGGGAATGGCGGTCAGCGGGAATTGTTCGGTCAGACGCAGGCTCGGGCGCGCCACCTGCAGCAGTTCCAGCAGGCGATAGGAGCAGTTTTCGTCGAAGAAGAAGTAGTCGAACTGGATCTGCTTCAACTCCCAGACGTGCTCGACCATGCGCGCGGTTTCGGCCTGGGTCAGGTTCAATCGGTACTCCCACAAGTCGCGGTTTTCCAGACTGCGGTATTCCGAAAGTTTTTCCTGGTACGGCACCAGCGCGAACAGCCCCGGATACCCGCCCATCAAGCCCTTCCAGGCGTACAGGATGCTGTTGTCCGAGCCTTCGATATAGGCGCCGAAATTGATCGCGTAGCTGAGCAGCGAGGTCTTGTCGCTCTGCACATCGGCCTGGTCGATACGCAGCAGAGTGTGGCCGAACATCGACGACGGGCTGTTGAGGTAGGCCGCCGGGAAAATCATCACCGCGCTGTGAGGCGAAACGTCCTTGAACCACTCCTTGAATTCGGCGCAGTCCAGCGTCGGCAGATCTTTGAGATTGAGCTGGTCTTTCAGCCATCGGGTACGTGCCGGGTAGACGCATTGGGCGTGCTGCTCACCGGCACTGGCCGGGGCATACAGCGCCTTCACGGTGGCGGCGAGTTCGCGGTCCGGGTGTGAATTGCCATCAGGCGCCAGGAAGAACTTCTTGTCGCTGACATAGCTGCGCCAGCCGCCGAGCTTGGCAGTTTCGTAATGGCCCAGGGAAATCCAGAAGGGGTCGTTGGCCAATTGCTGCAAACGTTGATTATCGATGTGTGGCGCGGCGGATAGCGGGGCGCAGACACAGAGCGCCAGCCAGGCGAGGCGTTTGAGCATAGGTGGCAACTTAGTACGTGAGAAAAAGACCCAAGGAGGGGCAGGTCCAAAAAATAAAACCCGCTTCCCGAAAGAAGCGGGGCAGGGCCGAGCTTAAGCCTGCGTGGCGTACTTGGCCAGACGAGGGTCGCTCTTCAGAACGGCCATGGTGTTGGTATGCACGTCTTCGGCGGTCACATCCGCCTTGCTGAAGATCTGCTGGAAGTGCTCGTGAGTGACGGCGGCGAAGTGCGCGCGATCTTCCGGCGCAACGCCCAGGACCACGGCATAGGTCGTCAGCGCTTCGCCGTTGCCTTTTGCCATGTCTTCGGACAGCTCGTTCATCATGCCATTCATGGCAAACCAGGATTTGCCGCCATAGGTCAGCGACGCGTTGGTGGAGCAACCGTTGGTGCCCGAGGTCATGCCGAAGGTTGCGTTACCGGAAGTGCCGTTGGTGGTGGATGCCAAAAAGTGAGCCGGAGTGCCACGCTGACCTTCGAACAGCATGTTGCCCCAACCACAATCCGGGCCGCCTGGCGCTTGTGCCATGGCGTTGATGGATACAGCGGTGAAGAGAGTACCGAGAAGAATCCGTTTCATAGCTTTGTTCTCTTAATGTGCATACCAATTAGGGGTCTGGGCCGGCTAACGGCTCCAGTCGGGCCGGTTATAACTCCAGCCGCGCAGTTTGGAGTTTAGGCACGATCGCGGGGTTCCGTAATTTTTTGCAAAAAAACCTGGTTCAAAACTGTGATTTGGCGCACCTCGGTGCCGGGGTTTGCTCTTGTCTATGCTTTGGCCTGAGGCGCTCCTTGCCAGTTCGGCACAGGCAGCGCCAGAATGCCGCTATCTGCCCCGCCTGATGTAAGGAAGCCCGATGCCTGATCCTGTTGCTGCCAGCTTGCGTCTAGCGCCCGAAGCGCTGACCCGTCCGTTTTCCGCTGAACAGTTCAGCTTCTCTACCACCAACGATCTGGAGCCTTTTCGCGGTGTGCTCGGCCAGGAACGCGCGGTCGAAGCCTTGCAGTTCGGTGTGGCCATGCCACGCCCCGGTTACAACGTATTCGTCATGGGCGAACCCGGCACCGGCCGGTTTTCGTTCGTCAAACGCTACCTGAAAGCCGAAGGCAAGCGCCTGCAGACCCCGGCGGACTGGGTCTACGTCAATAACTTCGATGAGCCGCGCGAGCCGCGAGCGCTGGAGCTGCCATCGGGTACCGCCGGTGCGTTCATCGGTGACATCAACGGTTTGATCGACAACCTGCTGGCCACTTTCCCGGCGGTGTTCGAACACCCGTCCTACCAGCAGAAAAAAAGCGCCATCGACCGCGCATTCAACCAGCGCTACGACAAGGCGCTGGACGTGATCGAACGTCTGGCCCTGGAAAAAGACGTTGCGCTCTACCGAGACAGCAGCAACATCGCGTTCACTCCGATGCTTGAAGGCAAGGCCCTGGACGAGGCGGAATTCGCCCAGCTGCCGGAAGCCGAGCGCGAGCGTTTCCACGAGGATATTTCCGATCTGGAAGAGCGCCTGAACGAGGAGCTCGCCAGTCTGCCGCAATGGAAGCGCGAGTCGAGCAATCAGCTGCGCCACCTCAACGAAGAAACCATCACCCTGGCCTTGCAGCCGTTGCTCGCGCCGCTGTCGGAAAAGTACGCCGAGAACGCTGCGGTTTGCGGTTATCTGCAAGCGATGCAGGTTTACCTGCTCAAGACCGTGGTCGAGCAACTGGTGGACGACAGCAAGACTGACGCTGTCGCCCGCAAGATGCTGGAGGAGCAATACGCGCCGAGTCTGGTGGTCGGTCACTCCGTCAGCGGTGGTGCGCCGGTGGTGTTCGAACCGCACCCGACCTACGAAAACCTGTTCGGTCGCATCGAATACAGCACCGACCAGGGCGCGCTGTACACCACTTACCGCCAGCTGCGCCCGGGTGCGTTGCACCGGGCCAACGGCGGTTTCCTGATCCTTGAAGCGGAAAAAATGCTCGGCGAGCCGTTCGTGTGGGACGCGCTGAAACGCGCCCTGCAATCGCGCAAGCTGAAGATGGAATCGCCGCTGAGCGAAATGGGCCGTTTCGCCACCGTCACCCTGACGCCGCAGCACATTCCGCTGGCGGTCAAAGTCATCATCATCGGCGCCCGCTCGCTCTACTACACGCTGCAGGACCTGGATCCGGACTTCCAGGAAATGTTCCGCGTACTGGTGGATTTCGATGAAGACATCCCGATGGTCGACGAAAGCCTGGAGCAGTTCGCCCAGTTGCTGAAAACCCGAACCTCCGAGGAAGGCATGGCGCCGCTCACCGCCGATGCGGTGGCGCGTCTGGCGACCTACAGCGCGCGTCTGGCCGAGCATCAGGGGCGATTGTCGGCGCGTATCGGCGATCTGTTCCAGCTGGTTAGCGAAGCGGATTTCATTCGCCATCTGGCCGGGGACGAGATGACCGACGCCGGTCACATCGAGCGTGCGCTCAAGGCCAAGGCGACCCGCACCGGGCGCGTCTCGGCGCGGATTCTCGACGACATGCTGGCGGGGATCATCCTGATCGATACCGCAGGCGCGGCGGTCGGCAAGTGCAACGGTCTGACGGTGCTGGAGGTTGGTGACTCGGCCTTCGGCGTGCCGGCGCGGATTTCCGCAACGGTGTATCCGGGCGGCAGCGGTATCGTCGACATCGAACGTGAGGTCAACCTCGGCCAGCCGATTCACTCCAAGGGCGTGATGATTCTCACCGGGTATCTGGGCAGTCGTTATGCCCAGGAATTCCCGCTGGCGATCTCGGCGAGTATCGCCCTGGAACAGTCTTACGGTTACGTGGACGGCGACAGTGCTTCTCTCGGCGAGGCGTGCACGCTGATTTCGGCGCTGTCGAAAACGCCACTCAAGCAGTGCTTTGCCATCACCGGCTCGATCAACCAGTTCGGCGAAGTGCAGGCGGTGGGTGGGGTCAACGAGAAGATCGAAGGCTTCTTCCGTCTCTGCGAAGCCCGCGGTCTGACGGGCGAGCAGGGCGCGATCATTCCGCAGGCCAACGTCGCCACGCTGATGCTCGACGAGAAAGTGCTGGCAGCGGTGCGCGCGGGGCAGTTCCACGTCTATGCGGTGCGCCAGGCGGACGAGGCCCTGAGCCTGCTGGTCGGCGAGCCTGCGGGCGAGCCGGACGAGAACGGCGAGTTCCCGGAAGGCAGCGTCAACGCGCGGGTGGTGGAGCGTCTGCGGGTCATCGCCGAAATGATCAGTGAGGACGACCTGAAAGAAGCCGAGAAAGAAATGGCGGTCGAAGCGCTGGCCGAGGCCAAACCCGCCTGATCTGAATCAACACCCTCCAACTGTGGGAGCGGGCTTGCTCGCGAATGCGTAGTGTCAGTCAGCACAAATATCGACTGGCAGACCGCCTTCGCGAGCAAGCCCGCTCCCACATTTTTTAGCCAGTCAAAACCGAGAAAGTGCCATCACTCTGGCGTCAATATTCACACAATGACCGCTCGGCGCCTTCTGGTGTCGAAAAGCCTGCATCCCGAACTTTTCTTCTATTCTCTGCTCAAGGATAGAGACAGTAATCAGGAATGAAACAGCTTCCCATGGAGGCTGAATACCGGATTTACCGAGGGTCGCCGCCATGTCGCGCAACCTCTGCCTCACCCGTCAATGCCTGGGTCTCGTGACCCGTATCGAATGCGCCATCAAACCCTTGGCCGGCGATAACGGCATGTGGACCTTGCTCTTCGCCGCCGGGATGGCCGGTGAACAACCTTCAGCCATCAAAGCCCAGGGCCCGTTCCATGGTCCGTTCGTGGCTGAATCCATCCTCGATACCATTGTTGAAAGCCTGACCCTGCACGGATATGAGTTGGCCGACGACCCGCAGATCTGGTGTCTGCACCTGCAAGCCCAGCTACGGGAAATCAACGGGGGACGTGGCCGCAGCCTGGGCGGTCCATAGATGGTCTATAGCTACGGCCAGAGCATTGACGACGTTATTCGACCAGTTTGGTCATGTCCGCCTTGTCGAGTTTGACCTCGTAGCCGTATTGCACGGTGGCGAGGTCAGTTCGTTGGTAGGTTTCCAGGCGCGTGGGTTGCCCGTAGAAATAGTGCACGGCAAATAGCGACGGGCCTTCTGTACTGGCGTCATGGTTGACCGCAAGTATTTCCTTCAGGTAGTGACCGCTGTCGTCCTTGGCGTAAAAACGCCAGTCCGTTTCCGGAAATTCCTTCAGATCCACCACCAGCGCATTGCCCTTGAGCTCCAGACCCTTTGGCAGTTTGTTGGCGTCGACGGTTTGCTTGTCGACCGTGGCGAGAAACAGCGGGATGGAGCCCACGGCGTAGGCCGGGGTTTCCGGGAACAGGTTCAAGTCGTAAGTAATGGTGCCGCGCAGCGGGTCGACCTCATAAGCCTCCGCAGGCAATTCAATAGGCTCGTCGAGTTTGCCTTTGCTGTTCTCGGTGAAGAAACTCACCGGGCTTTCACCGGGGTTGAAGGACGTGCCGAGCAGTTCGTCATTGAAGGTTCTTAGGTGGCTGAACTCGATGCGTGCCGCGCTCGGATCATCCACCGACTGGCTGATGCTGACATTGCTCTTGAGTTGATCCTCAGTCAGCGTCGCGCCCTTGAGCCAGCTCGGCGCCTGGTCGTCATATACCAGCACTGGCAGATCCAGAGGTTGAATGGATTTCTGTGTGGTGTGGCGATCGAAGCGCCGCACCGGCAGGTTCAGGTCCTTGCGGGTGACGGTGACCGTGGAGAAATCCAGCAGGCTGACTTCGAGGGTGTCGATCGCCCCGTTGAAGTACACCTTGGAGTAATGGCGGGTCTGTTGCTTCTCGAAGGCGCGCTGTTCCTCATTGATCTGCTTTTCGAACGCTTCGCTCCAGCCCTTTTGCTGCTGCATTTTTGCCAGCTGGCTCTGATAGAACGTCACCTGCGCGGCGGTCTCGTTGATCGAGCCGGAGCGGGAAAGAAATTGCCCTGTGCCGTCACGCGCCTGGACGATCAGTGGGTTCAGGGGCGTATCGCCGACCTCAGGGGCCTGCGGCGCGGTGTTGCTGAACTCTATTTCCGCGTAGTTATTGCCGAGCTTCACCAGGGTGACGCTGAGGTTGTCGTTGGTACGGGTCTGGCCGACGTCCTTTTTGCTCAGGTCGAAGCTGTAGAGCCTGCGTGGCGCGATGACTTCCACCTTGCCTTGCAGGCTGACCGGTTGCGGCTGGTTCTTGATGTCGACGTCCAGACCCTCGATGAACGGGTAGGTCACGGTCAGGTCATCGGGGTTGGTCAGGTTCGAGCTGGACGGGCTCAACTGGATGCCGGGATCGGTTTCCGACCATTCCGGCTGAAAGGCGATCACCCTTTTGTTGCTCAGGGTCACCGACTGCCATTCCAGGCCGTGGGGGAAAAGGAAGGTGGCTGGAATGCTGAAGTTGAAGGGAAACACCGGCTGCAGATCGGTCAGGTAATCGGAGCTGGAGTCCTTGTGCAGCACGAACAGGCCGTTGATGTAGGTGTCGACCAGGGCCTGGGGCGTGGGGTAGTGCTTGAGCACGGCGAGGGCGTCTTCACCATATTCGGTCACTACAGGCTTGGTGTCGAGCTTGAGCTGCGCCCGTTCCAGCAGCAACAGCGAGCCACCGAGTTCGGCCACGGCGTCCTTGAGCTTGGGGTCGGTGATGGCATCGAGGGATTTTTCGAACTGCGCAGTCTTTTCCTCAAGGCTGACCTCGTGTTTCTCCTCGTCGGGCGAGCAGCCGCTCAGCGCTAGCGCCAGAAGGATCGCGACACTGGTCAAAGGTAAACGCACATCCATTTCCAGTCTTCCTGTCCGATGGCACTGAACTGTCAATGGTTTGGACACTAGCAGAAAAATTTCGACATACACACGCAGGTGGCGGATTTCCCAACGGTTTCTGGGTGTAACGGGCGGCTGTTATACTCGCGGCCATTTTCAGACCTTGTGTGAGATTCAATGGAACGCTTTATCGAAAACGCAATGTATGCCTCCCGCTGGCTGCTGGCGCCGATCTACTTCGGCCTGTCTCTCGGACTGCTGGCCCTGGCACTGAAATTCTTCCAGGAAGTCTTTCACGTCATCCCCAATGTCTTTTCGATGGCCGAATCGGACCTGATCCTGGTGCTGCTGTCGTTGATCGACATGGCGCTGGTAGGTGGCTTGCTGGTGATGGTGATGATTTCCGGTTACGAAAACTTCGTTTCCCAACTGGACATCGACGACTCCAAGGAAAAGCTCAACTGGCTCGGCACCATGGACTCGTCTTCCCTGAAGATGAAAGTGGCGGCGTCGATCGTGGCGATTTCCTCGATCCACCTGCTGCGAATCTTCATGGACGCCAAGAACGTCGATCCCGAGCACCTGATGTGGTACGTGATCATCCACATGACGTTCGTCGTGTCGGCATTCGCCATGGGTTACCTGGACAAAGTGACCAAGCACTGATCGCATAGCCCGTCTGTTTCCCATCAATGACGGGAAACAGACGGGCGGTCATGCGGGTGGGTTGTACTTTGATGCGCCGAGGCATATGCCTGTAAGTGTGATGACTCGCCATTGCACGAGGTGCGTTCATGAACCTGCAAGAGCTGAATGCCTATGCCGTCGCCGGGAAGCTCGATGAGCTCAACCTGATTTCCCTGGAAGGCGGTATCTACCTGATGGAGGCGCGGATGCACGGCGCCGCCTACCCGCTGAACGATGCCCACGGTCACATGATGCATCTGCGTTCGGTGGAGCATGCCCGTGATGTGCTGCGCTCCTTCCCAAAGCTGAACTTCAATCTGGTGCACCACCTGGTTCATGACGAGATGTGCGGGATGGGTGGTATCGATGAAATCCTGAAGGTGCCGATCGAGCAGCGCTCCACGTCGCAGCGCTGACGGCCTCTGATCAACACCATGGCATCTGTGCTAGTCTGCTGACCCTTTTTGGTTCCGGGCGCTTCGGGACGCGCTGTGCATGCACGGCACGATCCGGGCGTTCGCACAGCGGAGCAGTGTCATGTCCGAAGTAAATCTGTCCACCGACGAAACCCGCGTCAGCTACGGCATTGGCCGTCAGCTGGGCGACCAACTGCGCGACAACCCGCCACCGGGCGTGAGCCTGGACGCGATCCTGGCCGGTCTGACCGACGCATTCGCCGGCCAGCCTAGCCGTGTTGACCAGGAAGCGATGTCCGCCAGCTTCAAGGTGATCCGCGAAATCATGCAGGCCGAAGCTGCAGCCAAGGCTGAAGCAGCCGCTGGCGAAGGTTTGGCCTTCCTGGCTGAAAACGCCAAGCGTGACGGCATCACTACTCTGGCTTCTGGCCTGCAGTTCGAAGTTCTGACCGCCGGTGAAGGCGCGAAGCCGACCCGTGAAGACAGCGTGCGTACCCACTACCATGGCACCCTGATCGACGGCACTGTGTTCGACAGCTCCTACGAGCGCGGCCAGCCTGCAGAATTCCCGGTTGGCGGCGTGATCGCCGGCTGGACCGAAGCCCTGCAACTGATGAATGCCGGCAGCAAATGGCGCCTGTACGTGCCGAGCGAACTGGCTTACGGCGCTCAAGGCGTTGGCAGCATCCCGCCGCACAGCGTACTGGTGTTCGACGTCGAGCTGCTGGACGTTCTGTAATCCTCGCCGATTACTGATTTACCTGTAGGAGCCGAGCTTGCTCGCGATGGACTTCAACGAAAACGCGGGCTTGCTGAAAGCCCGCGTTGTCTGAGCCACCATCGCGAGCAAGCTCGCTCCTACAGTTACAGCGTTTCATGGGTGGAACTTGCCATTGAGATCCGCCACCGGGCGCAACGCCCGCGCATAGCAGAACAGAAACAGATTCCTCACCACTTCCTTGAGCACCACCGGCTCGTTCGAGCTCAAGCCATTGAGATCCAGGTCACCCTGATCCTGCAGCTCGCTCAAGGCTTCCTCCTCCAGCACTGCACAGACTTCCCCGGTTTCCCGATGCAGAATCCTCAGGTACGGGTGCGGGCGGTCCAGCCAGGCATCGATCAGATAAGTCATGTCTCATCTCCATTGATTGGGTTTCAATGAGAATAATTCCTATTCAATAAATAGCAAGAGACGATTGGCGAATGGCGGATTTTTCCGGGTAAAGATTGCGTAAGGTCAAATCGGCTGGCGCTTTGCTATTGCGGGGATTCGAGCGAGATGGGGGAGGGTGAAGCGCCATCCCGCGGCGGGCACGGGATGGAGTGCAGCGAAATCAGACTTTCCTGACGAACTCGGACTTGAGCTTCATCGGGCCGATGCCGTCGATCTTGCAGTCGATGTCATGGTCGCCGTCGCACAGGCGGATGTTCTTGACCTTGGTGCCGACCTTGACCACCAGGGAGGTGCCCTTGACCTTCAGGTCCTTGATGACGGTAATGGTATCGCCGTCCTGCAGGACATTGCCCACCGAGTCCTTTTTCACCGCGTCATCGGACGCAGCTTCAGCTTCGCCGCTGGCGGACCATTCGTGGGCGCACTCGGGGCAGATCAGCTGGGCGCCGTCTTCGTAGGTGTATTCGGAATTGCATTTCGGGCAGGGTGGCAACGTGCTCACTAAGGCTCCTTGAATTCAGGATCGCTAAAAAGCGCACATTGTATAGGGTTTTTCAGAATCCCTGTAGGAGCGAGCTTGCTCGCGATGGTCTCAAGGTCACCGCTGGCACTCTGAATGCCAGCGTTATCGTTGACCTCCATCGCGAGCAAGCTCGCTCCTACAGGTAGCAGGGAGTTAGTGCGTGCGGGCTACCGCAAATTCGCTCAACTCCACCAACGCGTCGCGATACTCGTTGGCTGGCAGCGCTTCGAGGCACTTGATCGCGCGGGCCACGTAGTCGCGGGCCAATTGCGCGGTGTATTCCAGCGAGCCGGAGGCTTCCACGGCGATGCGGATGCTTTCCAGGTCTTCGATACCACCTTTCTGGATCGCCTTGCGCACCAGGGCTGCCTGTTCCGGCGTGCCTTCGCGCATAGTGTAGATCAGCGGCAGGGTTGGTTTGCCTTCGGCCAGATCGTCGCCGACGTTCTTGCCCAGGGTTTCCGCGTCGCCCTTGTAGTCCAGGAGGTCGTCGACCAGTTGGAACGCCACGCCCAGGTGGTCGCCAAAGGTGCGCAGGGCCTCGGCCTGTTCCTGCGTGGCTCCGCACAGGGCGGCGGCGCTGTGGGTCGAGGCTTCGAAGAGCATCGCGGTTTTGCCGCGGATGACTTCCATATAGGTTTCTTCGGTGGTGCTGGCGTCACGGACTTTGGACAGCTGCAACACTTCGCCTTCGGCGATCACGCGGGTGGCCTGCGAAAGGATCTTCATCACCGGCATGGAGCCCAGTTCGACCATCATTTCGAAGGAGCGCGAGTACAGGAAGTCGCCCACCAGCACGCTTGGCGCGTTGCCCCACATGGCGTTGGCGGTCGAACGGCCACGGCGCATGCCGGACATGTCGACCACGTCGTCATGCAGCAGGGTGGCGGTGTGCAGGAATTCGATGGTCGCGGCCAGCAGACGCAGATCGTCGCCTTCGCGGCCCAGGGCCTTGCCGGACAGCAATACCAGCAATGGACGAAGGCGTTTGCCGCCGGCCGAGGTGATGTAATCGCCGATTTTCGATACCAGCGGGACTCGGGAAGTCAGCTGCTTCTTGATGATGCCGTCGACGGCGCTAAAATCGTCCGCGACCGCGCGGTAGAAAGCTTGGGGTTGCATCAGCGACAGTCGCTCCAGAAGGGTTGCGCGGCATGCTAGGACCCACGTCCGGGCCTGTCAAGGCGCGATGGACGGCCTATTGCAAGGCGCTCGTGCCTTGCGTACAATCGCGCACCCTGAACTTCCTGGGCAGCACCTGCCTTACGCAATTGCAAGCGGGCCTCCAGCCCCATGCAGCCATGCCAGCCAATACCTCTTCTTATAAAGAGCTGGGTGAGCAGGATTATCGGAGAAATACCATGTCTTATGCAGTAATCGTTACTGGCGGCAAGCAGTACAAAGTCGCCCCAGGTGAATACCTGAAGATCGAAAAACTGGAAGTCGCTACCGGCGAATCCGTTACCTTTGATCGCGTTCTGTTGGTTGCCAACGGTGACGACGTGAATATCGGTGCTCCAGTTGTTGCTGGCGCTACCGTTGTGGCTGAAGTGATCTCCCAAGGTCGTCACGATAAAGTCCGCATCATCAAGTTCCGTCGCCGTAAGCACCACATGAAGCGTATGGGCCACCGCCAGTGGTACACCGAGATCAAAATCACCGGTATTCAGGCTTAATTACAGCCTAATTCCTCACTAGGAGAATTGAACTCATGGCACACAAAAAAGCTGGTGGTAGTACCCGTAACGGTCGCGACTCAGAAGCCAAACGCCTTGGCGTGAAGATGTATGGCGGCCAGGCTATCAAAGCAGGCAACATCATCGTGCGTCAGCGCGGCACCCAATTCCACGCTGGCTACGGCGTTGGCATGGGTAAAGATCACACCCTCTTCGCTAAAGTCGAAGGCGTGATCAAGTTCGAAGTAAAAGGCGCCTTCGGTCGTCGTTACGTGAGCGTAGTCGCGGCTTAATTGCGCGATCGCTGGAAAAGCCCTGTCTCGCGACGGGGCTTTTTCGTTTGTGGGGTGAGTCTCTTGCAAAACTGTTTGTATGGGCTGCCGGCGCGCTGGGTTTGCGGTCGTGGATTGAGGTCGCTGCGCTCATTTTTGCAAGAGTCTTATGTCTAGTTTTTTTCGGCTCGTCCGTATGGCGAGAGGCGTTTTGTTATGAAGTTTGTTGATGAAGTATCGATTCGAGTAAAGGCAGGCGACGGCGGTAACGGTTGCATGAGTTTCCGTCGCGAAAAATTCATCGAAAACGGTGGTCCGAACGGTGGTGATGGTGGTGATGGTGGCTCGGTCTTCATGATCGCCGACGAAAACCTGAACACCCTGGTGGACTACCGTTACACCCGTCACTTTGATGCCGAGCGCGGTTCCAACGGCGGCAGTACCGACTGCACCGGTAAAAAGGGTGAAGACCTGGTGCTGCGCGTACCGGTCGGCACCACGGTAATCGACTCCGCTACCCAGGAAGTGATCGGCGACCTGACCAAGGCTGGTCAGAAGCTGCTGGTGGCCCACGGTGGCTGGCACGGTCTGGGTAACACCCGTTTCAAATCCAGTACCAACCGTGCGCCGCGCCAGACTACGCCGGGCAAGCCGGGCGAGCAGCGCGACCTCAAGCTGGAAATGAAGGTGCTGGCGGACGTGGGTCTGTTGGGCTTGCCGAACGCTGGCAAGAGTACCTTTATCCGTTCGGTGTCGGCCGCCAAGCCCAAGGTCGCCGACTATCCGTTCACCACGCTGGTGCCAAACCTGGGTGTGGTCAGCGTTGACCGCTGGAAAAGCTTCGTGATTGCGGACATTCCGGGTCTGATCGAAGGTGCTTCCGATGGCGCGGGCCTGGGCATTCGCTTCCTCAAGCACTTGTCGCGTACCCGTCTGCTGCTGCACCTCGTGGATATGGCGCCGCTGGATGAAACCGATGCCGCTGACGCAGCTGAAGTGATCGTAAACGAGCTGACCAAGTTCAGCCCGTCTCTGGCTGAGCGTGATCGCTGGTTGATCCTGAACAAGAGCGACCAGATCCTCGAAGAAGAGCACGATGCCCGCGTCAAGGAAATCGTTGATCGCCTGGAGTGGACTGGTCCGGTTTACGTGATCTCGGCCATCGCCAAGCAGAACACCGAGCGCCTGTGCCACGACATCATGCGTTACCTGGAAGATCGTGCCGACCGTCTGGCCAATGATCCGGCTTACAAGGAAGAGTTGGCTGATCTCGATCAGCGCATCGAAGACGAAGCCCGTGCCCAGTTGCAGGCGCTGGACGACCAGCGTGCCCTGCGTCGCAGCGGCGTGAAGTCGGTCCACGACATCGGTGACGATGATTGGGACGAAGAAGATGTGGATGATGAAGACGGTCCGGAAATCATTTACGTGCGTGACTGATCCGTTGCGATAAACTTAAGCGCCGCTCAATTGAGCGGCGTTTTAGTATCTGGAAATCGATAGCTCTGGAAATCGATGGTTCTGGAAACTGGTAGTCACGAATAACGTTACGGGCATCGCCAGGTCGCGCTGCCCTCGAGCTAAGGTTGAAGATGATGCGGAGCAAGGTGACGGGTGCGCAGCGTTGGGTCGTGAAAATCGGCAGCGCTTTGCTGACGGCGGACGGCAAGGGCCTGGACCGCGCGGCAATGGGTGTCTGGGTTGAGCAGATGGTGGCCTTGCATGAGGCGGGCGTCGAGCTGGTGCTGGTGTCCTCCGGGGCGGTGGCGGCCGGCATGAGCCGTCTGGGCTGGACCTCGCGACCCAGTGCGATGCACGAACTCCAGGCCGCAGCTGCAATCGGCCAGATGGGGTTGGTGCAAGCCTGGGAATCGAGCTTTGCCGAGCATGGCCGGCACACCGCGCAGATTCTGCTGACTCATGATGACCTGTCCGACCGCAAACGCTACCTGAACGCACGCAGCACCTTGCGCGCGCTGGTCGAGCTGAAGGTCATCCCGGTGATCAACGAGAACGACACCGTGGTTACCGACGAAATCCGTTTCGGTGACAACGATACCCTGGCGGCGCTGGTGGCCAACCTGGTCGAGGCGGACTTGCTGGTGATCCTGACGGACCGCGACGGCATGTTCGACGCCGATCCGCGCAACAATCCCGATGCCCAGCTGATTTACGAAGCGCGTGCCGATGATCCGACGCTCGACGCAGTAGCGGGCGGCACTGGTGGTGCGCTGGGTCGTGGCGGCATGCAGACCAAATTGCGTGCGGCGCGTCTGGCGGCGCGTTCCGGTGCGCATACGATCATTGTCGGTGGGCGTCTCGAGCGCGTGCTGGATCGCCTCAAGGCGGGTGAGCGCATCGGTACCTTGCTGTCGCCTGAGCGCGGCATGCTCGCGGCACGCAAGCAGTGGTTGGCCGGGCACCTGCAGACCCGCGGCACGTTGGTGCTGGATGCGGGTGCGGTGACGGCGCTGTCTCAGGGCAACAAGAGTTTGCTGCCGGTGGGCGTGAAACTGGTTCAGGGCAGCTTCCGTCGCGGTGAGATGGTGGTGTGCGTGGCGCCGGATGGTCGGGAGATTGCTCGTGGCCTTGCAAACTACAGCGCGCTGGAAGCGCAAAAAATCATCGGTCAGTCGTCTGATGCGATTGTCGGTTTGCTGGGTTACATGGCTGAGCCGGAACTGGTTCACCGTGACAACCTGATCCTGGTCTGAGGGAATACCTGAATGCGTTTTGCAAAAGGATTGTTGGGCTTGCTGCTGGCGATGCCGTTGCTGGCATCGGCCGAGGAAATCGGCCAGGTCTCGACCGTGTTCAAGTTCGTCGGTCCCAATGATCGGATCGTCGTCGAGGCATTCGATGATCCGAAAGTGGAGGGCGTGACCTGCTACCTGTCCCGCGCCAAGACGGGCGGGGTGAAGGGTGGTTTGGGGCTGGCTGAAGATCGTGCAGAGGCTTCCATCGCCTGTCGTCAGGTCGGGCCGATCAACTTCAAGGGTGAACTGAAGGATGGGGAAGAGGTGTTCAAGGAGCGCACTTCCCTGGTGTTCAAGACCATGCAGGTGGTGCGTTTCCTCGACAAGAAGCGCAATACCCTGGTTTATCTGGTGTACAGCGATCGTTTGATCGAGGGTAGCCCGCAGAATGCGGTGACTGCGATTCCGATCCTGCCGTGGGCGAGCCCTCAATAAGTCCAGCGCAAATCAAAATGTGGGAGCGGGCTTGCTCGCGAAGGGGTCCTGTCAGTCGATATCATCGTCGGCTGACACACCGCTTTCGCGAGCAAGCCCGCTCCCACAGTTTTTTCCGGTGTGATCGCTAAATCGCAGGCAATAAAAAACCGACCCTTGGGTCGGTTTTTTAGTGAACGAGTCGCTTAGGCAGCAGCGGCAACGTTCAGGGCCTTAACGTGGCCATTCAAACGGCTCTTATGGCGAGCAGCCTTGTTCTTGTGGATGATGCCTTTATCGGCCATACGGTCGATAACAGGCACAGCCAGAACGTATGCAGCTTGAGCTTTAGCAGCGTCTTTTGCGTCGATGGCTTTAACTACATTCTTGATGTAGGTACGAACCATGGAACGCAGGCTGGCGTTGTGGCTGCGACGCTTCTCAGCCTGTTTTGCACGTTTTTTGGCGGAAGGTGAGTTGGCCACCGTCGAGCTCCTCGAAAGACTTTTTAGGAAATAGCAAACAAAATAGGCCGCGAATCATGCCGATGAGTTGAAGTCTTGTCAAGGGCGCTTGAAACGTTCCGCTAAGTGGTAGGCGTGGTGCGACGGGATATTTCTTTCCGGCGTGTGACCTGTAAACTCGCGAGCTTTGGCTCTGTGCTGTTGCGGCGCGGAGTATCGCACAAGTAGGCGCACAGTTCGCCTGCTGTTTATCGACAGGCACAAACTCTTTCAATGAATCTGCTCAAATCGTTGGCCGCCGTCAGCTCTATCACGATGCTTTCCCGGATTCTGGGTTTTGTTCGTGACACCCTCATTGCGCGCACTTTCGGCGCGGGAATGGCGACCGACGCCTTCTTTATTGCCTTCAAGCTGCCCAATCTTTTGCGACGCATCTTCGCCGAAGGAGCTTTTTCCCAAGCGTTCGTGCCGATTCTTGCCGAATATAAAAGCCAGAAAGGAGAGGAGGCGACCCGAACCTTTATTGCCTACGTCTCGGGCCTGTTGACGCTGGTACTGGCGCTGGTCACGGCGTTGGGCATGGTGGCTGCGCCGTGGGTCATCTGGATCACGGCCCCGGGCTTCACCGACACCCCGGAAAAATTCGAGCTGACCTCCAGCCTGCTTCGGGTGACCTTTCCCTATATTTTGTTGATTTCCCTGTCTTCGCTGGCCGGTGCGATCCTCAACACCTGGAACCGCTTTTCAGTCCCGGCGTTCGTGCCGACACTGCTGAACGTCAGCATGATCATCTTCGCGCTGTTCCTGACGCCGTATTTCGATCCGCCCGTGATGGCGCTGGGTTGGGCCGTTCTGGCGGGTGGTCTGGCGCAGTTGCTTTATCAACTGCCGCACCTGAAGAAGATCGGCATGCTGGTGCTGCCGCGGATCAATCTGCGCGACACCGGCGTATGGCGGGTGATGAAACAGATGCTTCCGGCGATCCTCGGGGTCTCGGTCAGCCAGATTTCCCTGATCATCAACACCATTTTTGCCTCGTTTCTGGTCGCAGGCTCCGTGTCCTGGATGTATTACGCCGATCGCCTGATGGAGCTGCCGTCCGGCGTGTTGGGCGTGGCACTAGGGACGATTCTGCTGCCGACCCTGGCCAAGACCTACGCCAACAAGGATCGCCAGGAGTATTCGCGGATCCTCGATTGGGGCCTGCGCCTGTGTTTCCTGCTGGTGCTGCCTTGCGCCCTGGCATTGGGGATTCTCGCCGAGCCACTGACGGTTTCGCTGTTCCAGTACGGTCAATTCAACGCATTTGATGCCGCCATGACCCAGCGGGCCCTGATCGCTTATTCGGTCGGTTTGCTTGCGATTATTGTGATCAAAGTGCTGGCGCCTGGCTTTTATGCGCAACAGAACATCCGGACTCCAGTGAAAATCGCGATTTTCACTCTGGTAGTCACTCAGCTCTTCAACCTGGTGCTGATCGGTCCGCTGGCCCATGCCGGACTTGCGCTCGCTATCAGTGCCGGGGCCTGCCTGAATGCCGGATTGCTCTTCTATCAGATGCGCAAGCAGCAGATGTATCAGCCGCAACCGGGCTGGGCCAAATTCGCCTTCAAGCTGGTGGTTGCGGTGGCGGTGATGTCCGCTGTGCTGCTGGCGGGGATGCATTTCATGCCCGCCTGGGGCGAAGGACAGATGCTCGAACGCTTCCTGCGCCTGGGCGCCCTGGTGGTCGCAGGTGTGGTGGCGTATTTCGGCATGTTAGTGTTGATGGGCTTCCGCCTGCGCGACTTCAATCGCAAGGCGTTGAGCTGAGGAACATTCCTCGATAAACAGCAACGAGCCGGCATTTTTGTCGGCTCGTTTACTTTGGGTTGCGGTGCTGCCTGTCGTCGGCCGCCCGGTGTGGTTATAATCGACCACTTTATGAGCAAGAAGCGCGTTATGCAGCTGGTTCGAGGCCTCCAAAATCTGCGCCCCCAGCATCGGGGCTGCGTCGCCACTATTGGCAACTTTGACGGTGTACACCGTGGCCACCAGGCTATCCTGGCGCGGCTGCGTGAGCGTGCGCTCGAGTTGGGCGTGCCCAGCTGCGTGGTGATTTTCGAGCCGCAGCCCCGGGAGTTTTTCGCCCCCGACACCGCGCCCGCGCGTCTGACCCGTCTGCGGGACAAGCTGCAACTGCTGGCCGCCGAAGGCGTCGACCGGGTCCTGTGCCTGGCCTTCAACCAGCGCCTGAGCAAGCTCAGCGCCAGCGAATTCGTCGATACCATTCTGGTCGATGGCCTCGGTGTGCAGCACCTTGAGGTCGGCGACGATTTCCGTTTCGGTTGCGACCGGGCGGGGGATTTCGATTTCCTCCAGCAGGCCGGCGTCATGCAGGGCTTCACCGTCGAGGCTGCGCAGACCGTCGAACTGGAAGGCATCCGGGTCAGCAGCACCCAGGTGCGTAATGCGCTGGCCGCCGCCGATTTTGCCCTCGCCGAACGCCTGCTCGGCCGCCCGTACCGGATTGCCGGTCGTGTGCTGCACGGTCAGAAGCTCGCTCGGCAGTTGGGCACGCCCACTGCCAACGTTCAACTCAAGCGTCGTCGCGTGCCGTTCACCGGGGTTTACCTGGTCAATGTGGACATCGACGGCAAGACCTGGCCCGGCGTCGCCAATATCGGCGTGCGGCCCACGGTCCAAGGTGATGGCAAGGCCCACCTTGAAGTACATCTTCTGGATTTTGCCGGCGATCTATATGACCGGCGTCTGACGGTGGTTTTCCACCACAAGCTGCGTGAAGAGCAGCGTTTTGCCTCTCTGGAGGCGTTGAAAACGGCGATCAACGCGGATGTCGCCGCCGCCCGTGCACTAGCCGCACCTAGCGCCCATCGCTAATGAAGAGCCTTAAATGACCGACTATAAAGCCACGCTAAACCTTCCGGACACCGCCTTCCCAATGAAGGCCGGCCTGCCTCAGCGCGAACCGCAGATTCTGCAGCGCTGGGACAGCATTGGCCTGTACGGAAAGTTGCGCGAGATTGGCAAGGATCGTCCGAAGTTCGTCCTGCACGACGGTCCTCCCTACGCCAACGGCACGATTCACATCGGTCACGCACTGAACAAGATCCTCAAGGACATGATCATTCGCTCGAAGACCCTGTCGGGCTTCGACGCGCCTTACATTCCGGGCTGGGACTGCCACGGTCTGCCGATCGAGCACAAGGTCGAAGTGACCCACGGCAAGAACCTTGGCGCGGACAAGACCCGCGAGCTGTGCCGTGCCTACGCCACCGAGCAGATCGAAGGTCAGAAATCCGAATTCATCCGTCTGGGCGTGTTGGGCGACTTCGCCAACCCGTACAAGACCATGGACTTCAAGAACGAGGCCGGTGAAATCCGCGCCTTGGCCGAAATCGTCAAGGGCGGTTTCGTGTTCAAGGGCCTCAAGCCCGTGAACTGGTGCTTCGACTGTGGTTCGGCCCTGGCTGAAGCGGAAGTCGAGTACGAGAACAAGAAGTCCTCGACCATCGACGTAGCCTTCCCGATTGCCGACGAAGCCAAGCTGGCTGCCGCTTTCGGTCTGCCGTCGCTGGCCAAGCCTGCCTCGATCGTGATCTGGACCACCACCCCGTGGACCATCCCTGCCAACCAGGCGCTGAACGTTCACCCTGAATTCACCTACGCCCTGGTCGATATCGGCGACAAGCTGCTGGTCCTGGCCGAGGAGCTGGTGGAATCCTGCCTGTCCCGTTACGGCGTCGAAGGCTCGGTGCTGGCCACCGCTCCAGGTTCCGCTCTGGAACTGATCAACTTCCGTCACCCGTTCTACGACCGCCTGTCGCCGGTGTACCTGGCCGACTACGTTGAACTGGGCGCCGGCACCGGCGTGGTTCACTCCGCCCCGGCCTACGGCGTGGACGACTTCGTGACCTGCAAGAAATACGGCATGGTCAACGACGACATCCTCAACCCGGTGCAAAGCAACGGCGTGTACGTGCCTTCGATGGAATTCTTCGGTGGCCAGTTCATCTGGAAGGCCAACCCGGCCATCGTCGACAAGCTGACCGAAGTCGGTGCATTGATGCACACCACCGTCATCGAACACAGCTACATGCACTGCTGGCGCCACAAAACCCCGCTGATCTATCGCGCTACCGCGCAGTGGTTCATCGGCATGGACAAGCAGCCAACCACCGGCGACACCCTGCGCCAGCGTTCGCTCAAAGCCATCGAAGACACCAAGTTTGTCCCGGCCTGGGGCCAGGCGCGTCTGCACTCGATGATCGCCAACCGTCCGGACTGGTGCATCTCCCGTCAGCGCAACTGGGGCGTGCCGATCCCGTTCTTCCTGAACAAGGAAAGCGGCGAGCTGCACCCGCGTACTGTCGAGCTGATGGAAATCGTGGCCAAGCGTGTCGAAGTCGAAGGCATCGAAGCCTGGTTCAAGCTGGACGCCGCCGAGCTGCTGGGCGATGAAGCGCCGCAGTACGACAAGATCAGCGACACCCTGGACGTCTGGTTCGATTCGGGCACCACGCACTGGCACGTCCTGCGCGGTTCGCACCCGATGGGCCACGAAACCGGTCCTCGCGCCGACCTGTACCTGGAAGGTTCCGACCAGCACCGCGGCTGGTTCCACTCGTCCCTGCTGACAGGTTGCGCGATCGACAATCACGCGCCATACCGCGAGCTGCTGACCCACGGTTTCACCGTCGACGAGTCCGGCCGCAAGATGTCCAAATCCCTGGGCAACGTGATCGCGCCGCAAAAGGTCAACGACACCCTGGGCGCCGACATCATGCGTCTGTGGGTGGCTTCGACCGACTACTCCGGCGAGATGGCGGTTTCCGAGCAGATCCTGCAGCGCAGCGCCGACGCCTATCGTCGTATCCGTAACACCGCGCGTTTCCTGCTCTCGAACCTGACCGGCTTCAACCCGGCCACAGACCTGCTGCCGGCCGACGAAATGCTGGCACTGGACCGTTGGGCCGTGGACCGCACGCTGCTGTTGCAACGCGAGCTGCAAGAGCACTACGGCGAATACCGCTTCTGGAACGTCTACTCCAAGATCCACAACTTCTGCGTGCAGGAGCTGGGCGGTTTCTACCTCGACATCATCAAGGACCGCCAGTACACCACCTGCGCCGACAGCAAGGCCCGTCGTTCGTGCCAGACCGCGCTGTTCCACATCTCCGAAGCGCTGGTGCGCTGGATCGCTCCGATCCTGGCGTTCACCGCCGACGAGCTGTGGCAGTACCTGCCGGGCGAGCGCAACGAATCGGTGATGCTCAACACCTGGTACGAAGGCCTGAGCGAATTGCCGGAAGGCTTCGAGCTGGATCGTGCGTACTGGGACCGCATCATGGCGGTCAAAGTAGCGGTCAACAAGGAAATGGAGATCCAGCGTGCGGCCAAGGCCGTCGGTGGCAACCTGCAAGCCGAAGTGACGCTGTTCGCCGAAGACGCCCTGACTGCCGACCTGGCCAAGCTGAGCAACGAACTGCGCTTCGTGCTGATCACCTCCACCGCCAGCGTTGCGCCATTGGTGCAGGCTCCAGCTGACGCCGTGGTGACCGAAGTCAGCGGCCTGAAGCTGAAGATCGTCAAGTCGGCTCACGCCAAGTGCGCCCGTTGCTGGCATTGCCGTGAAGACGTCGGCGTGAACCCGGAGCATCCGGAAATCTGCGGTCGTTGCGTTGATAACATCAGCGGCGCCGGCGAGGTTCGCCACTATGCCTAATGCCATTGTCCGTTTTGGACGGCTGAGCTGGCTCTGGTTGAGTTTGCTGGTTCTGGTCATCGACCAGGCCAGCAAGTTCTACTTCGAAGACAGACTCCAGATGTACCAGCAGATCGTGATCATTCCCGATTACTTCAGCTGGACCCTGGCCTACAACACCGGCGCCGCGTTCAGCTTCCTGGCAGACAGCTCCGGCTGGCAGCGGTGGCTTTTCGCCCTGATCGCCGTGGTGGTCAGTGGGGTGCTGGTGGTCTGGCTCAAGCGCCTGGGCCGCAACGAAACCTGGCTCGCCGTCGCCCTGGCATTGGTGCTCGGCGGCGCGCTGGGCAACCTGTATGACCGCATTGCCCTGGGCCATGTGATCGATTTCATCCTGGTGCACTGGCAGAACCGCTGGTACTTCCCGGCGTTCAACTTTGCCGACAGTGCAATCACTGTAGGCGCCGTGATGCTGGCACTGGATATGTTCAAAAGTAAGAAAACCGGAGAAACCGTTCATGACTGAACAGGTATTGGCTGAACAACGTATCGGCCAGAACACGGAAGTCACCTTGCATTTCGCATTGCGCCTGGAGAACGGCGACACGGTGGACAGCACCTTCGACAAGGCCCCGGCGACCTTCAAGGTCGGTGACGGCAACCTGTTGCCAGGCTTTGAAGCGGCGCTGTTCGGTTTCAAGGCAGGGGACAAGCGTACCCTGACCGTCGAACCTGAAAATGCCTTCGGCCAGCCGAATCCGCAGAACGTACAGATCATCCCGCGCTCGCAGTTCCAGAACATGGACCTCTCGCCGGGTTTGCTGGTGATCTTCAACGATGCGGCCAATACTGAATTGCCGGGCGTGGTGAAAGAGTTCGACGACACGCAAGTGACCATCGACTTCAACCACCCACTGGCAGGCAAGACACTGACCTTTGACGTGGAAATCATCTCCGTCAAGGCGCTGTAACCGACTGTTCACAGTCAAATGTGGGAGCGAGCCTGCTCGCGATGAGTGTCTGACATTCAATATTGAAGTCGACTGATACTCCGCCATCGCGAGCAAGCCCGCTCCCACAATGTTTTTCACAGTTTCCGTTATTTATTGCGCGCAAGACACGAGGCACAGCATGCAAATCAAACTCGCCAACCCCCGTGGCTTTTGCGCCGGTGTGGACCGGGCGATCGAAATCGTCAACCGCGCCCTGGAAGTCTTCGGGCCGCCGATCTACGTGCGCCATGAAGTGGTTCACAACAAGTTCGTCGTCGAAGACCTGCGCAACCGTGGCGCGATCTTTGTCGAGGAACTGGATCAGGTGCCGGATGACGTCATCGTGATCTTCAGTGCCCACGGCGTGTCCCAGGCTGTTCGTAGCGAAGCCGCCGGCCGTGGCCTGAAAGTGTTCGACGCCACCTGTCCGCTGGTGACCAAGGTGCACATCGAAGTCGCGCGTTACAGCCGCGACGGGCGTGAATGCATCCTCATCGGCCACGCCGGTCACCCGGAAGTCGAAGGCACCATGGGCCAGTACGATCCTGCCAATGGCGGGTCGATCTATCTGGTCGAAGACGAGGAAGATGTCGCCAAGCTGCAAGTGCGCAACCCGGAAAAACTGGCGTTCGTCACCCAGACCACCCTGTCCATGGACGATACCAGCCGCGTCATCGATGCCCTGCGTACGCGTTTCCCGGCCATTGGCGGTCCGCGCAAGGACGACATCTGCTACGCCACGCAAAACCGTCAGGACGCGGTCAAGCAACTGGCTGACGAATGCGACGTGGTACTGGTAGTCGGCAGCCCCAACAGCTCCAACTCCAACCGTCTGCGTGAACTCGCCGAGCGCATGGCCACGCCGGCGTACCTGATCGACGGTGCCGAAGACCTGCAGCAAAGCTGGTTCGATGGCGTCGAGCGCATCGGTATCACTGCTGGCGCTTCTGCACCGGAAGTGCTGGTCCGTGGTGTGATTCAGCAATTGCAGGCCTGGGGTGCTACCGGTGCCGACGAATTGGCCGGTCGTGAGGAAAACATCACGTTCTCCATGCCTAAAGAGCTACGCGTTCGTTCGGTGCTTTGAGCCCTTTCGCACACAACTCCTGTGCAGTCTTATTGCTGCGCAGGCTGATTCGGCCGCTGGGCGCCAGTACTACCTGATGCATACTCACCTGTTCGCGCGCTGCGCAGATGAATAACGTTCCAGCCTGACGGCCATTATGTTCCGGGGCGCCCAATGGGCTGAAGCGTGCGGAGGTGGTGATATGTTGATTGCCGAACACGGCCAATGAGCGTCCGCTGCGGCGTTCGATCAGCAGCGGGTTGCTGGCGTCTTCATGGCCTCTGCCGCTGATATCCAAAATGATTCGCCAGCCCTGACCCCAGTCGCCGTCTATTCCGTGAATGACGACAGTCTGGTTGCGCGATATCGCCTCACTTCTTGCGCTTCGCATTCCGTTGGCCAGTGACCTTGCTGCTTCCTCGCGATGATTCACTTCGACAACAGCCGCAAACGCCGGACTGACCAAATGCAGAACAATCCCGGCAATTGTCAGTCCCATGAGTAACTCAACCAGGCTGAAACCTCGTTGATGCATGACATCTCCCTCCCTGGAGTGTGATGGCCCGTGCAATCCGTGCACGAGTAATGGCGAAACAATCTCGCTTCGGCGCTCGAATGTTCTAGCGTGTAACTGCAGGTATAGCGGACGGCAAAGGAGGGCACCGATGGATCATCGTTCAAAAGGTTTCACGCTGATCGAATTGCTGGTGGCCATCGCGATCTTCCTGGTCCTGATCACTCTGGCGGTGCCGGCGTTCACCCGTTCCACGCAAATCACCCAGGCCGATACCGAGGTCGGTGATTTACAACGGAGCCTGAACTTCGCCCGCCTCGAAGCGATCGACAGGGGAGTGGCCATCCGGGTGCGCCCCACCGCGGGGGGCAGTGTCTGGACCGGAGAATTGTCGGTGTACGACAGCACCGCAACGCCCGCCAATGTGTTGCGTGTTGTGCCTGCGATGAGCAGCGGTGCGAGTCTGACGCTACCCTCAGGAGTCAGCGCGATCGACTTCAACAGCTTTGGCGGGTTGGCATCATCGTCGACAGCGTTGGTGATCAACTACGTGCTGGGAGCACAAAGCAGGACGCTGTATGTGTGTCTGAACGGACGAATTCTATTGGGTGGAAGTTGCGGATGAGTTCATGGAGCAAGCGTGCACAGGAAGGCATGACATTGATTGAAGTCCTGGTGGCGTTGTTGATTCTGAGTGTCGGACTGTTGGGGGCGGCGGCGTTTCAACTCAATGCGCTGAAGTACACCGACAGTGCGCGCATGACCAGTCAGGCCAGCTTCATCGCCTACGACATGATGGACCGCATTCGCGCCAACTCCGCCGCCGATTACACCGTGACACCACCGACCTCGGGCAACCTGAGCGTGGCCCGGGACCAGGACCTCTATGATTTCACCAACAATATCGTCGGTTTCGGTGGTGCGACCGCCACCGGCAGCATCGCCCTCAACCAGCGCGTATACACCATCACCATTACCTGGGATGACTCCCGGGCGGCCAACACCGCCAACTCCCGTCGCAGCTTCGTACTGACCAGTCGCGCAACCGTCGACCCGGTGGCCACGCCATGAGCCGCCAGAAAGGCTTCGGCCTTATCGAACTTTTGATCGCCCTGACCTTGAGCCTGATCGTAGTGCTGGGCGTGGTGCAGGTGTTCATCGCCGCGAAAAACACCTTCGTCAGTCAGAACAGTGCTGCCGCCATCCAGGAAGATGCGCGTTTCGTCCTGAGCAAAATGATCCAGGAAATCCGCATGGTCGGGATGTTCGGCTGCCTGGGGACGATCACTGAAGCCAATTCGGCGACGATGTTCAATGCCAGCCAGGTCACGCCGATCAGCTGGGACAACGCCAACCTGAAGTTGACCCTGGTGACCGCGGACGTTGGCAACAGTGGCGGCACGCCGACCTGGACCGTGGTTTCCGATTGTCGAAACACCGCGACGGCGTACGCCGGCGCGCAAAACCCCGGGACAGGCCAGTTGGCCTTTCCCATCCGGCGAATCATCTACAGCCTGAAAAACGGCGCTCTGACCATGGGCGTTGGCGCCGGCACACCCACCCAGTCCATCCTGGTGGATAACGTCAGTGACTTCAGTGTGAGCTTTGGCCTGGCCAGTTCCGCCACCGATACGGCGGCCTCCAGCTACAGCACCAATCCGGCCGATCCGGCTCGCATTCGCAGCGTGCGACTGAGCCTGACACTCGTCGATCCCGCCAACCGCGTGAGCAAACAGACCTTCAACGTCGTTGCCGCCTTGCGCAATCGCTTGCCATGAGGGGAGTGCCGACGATGCGTAAACCTTCGATGACACCTTCTTCCCAGCGAGGCATGGCGCTGCTGGTCAGTCTGGTGTTTCTGTTGCTGCTGACGCTGATCGGGATTTCCTCGATGCAGAACGCCACATTGCAGGAAAAAATGGCCGGCAGCGTGAGCCTGCGCAACCAGTCATTCCAGACTGCGGAAGCAGCGTTGCGGGTGGGAGAAAGCGCGGTGCAGCTCGACAGCTATGCGCTGGCAGTGTGCAGCGGCACGACGCAATGCGCTCCGCCGGCCGAGTCGTCGACGATCAAGGCCGCCGGGCTCAACTCCACTTCGGGAGTGACCTGGATCGCCTCGGGCAACGGCTTTTATGGCGTGCAGAACATCGGCACTTCCATCACGGCGGTGAACGTGCCGAGCAACACTTCGGCAACGTTGTACCGCGTGACCGCAGTCGGCATCGCGGGCAGTTCGCGCAGCGTGGTGGAGAGCATCTATGCCAAGTACTGACAGTCGCTCGCGCATCTGGCGGTTGCTGTGTGGCGTCGCGGCGGGCCTGTATCTGTCCGCGCCGGTGTACGCCTTCACGCCTTCGGATTCTCCGTTGCTGAGCGCGGCGGCGGTGCCTCCCAACGTAATGCTGTTGATCGACGATTCCGGGAGCATGAACAACATCATCTGGGCGGCGGGATTCGACCCGACCGTCAGCCGCCCACAGATTGCGAACTGCAGCTCCGATTTTTCATGCCTGAGTGGCCAGAACCTGGACATGAGCGACACCAACATCACCCTGTCGAGCCTTAATCGCGGCGGCTGTTCGACCAATGGCAACTGGTTCGGTTTCTATCGTGGTCTGCTGGGCTTGGGCTCGATCTGTCTGAAATTGCCCGACCCGGTGGGCAATCAGAACACCCGCTATACGGCGAACTATCTGTCTTATCTGGTATCGCAGGCCAACGGTGTGAGTCGTGACTACACCACCGGCGCCATTCCCAACGATTACCGGATCAGCGTGGCGCAGGATGTTTCGACCTCGCTGGTCACCAGCAACCGTTCCCTGCGAATCGGTCTGTCGACCTTCAATCCGCCTGTCAGCGGCAACCCCGGGCCTGGCGGTTTCATCGCCCGCCCCATCAGCGACCTGTCCCCCGTCAGCGGCACGGTCACCCAGGCGCAGGCGAATGCCAACTACACGGCATTGATCAACTCGATCAACGGATTGAGTGCGATCGCCAATACCCCGCTGGCAGAAACCTATTACGAAATAACCCGCTACATGCGCGGCCTGGCGCCGTATTACAACTCCACGCCCAGCACCTATACCAGCCCGATCCAATACCGTTGCCAGAAAAACTATGGGGTGGTGATCACCGACGGCTTGCCGACCTACGACCGCACGTTTCCCACCAACGATCCGCTTGGAGGCACCCGCCTGCCGAACTGGGACGGCAACAGCGCCAACGACGGCGATAACCCCAATGGCGACACCGAAGGGGACACGCTTTACCTGGATGACATCGCCAAGTTCGCTTTCGACATCGACATGCGTTCCGCCGGGGTGGACCTGGCGAACAAGAGCTGGAACGCGGCGGACTTTCCCAAGCAGAACATGAACACCTACACCGTAGGTTTTACCGCGGCCAACCAGATGCTGTCGGATGCCGCCGCTTACGGTCAGGGCAAGTACTACCAGGCGACGGACAGTGCGGGGTTGAGCACGGCATTGTCCCAGGCGTTGAGTGAGATCACCTCCAAGGCCGGTTCCGGTGGCAGCGGCGTGACCAGCGGCACGATTCTCGCCAGTGGAACCAGTTACTTCCAGACCAGCTACGACCCCAAGGACTGGCGCGGCACGATCAAGGCGTTCGGCTTCAACGCCAACGGTACCGTCAATACAAACGCGGTGCAGTGGACCACCGACACCGCCATCATTCCGAGCGCCACGGCACCGACTTACCAATCCTGGAACACTCAGACCAACGCGCCAGTCACCCTGGCCTTCGGCAACTTTTCCACACCCCAGCAGACGGCTCTCAACCAAGGCTTGCCCACGGGCATCACCGGCAACGATCTGGTGGAGTGGGGTAAGGGCACCAACAAAACGGGCCTGAAGGTGCGCAGCGTACTGCTGGGGGACATCGTCAACTCGCCGCTGGTGCTGGCATCCCCCACCGAGAAAACCGCTTCCGACCTGTCGGGCGACACCTCCTACAGCACCTACCTGGCGACCAAGGCGGCCAACATGAACACCAGCCTGGTGGTCAACGCCAATGACGGATTCGTCAGTGTGATCAACTCCGGCAATGGCGCACGGCGTTACGCCTACATGCCGTCCAGTGTGCTGCCATCGCTGCGCTATATCGCTGATACGACCTACATCAACGGCGTCAGTCACAAGTTTCTGGTGGACGGACAGGTGGGCGTGTTCGATGCCCAGCTCAACAGTGCCTGGAAGACCCTCGCGCTGGGCGGTACCGGAGCAGGTGGGCGGACCTTTTATGCGCTGCAACTGTTCGACGCCTCGGCCGGTAATGCGATCAGGGCATTGTGGGAAATCAGTGCGCCGGCCACCGCCAATCCCGCGAACGTCTTCAATGATCTGGGTTATGCCTATGCACGTCCCGAAGTGGCGCGCTTGTCCGATGGTCGATGGGCCGCGTTCATTTCCAACGGCTATGGCAGCAACACCGGTGTGGTGGCGTTGTATGTCGTGGATGTTCGCGACGGGTCGCTGATCCGGAAGATCGTTGCCGATGGCACCAACGCCGATAACGGCCTGTCTTCGGTCAAGCTGCGCGTGAACTCGCAGAATGTGGTGCAGGCGGCCTATGGCGGTGACCTGAGTGGACGGCTGTGGAAATTCGATCTGAGCAGCACCAACCCCGATAGCTGGGGCGTGGCGTTTTCCGGTAAGCCGTTGTTCACTACCGTTGGCGGCGCCACTCAGCCAATCACCGCTCAACCTTTGCTGGCGGATAATTCGCTTGGGGGCAAAGAGATTTTCTTCGGCACCGGCAAATTCAACGAGACCACGGACAAGACCAACAAGGATTTGCAGGCGTTCTACGCCGTCTGGGATGCCGAGGGTGGTTCCGGGCAGATCACGACTGCAAGCTTGCAGGCGCAATCGATCACCGGCGTGTTTTCGGGAAGTAGCGGGCAGTTCGTCACCACCAGCCAGAACGAGGTGACCTATCCCGGGAAAAAGGGTTGGTTCCTGCCATTGGTGTATAACAACGCGCTGACCGGCGAGCGGGTGATCAATCAGGCCAGCCTGGTGCTCGGGCGAATCATTTTCACCACGGCCAGCGTTGACACCACGGACCCTTGCGCGAGCTTCGGTACCGGCAAACTGATCGAACTCGATGCGTTCAGCGGTAAGATGCTCAACTACGCGGTGCTCGACACCAACAACGACGGCGTGGTCGACAGTACCGACACGATCTCCAGCGGGGTGGTCTTCAGCGGGGGCATCCCGACCCTCAATGCCATCGTCAATGGCGCGACCCGCAAGATCGTGAACGATTCCAGTGGCGGCATCACCACGCTGGTGGAAAAATCCGGCGGCGGCAGCCGTCGCATCATGTGGCGACAAATTCAGTAAGCGAGAGTTGAGGCATGCACAGATCCAACCGCGGTTTTACCCTGATCGAAATCATGATCGTGATTGCCATCATCGGTATCGTCATGACCATCGCTGCCCCGAGTTTCACCGAATACCTGAAAAAGGGCCGACGCGCCGAAGTGGCCGGCCTGCTCTCGGAACAGGCGCAGATCCTCGAGCGTTTCTATTCACAGAGAAACGTCTACACCGGCGCCACCGGCCTGAGCGGCGGCAACGATTACTACACCATCAACCAGACCCTTACCGATCAGACATTCCTGCTGACGGCGGTACGCAAGTCGGGCACGAGCATGGCAACGGACAAGTGCGGTGATTTCACCATCGCCAATACCGGGGCCCGGGGCATGGTCAATGCCACCGCCGGCCTGACCACCAAGGATTGCTGGGGTCGTTGAGTTTTCTTTTTCGGGCACCTTTTGCGCCCCCCTGTCTATTTATCGGTTGGTTCAATACATGATCAGGCAACAGCAAGTAGTGATTGTCGGCGGTGGGGTCATCGGCCTGTTGACGGCATTCAATCTGGCGTCCGAGGTGCAGAGCGTGGTGCTGCTGGACCGTTCCAGTGTCGGCCAGGAGTCGTCCTGGGCAGGGGGCGGTATCGTCTCGCCGCTCTATCCATGGCGCTACAACCCGGCGGTCACTGCATTGGCCCATTGGTCCCAGGATTTTTATCCACAGCTGGGCGAGCGCCTGTTTGCGGCCACCGGCGTCGACCCCGAAGTGCACACCACCGGCCTGTATTGGCTGGATCTGGATGACGAAGCCGAAGCCCTGGCCTGGGCCGCGCGGGAGAATCGTCCGCTGCGGGCTGTGGATATCTCGGCGGCTCATGACGCCGTGCCGGTATTGGGCAGTGGTTTTTCCCGGGCGATCTACATGGCCGATGTGGCCAATGTGCGTAATCCGCGACTGGTGAAATCCCTCAAGGCGGCGTTGCAGGCACTGCCGAACGTGACGATTCAGGAACAGTGCGAAGTCAGCGGCTTTGTTCGCGAAGGCGAAAAGGTGGTGGGCGTGCAGACGTCTACTGGCGTGATCCGTGGTGATCAGGTGGTCCTCACCGCTGGCGCCTGGAGTGGCGACTTGCTCAAGAGCCTTGGCCTTGATCTGCCCGTCGAACCTGTGAAAGGCCAGATGATTCTCTACAAGTGCGCGGCGGATTTTCTGCCGAGCATGGTACTCGCCAAGGGGCGTTATGCGATTCCCCGTCGCGACGGGCACATTCTCATTGGCAGCACGCTGGAGCACGAAGGCTACGACAAGACGCCGACCGACTCGGCACTGGAAAGCCTCAAGGCTTCGGCGGTGGAGTTGATTCCGGCGTTGGCGGATGCCGAAGTGGTGGGGCATTGGGCCGGTCTGCGGCCGGGCTCGCCGGAGGGCATTCCCTACATCGGCCGTGTGCCGGGATTCGAGGGCCTGTGGCTCAACTGCGGGCATTTCCGCAACGGTCTGGTGCTGGCGCCGGCGTCGTGTCAGTTGTTTGCCGATGTGATGCTGGGCAGGGAGCCGATCATTGATCCGGCGCCGTATGCGCCGAGTGGTCGGATCTAGTTTCCAGTTGGATGCATTCGCGGGCAAGCCTCGCTCCTACGGGGTTATCA
>NZ_JAIQWX010000063.1 GCF_020164475.1 Pseudomonas sp. REP124 | reverse complement strand
CATTCACACCCTGTTTGATTTGCGGCTGATCGCCATTGAGTCGGGGAAGATGGTGATACGGATTTCACCAGAGTTGATCGGAACCGATTACGCGACGCTGGACGGCTCTTTGGTTCGTCTGCCAAAACAGGATTCTGATCGAGTCAGTGCAGAGGCATTGGATTGGCACTGGAGTCAGTGTGGGTGGGGGGCTGAATCGGGAAGCGGGGCCTGTCGTGGAGTAGATATGAGTAGAGATAACGAAGAAAGTCACAATGAGATTGTGAGTGCCCAGCCTGAGCCAAGAGCCTGAAGCAGTACGGGATAGCCCCTTCTTTTTTACAGATAATCGATGTCTTTCATTGGTCGGTCTCAGCCCTTGGAGACAGGCAGAAATCGGCCGATTCTGCTGAAAAAGTCCATTAGCGGTATAATCAGGATTGCGAAGTCTTCGGCCCGTTGGCGGGCGCTGGCTATGAGGTAATGGTTCTTACGTTTATGGAGTACTTATAGTACTGAGTAAAGTTGACAGCACCTCAGCCGCTTTCCCGATCAGCATGAGCTCGTTCGTCCCACCTAACGATACATCCATCAGGTTCACATGAATCACAGTAGCTCCAAAGGCCAGTGCGATTTCAGGAATGTCTGCGGCGGGCATAACGACACCTGAAGTCCCAACCGAGATCAGGACTTCGCAGTCTTTGATCACGTTCATTGCAGCTTTCCAGGCTCCGACCGGCAAATCCTCCTTGAACCACACGACGCCGGGCCGTAATCTTCCATTGCATCGTTTACAGCGAGGCGGCTCAACTAGCGCGACTTCATCGGAGACGGTAGTTTGCTCCGGTGTGAGTTCAGCGCTTCGATGGCAGGCAAAGCACTTCGGCTGCGCCAAGCTTCCGTGCAAGTGCACTACATCTTCCGAGCCAGCGCGTTCATGCAGGTCATCGATATTCTGAGTGACCACCGCTACCTGGCGGCCGGTGCTAGCCAAACGAGGCGCTGCGAAATGAGCAGCATTGGGTTTGGCCTGGCTTACTTGCTGTCGTCGCCATAGATACCAACCCCACACCAAAGCCGGATTTTCACGGAATGCAGCTGCTGTTTCTAAGCGCTGAGGATCATATTTTTCCCAGAGTCCGGTGAGCTGGTCACGGAACGTGGGTATCCCGCTCTCAGCGGAGATGCCCGCGCCGGTAAAAAACACCACCTTCGTAGCCTTTCGCAAAGCTGAGGAGGCTATATGCATATCGCTCATCTGGAAATTCCTGAATCTAGACTGCTGCGTTCCCAATTGGAAACTCCCCCACCTTCAGCATAAGCTCAGTCGGCGGGCAAGCCCACTTCAGTACAGCTGCTCATTGCTGGATTGGGCCCACTCCGCGAAAGTGGTCACCGAGCTGCGGATACCTAGCATCTGAACTTATGGGTATTGAAGGTAAAGCGACAGCGGTAGAATCTTTCTAAGCTGGACTAGGCCTACGAAAATAGGGGACGAACCTGGTCGCCTTGCCTTGTACTGACGACCTCAACGTGTGGAGGCTTAAATGACAATGCCATTTGAACGGAGTAGGTCCGTCGCACAAACTCATGCTTTCCTGACGGAGCTTGCTCGTGACACAGAGGTGCCCGAACGAGTTAGACAAAACGCTCACTTCCTCTTACGTCATTTTCCCACCAAGCACGATGTGCTGCAGGCTGGCCGAATTGAAGAGCAAGCGAAAAAAGTTGGGATAGGTACATTTGGTCCCGTTTTTTGCTCGTCAACTGAAGACTGGTAGGGGAAGGGCTACGTCTGCTTATCGACCTGATGCGTTACAGCACTCAATAGCCGTTCCGGTTCGACCGGAGACAGCTCATATTCCATTGGATGGGCAATTATTGGGAGGCCGTGTTGATGAACACTTCAACTGCGACTCGACGTCCGGCAAAACAGCTAAACGTGGCCCGAGCGGAAGGGATCGCGGCCTTTTGGCGATTCAGTTCTCCTCGCAAATCGTTGACTGAGTTGGAAAGGTTGCAGCAAATCAAAGTAGGGTTTTCCTCTGATCTCGTCCAGGTTATTCGCGTGGCTTTTGACCTTCAAGACCGCCACTTGGAAACGCTGCTTCATGGATCCATTTCGACGCTCGAGCGACGGCGGCGAGCGCACAAGAACCTGGACTCTGTCGCCTCCGAACGCTTGGACCGAATTGTTACAGTCAGTCATTTGGCTGAGGCGATATTTGAGACACCATTGGCCGCCGCACAGTGGATGTCGACACCTAATAAAGTGCTGGGTGGGACTGCCCCGATCATGCTCTGTGAAACGGAGATCGCGGCCAAACAAGTCCGCCGGGTCCTACAGGCCGTTGAGTGGGGAGGGCCAGCCTGAAGAGGGTATGACTGTCGGCCATCTAGCGGGGGGCGAGTCAATCTGAATAGTCTCCCGCGTATTTTGCGGCTAGCGTTTATTCGCAGCGGTATTGATGGCGAGGGTTACACCGCGCATTCGCTGCGCCGCGGCTTTTCTACGTGGACTAGTCACAACTAATGGAACAGCAAGTCGTTGATGGAGTATGTCGGCAGACGCGATGTGCAGTCGGCAGCTTGCTATATTGAGGCCGACGCTCCCTCCGGCAATTGGATTCGTTGAGCGCTCCGAATGCCAAAGTGTTCGTACAGTCGGGATGGAGAAAGGCGCATCGTAATGACTGATACTTGGTAGGAAATATTGATGGCATTGCTTTGCGGATTGGCTAGCCGATTTTTGCCTGTCACCATCGGCCCCCTTGGGTCGTATGCACTCGCGGATGGGGAAAACTCCTCACCTGGAAAGCAGTTAACGCCATGACCTACCTATTCGGTTAAGGTACTTCGAGCGGAACGAATATTCAGGACATCATATGCCCATAAGCATCATCGCGAAGCTTCTGCAGGAAGCAAAACACGTTGTCGTGTTCACCGGCGCCGGCGTATCAGCTGAAAGTGGAATTCCTACATTCAGAGATGCGTTAACCGGTCTTTGGGCGCGATTTGATGCTGCCCAGTTGGCGACCGCTGAAGCTTTCCGAGCAGATCCAAGTCTTTGTTGGGGGTGGTATGAGTGGCGTAGGTTGAAAGTCCTCCAATCGCAGCCGAATGCTGCGCACCTCGCTATAGCAAATCTTGCTAAGCACGTTCCGCAACTCACAGTCGTGACTCAGAACGTTGATGACCTGCATGAGCGAGCCGGTAGCCAAGATGTGATTCACCTTCATGGCAGCCTCCACTCACCCAGGTGCATTGATTGCGGATGGGCTCATGAAGCGCCTCTTGACTTTGATGGCTTGCATGAAGAAGGGGGGCGTATCGAACCACCGCGGTGCAACGTATGCAGCGGCTACATCAGGCCTGGAGTCGTATGGTTCGGAGAAATGCTTCCTGAAAGAGCCTGGAGCGCGGGTCTTGCTGCTGCAGAGAATTGTGACCTGTTCTTTTCAATCGGTACTTCAGGTATTGTTTTTCCAGCGGCAGAACTTCCGTTACGCGCTCTGGGCACGGGTGCAAAGGTCGTTCATCTAAATCCCGAGCGCTTCGAAATCAGTAGCCAAGAACACTTCGTACAGGGGCCTGCCACCATTATACAAACGCTGATTCATGAGGCGTTCGGCTGAGTTACCGAAAATCTCGAACTCTTTGATGGCTTGTTCAATTGACGCCAGTGCCGACTTGCCCCCGTGCTGACGCTGGAATGCCCCCGAACTCGCAGTTCAAAGTAAAGATCTCAATCTCACGCGCGTACTTTTCCGACGAGGAAAACATGGCGAATTTTTTACAGAGTCGGCCGATTGATGCCCTTCGCGTACGGCAGAAATCGGCCACCAGCGGACATAGCTTTGTCAGGGGGGCGTAGAACAGCGTTAGCCATTAAAGCGTGCCCCCGATTGAAACGCACGAGCATAGCAACTGGACGGAAGTAAGAATGAACCAGTGCGTCCCAGGGAGTTGAGGTCATCAATGTCGTTCGAATCCATTAAACAGCGAATCACCAAGCGACTGATCGACGAGATCGGTGTCTTGGATGCAACAAGCCTTGAGCTCATTGGGCACGGGCTCATCGAACTCTTGGAGCACAGGCGGCTCGTCCATCACGGCATCAACAAGGACTATAAGTTCGTCGGGTACACCGTCGACTCGTTCTCGGATGATTCGACGATCATCGCCCAGTACAGCACCGAGAAGGGGTATTTCCAGAACGTAGGCGACGCTAAAGATCCGGTCTTTACAAAGATCGAGAAGGATATCAATAGCGCCAAGGCGCACCGTCCTCTGACCGGCGCTACCAAGATCTACCTCATGTCCACCGAAGAGGAGCAGCCCTCTTTCCGGGCCCTGTTCAATCGCACGGAAGCGATCAACGATTTGGCGGACGCGCTGGTCGTTCTTGATGCGCGTGAACTCGCCAAGATTATCTACGACCTCTCCATCGAGCGGCCCGACGCCGCCACGTTTTTCAGGCAGTTCCTTCCAGAGTTCGATGAGGCCCTCGACCACTTCGAGTACTTCGGTCGCCTACCTGCCCAGTGCGCGAACCACCAATCTAACGAAGCTGCCCTGAGGGCCTTGCGTGAGCACTTTGTGGGCGGCCAATCCGTTGCTGTCCTTCACGGTCTGAGCGGCTCCGGCAAGACCCAAGTAGCCATCGACTTCGTTCACAAGGAAGCGGCCAATTACGACAATCATGTCTGGCTCGCGGGCGGAGACTGGCACCCTGATACTCCACTGTCTGCGGTCACCCGCAAGCGCGGAGGACGGCCGCTCAACGTCGTGGGCAACTTCAATGCGGTCAAGACCATCCTGGTCGTGGACCGCATCGACCTGGCCATCAATCCCGCCATATTCGCTGAACTGAAGCCGGGGTTCGATAAGGGTGGTGTTGTCATCGTGACCTCGCAGGTCGCCGCGCCAGGTGCGCTCTCGCATGTTCCTATTCCGCAGGTGTCGCCGGATGTTGCATTACGTATTCTCGGGGAGGATCCGACGTATCCCACCGATGCGAGTGGACGTTTCGTCGCCGCGTGTAGTTTTCTGCCCGTTATTTTGGCTACGGCCCGTAGCGTCATTGAATCTGAGTGCGTCCCCCGCCAGAGCTTCTATGAAGAGGTACTTGCAACGCCCGACGTGCTTAGCGGTGATGACGGCGTTTCGATACTGAGTCACATCCTGGACAGGCTGTCGGAGGCTCCGCGCAAGGCGTTGCAGCAGATCGCCAACACCGGGCTAGCGATGCACGACGCTGAGTTCATCGCCCATCTTGTCGGTCATCTGCCGAAGCAGGAGCTCCAGAAGCTTGCCGTTCTGTCGCCAGCGGGCGCCCCCGGTGTCCTGCTCGTCCATGAGTTGGTCGCCCGTGCGGCGCGCACACGCGATGGGGTAGAAGATCTCGTCCGTGAGGTCGAGCGCTACCTAGACAGTCTCAAAGGGGAAATGACCCCATCGGCCCTGCGGCAGATTCACCTCTCTCGTAAGGCGCTGCTGGACGAGCACGCTCGGCGCGGATGCGGGGAGCCCGACTGGCTCGCCTACGCGCTACTACAACTGGAGGACGTCAAGCGCGATGTCTTTAGTGCGTATGCACAACGCCCGATCGATTCCAACGGCAGTCTCGCGGCGCTCATGTCCAGCATTGATGCGCGTGAGCAATATGCCTTCACCTTGCCGCCGGCGACACGACCGGCCTACTACTCGGCCTGCGTAGCTGAATACCACGCTGCCTTAGACGGCGCCGAAGGCAGAATCAAGGCAGAACTTCTGCACCATTTGGGTAAGGCCTACCGCCGCTGTGGCGACATTGATAAGGCGTTGGCCACGTTCCAGAAACTGCTCGACATCGAACCCAATTGGCACGCGACGCTCGGCCAGATTGTCCACTTGGGCACCCAGTACGGCGCCAGTGAGGCGGCGAAGCAGGCGGGGGAGATTGCGCTGCACCAGCTGCTTGGCTCGATGATCAAGAGCCCCGCAGCCGTACCGCTTCGTGTGGCAATGGCTGTGTTGAGTAACTTGCGCTCCTACCCTAAGGTCGTCGCCCAACTCAACAGTGACGAACTAAGCGTCAAGTCCCTTAGCAGAATTATCAGCCAAGCGGCACTCGAAGGCCTGGACCAGTTCTACGACGCGTTTTACGCCTTCACCTCGAAATTCGGCTACGAGCACCCAGACGTTAGTTTCAAGCTGGTCAGCGCGGCGGGAGACATGTTCGAAGTCTCTCCCAAGTCGATCGGTAAGAGTCACCTACTCAACGTCGGCGAAACCCTCGCGAACGTGTCGCAAAACGCGCTGCGCTCTGGCGACAAAGGGCTGGCTAGGAAATTGTCGGGCTTGAGCCTCGTGTATGCCGAAGCGCTTCTAGCAGGCGGCGATCCGGATGGGTTTACTCGCCGTGGCATCGCAAAAGTTTTCACCGTTGCAGGACATCCAAGTCGAGCGCTGGAGGTCATCAATGTAGTGCCTGCTGATAAGCTCGATCACTGGCTGCTGTACCGGCGCGCGGAGGCCGAATTGGCGCTGGGAATGGTCGAAGCTCTTACAACTGCTAAGGATGCACTCGCACGGGCACAAGCCGATCCGCGCGCGGAGAAAAACCTCGCCGCGTATTTTGACATGATGAGCCGATGTCTGAGCGATGCCGGGGACACCAAGAACGCTGTTGACCAGATGCGGCTGGCACTAGCGCATTGCAGTGGCAGCAGGTTTCAGCGAGAGCTGACGGATCGTCTCGCTTCGCTGGAAGCCAAGGATCCGGGTTAGCCAGAACGCCCCAGCGGTCGTTTTAGGCTAGACCTCGATAATGCGCTTTCCACCATTTGCAGCGTCATCCTTAAGGAACTGTCCGGGATTACAGTGAGTGAGCTCGGGGCCGACCACCAATGACGAAAATAATAGAACGTCCCGTATCAAGGCTTAATAATCAAGCTGTGGAGTACGAGGGGAGTAGCAAGATTGGAAATTATACCTATCGAACAGAGGCTCAAACGTGAAGGGCTGGAGCCCCCTCGTCTCAACGCGTTACAAGCAGACGACACACTCTACACGGTGCTCGCGCACCAGCCGTCGGGCCGCATCCGCGTTGCACCCGACTCGATTGGTCATGCCGATATTGTGGAGGCAAAGCAGCGTACGGCAGCATTCCTCCAGTTGGCAGCCACGACCGGAAGCCAACCTGACATAGCCGTCAGCCCGGAATACAGCGTTCCATGGGAGGCGCTGCTCGAAGCAATCGAGCAAGGTGTTGTGCCCGAAGAGGGTAAGCTTTGGGTTCTCGGATGCGAAAGCCTAACACTGGGTGGACTGGATGCTATCCGACAACGGCTTGGAGAACGGGCAATTGTTCTTGATGACGATGTGTCCCCCGGGGTCCGGACCACACAGCAATACCGCAATCCTCTCGTATACGTTTTTCTGACGAAATGCAGCACAGACATGTCTACGCGCCTTGTGCTGCTGGTTCAGTACAAGACCGAACCCTCGGGAGACCCACAGAATACCGAGGCGACGGGAATGCTGCCCGGAATCTGCATATACGCCTTTGGAACCCTGCCGAGCGAAGTCCGACTGATTACACTCATTTGCTCTGACGTTTTCGGATTCAGGCAGGATCTAATCGACCAGTATTACAACGGCCTGCTTCTTCTGCACATTCAGCTCAACAATAGTCCGCGCCATCTTCTATACAAAAAATATAGACAAGAGCTATTCGCCGCTGCCGGTGAAACCGAACTGTTGTGCCTCAACTGGGCTGAAAACGTGGTCTCAGTTGACGAAAACAATACCAATGAACACCCGTGGAAGAACATATGCGGGTCAGCCTGGTACCTGTGTTCTCCCGAAACAAATCTGTCGGACGATGCCATTCTAGAGAATCACAGACATGGCATTTACTACACGCGCCACGAGCCCATACGCGCGCACGCTCTTCAATTTCACTACCGGCCGCGCGTCTTCCTGTTCCAGGCGACCAAGGTCTTTCACCATGCGATACCGAAGCCGCGTTCGATGCGCACTGGCCCAAAGGCACTGATGACATTCGTTTGGGCGCAAGACCAGAACGGGTGGGTCCAGCCACGGACACCAGGCGAGCTACCAGACGATGGGTTCTGCGAACAGCTTAATAGGATCAGTGCTGCCGGCATCGAACTTAGCGACCTACATGAGCTATATCGAACTGGCCCAATTGCTGTGGAGAGGGCAATAGCCATCACTGCCGGACAATTTGGAGTTCCGGCGGATTGGCACACGCCATCGCGCATCGATTCAATGCGCCTGTGTGAACATGAAGTCGTGCGACGAATCACTGTTACCCAAGACCCGGCAGCAGAGGCGGTTGCGTTCAGGGACGGTAGGTTTGCGCTGATGGGCGCCGTCGCCGAGCTGCGCGCGAGCGGCTACGTCTGGCCGTCGTCCGTAGAAGCACTTCGCAAGGGCTTCAAATTCAAGTGGCTTCCGAGGTTCCCAAATCGCAATGTCGTCGCGGAAGACGGCACTATGGCGACAGTCGTGCACGCTGGGTTGGTTGTTGACCCCCAAGTGTTGGATCGCCTTGACCAGAAAGTTCGCAAGACTCTTGCAGGTCCACCTCCAGAGCCGGAGCGCGAGCTTTCGCATGAGCAAGAGAAACAGCTCCTGAACCAGCACTACGCGAACCGTGCCGAGCGCTTCTGCATCATTTACGCGACTGGGACCGGCCCCAAGAATTACTTGAGTGGTCGCGACATTTCGTTCACCAGACAAAGCGGCCAATCGGCAGTGGATATTGGGGTCCCCTCGTTCACCCAATTCGCAGGACCCCCCCCGGGAGCACAAGAATGAATCTACAGTCAGCGCGGGAAAAGCTTGGTCGGAAGCTGACCAACGTTTCGGAAGTCGCTTCTGGTGTACTGCGTGGGATCAGGCGCAGCAACGAATGCGATGTCGCAGCTTATGTCTTTGACCTGAACAATCGTATCCCCGACACTGTCGGCGCCTTAAACAACTATCTCGATGAGGTAATGGGACCGGCCTATTTCGACAAGGATGCGTCACCGGACTTGCGCTGGAACAACTACCTCTACTTTGTTGTCGACAATGGCACTGCTGGCAACCAAGCCTTTCAAGTGACCAAGCGCAACGTGGAGGCAGACAAGAGTTACGCCCGCAAGTTCGTTGTCACTGAGGAAGACTTAGACCGTGTACTGGATGAGCTCGATTCGGTCGCGGTTGTCGACAAATCCGCAGCTACGACCGACGTCGTTCAAGCTTGGTCTGACGCGCTCAGCGTTTTTGGATTGGATGACGTCCTAGACGGGGAGCGCCCGATTGCCGATGTCGTCCGAAGTATTTCCTCTGGAACGGCCAAACAGTCCGTTCGGACCAAGAAAACCACTGGGATTGAGTCAAGCCAGCGACTCGTTGAGTCACATCTTGCAAGCATCAACCTGAGCGGGTTCCGATCGCATCCGAGACGAAAGTCTTTCGAGAAGCTTGGGAAGGCGAACCTTCTCTTCGGCTCCAACGGCGTCGGTAAGACATCTCTGCTTGAGGGACTAGAATTCCTCCTTTGCGGTGCTAATCGGCGTTCAGACTGCTCACCAACTGCCTTTGTCGAGGCAGTGTTGGCATCCGGCCAGGTAGTCAGTACTTCGGCGCGGCAGCCTCTTTCCGATTTCAAGACTCGTCAACGTCTGTGGTATGGCAGCGATGACAACAGTCGGCAGAACAAGCTACCGAACCAATTCGCACGGTTCAACTTCCTCAACACGGATGCTGCTGCGGAGCTTTCGCTGCTTAAGGAGTCTCCCAAGGAAGGCAAAGCGGAGAGCCTCGCTGCCTTGCTGAGTGGGCACGAGGCGACGCTGATGTGGCGGCGCATTCAGGAAGTACGAAAGTCGTTGGCGGAGGAAGCCCGCTCTAAGCGCTCTGAGCGAGCAGTCGCAGCAACGGACAAAGAAGGCAAAGAGAAAGAGCTTTTGGTGCTGGAAGCAGCGCCAGGTCAGGCTGATGCGAATTTTTCTGTGTTCATTAAAGGCCTCGAACGCGTCGGGTGGCGAGATGCCCCCGAACGAAAAGACGGAGTTACCGAACAGCTTGTTGGAAGCCTGTCGAGCCTGACGTCTCAATTGAACGCAATCCAGCAGCTTGATTGGCTTGTGGGGCCGATCACTGAAAGCGCCATCGCTCAGCAATTGTCAGTACTCCAGAGTGCTTGCGATGACGTGAAAAGTGAGCTCCCCGCAACCCGTGAGGATGTGCAGGCCCGTCGTGTACTCACGCAGCGACATGATCTGGCAAAGGCTAGGTTGGAAGCCCTGGAGGCGATTCCCCCTGCGGCGCTCGCTGAACTGAAAGATTTGTCGACGGCATTCAAGCAGTCCAACGATGATTTGGCACTGAACGCCCGCGTATTCGCTGCCTTACCCTTAAACGGTCCACCCGAAGGCTGGCAGTTGTCTTTGGGTAGCAAGTCGCTGTTGGCTGCACATGAGGAGGCCAACTCTGAGCTTCAAGACGTTGACTCCCAGCTTGATTCGAGTCAAAAGCATCTTGCCGCCTTCACACGCACTCAGTCCGAATTACAGCGCGCGATGACTGAGATACAGAACTGGGCCAAGAAGGTTGTCGAGCATCGGCACTCGGACTCCAGCTGTCCTGTTTGCGGAACCGAGTTTGGCCCGGGGGAACTGATTCAACGCATACACGCTATCTCGCTGGCGCCATCGGATTCCGCAATTTCAGAGCTTCGGCAGCGTATCGAACATCTCACTGCTGAAAGACAGCAAACCGCACGAGAAGCATATTGGCTTGGTCAACTCGACCAGTTCACGCGCACCCTACCCGACACCAAAGCATCGTGGATAGTCCGCGATGCGCAACTGGCGGTTTCGAGCACCATTAAACGGCAGCAAATGCTACTAGAGACAAAGCAGGGAGCGCAGCTAGGGCTCGATGCCTACGCGAGAGTCGGCTTGTCTTTGGTCAAAATCGAGCAGCTGTGCGTGCCTGTAGATGGAGATGCACAGGGACCTACGTCGCTAGATTTGCTGGAGGCGATTGAGAGAACAAGGAAATATCTGTTACAGCTTCAAGATGCCATCGCAGAGTTAGATGCGCGAGCTCTTCAACGGAACGAGAGGCTGAAGCGTCGCATCGATGAAGCAGGTGTACAAAATGGCGACACCTTGGATACCTCCACCGAGCTACTGATGGCTCGCCAAAGAGTTGCACAATGGGCTAGCGATGCGTGCGCTGCGGCTCACCGCTATTTGGACTACGCGCCTGAGTCTGATTTGGGGTTACTCCTGACTTCGTTGGAAGCTTCCGTCTTGGGAGCCAAAAAGGTCCGGGCGGCTTTACAGGCCGACAGCCGTTCGGCAACGCAGTTAACGACGGTGCGGGAACAGCTTGTAGTGCTCTCTGAGCGCATCATTCGCATAAGCGGGTCGATTGAGCGACTGGTAGGCGCGCAGCGCGTTCTTGACGACATCATCGAGAACCAGTCGCTCGACGCTGCTAGCGCTGCCGTTGTCGCTGCTACGCACAAAGTGGCTGACAGCATCTTTGGTCGAATTCACGCCCCAGCTGAATATCTGGTTACTGCCGACACAGAGACTCCACTGAGAAGGCGTGACAACGATTTTCCAGTTCAGCTCAATCAAGTCAGTACAGGTCAGCGGTCTGCATACGCTTTGTCAATGTTCTTGGCAATGAACGCACAAGTCAGAGCTGGCCCTAAGGTCATTCTGCTGGACGATCCGATATCGCAAATTGACGACCTCAACGCCCTGTCCTTCTTGGACTATTTGCGGAATCTCGTCATCAAGTCGGACCGACAGGTATTTTTTGCGACCGCAGACGAGAAAATTGCAGGCTTGTTCGTACATAAGTTTGGATTCCTCGGTGAGGAGTTTCAAACCATTGAACTGGCGCGCGGCTAGTCGGCACGAAGCGCTGAACGGTCTACTGACCTTTGGGCGATCAGTGCGCGGGGGAAGCGAGTTGTATGCTGTGCTCTAGACACAGTAAATGTGATTCACGAGATCCAAACCCCTGCTGCGGCAGGGCTGTCATTGAGATCCGCAAACTGAATGGCTGCTCTTGGCCGCTTTCTGCCTGTCGCGAAAGGCAGAGAACGGCCAATAGGAGCAGTTCACCAAGGCAGCTATAGGCGGCCTTGGATTGGTGCCTATCCTTCGTAAGAGACGACCGATCAGGCCAATGACGGATAGTCGGTGTACCCATCCGCATAGCCTAGCGGGCTGCTGCCAAAATAGGTAATGGGGTCGGCGGCATTGAGCGGTGCATCGCTTTTCAATCGGTGAATAAGGTCTGGATTGGCAAGCGTCATTTGCCCGTACGATTCAAGGTCTGCCAGACCACTGGCGACATCTTTCCCGATGTCTTCACGTGGCCGGTCAGGCCGGTTGAGAATGAGTGCCTGGTGCCAGAGCTTGCGCAGATCATGCAGAAGCGCATCGCCGCCATAGTGAACGATATGCAGATACGCGAGGCCAAGCTTGTCGAGTTCACCCACCAGATAACGATACAGATCAGGGCCCTCATCACCATGGCTCAGTCCCATCCCGCCGAAGCCGGGCGACAGGCGAATGCCAGTGCGATCTGCCCCAATCTCCGCCACGACAGCCTGTGCAACTTCAATGGCAAAACGAGCGCGGTTCTCCAGCGTGCCGCCATACCGATCCGTACGCTGGTTGCTGCTGATCGCCAGGAACTGATGAACGAGGTAGGCGATGCCATGAATCTCCACGCCGTCGGCTCCGGCGTCCAGCGCACGACGGGCAGAGTATCGGTACTCGTTGATCACCTGCGGGATTTCAGCGAGGTCGAGTGCACGCGGCACCGGGATATCCTTCATACCTGACAAGGTAAAGATCTGTTCGCCGGGGGCGATGGCGGAGGGGGCCACACCTTGCCGATGATGGGGGGTGTTGAGCGGATGCGACATTCTTCCGGCGTGCATCAGTTGGACGAACATGCGAGCGCCCTGAGCGTGCACAGCATGGGTAACCTCTTGCCAGCCTGCTACGTGCGCATCCGTATAAATGCCAGGCGTAGCAGGATACCCTTGGCCGTCATCAGAGGGCTGAGTGCCTTCGGTGATGATGAGCCCCACGCTACCGCGCTGTGCGTAATATTCAGCAGCCAGTGGTCCTGGGGATCCATCGCCATTGGCGCGGGCTCGTGTCATCGGCGCCATGACAATGCGGTTCTGAAGGGATGTGCTGCCAAGCGTCGTGGGTGTGAACAGTTGATTCATGCCTGCAACTCCATTTTCACGAGATTGGGACCTGCCAGCGGACCTGTCGGCGGCTGGAAGAATCGACTGCCCGTTTCGATATCTCCCATGTCGGTGCCGAAGAACCCCAGACGCTCGATCAGAGACGCGATCTCAGCCTTGGCTGCCGCATCTTCGCCTGCGTAGAACAGAATGCGTTGACCGCCTTCTTTAACGGGCTCGGCTGCCAGATTCCAATAGGCGTGGTGATTGAACGCCTTCACCAAACGGGCACCTGGGACCATCTGCGCGACCAGCGCTGAAGAAGCGTGATCACCGATATCGATGGCTGCAAAAGGCTGCTTTTGCAGTGGGTTGGTTGTGTCCACCACGATGCGCCCTTCGAAGTCCGGCAGGCCCGTCAGTGCTTTCCTCAATTGGTTCCAGGGCACTGCTACAAACACGATGTCCTTGGTAGCCGCGTCCTCGCGTGTGCCTGCCTTGATCGAAGGGCCAAGCTGCCTGATCTGGTCGTGGAGGGTTTCAGGTCCTCGGCTGTTGGCCAGCGTGGCTTCAATGTTCAAACGCGCGAGTTGCTGAGCGATGGCGTTGCCAATTTGTCCGGCGCCGATGATGCCGATGGTTTTCATGTCTGCTCCTTTTATTGCGCAAAGGGATCTATTCGAAGCGGCAGGCTTCTTCGAAGGAGAGCCGCGGATCACGTGGATAAAGGCGGGCGTCATCACCATGGCCGATGGTGAAAATGAAGTTGGCCTTCCATGACGTCCCGCTGAAGAACGCTTTGTCGATGATCGCGTTGTGAAAACCGGACATAGGGCAGACATCCAGCCCCAGCCCACGAGCAGCGATCATCAGGTACGCCCCGGTCAATGAGCTGCTGCGGTAGGCAATCGACTCGGCAAAGGCGGCGTCAGCCTCAAACATCGGCTTGAAGTTCATTCTCGGGAATAGTCGAGGTGCCTCATCAAAGAATCTGGAGTCTTGAGCGACGATGGCCGTAACCGGCGCCGCTCGAACCTGCTCGGGGTTGCTACCCATGCCCTCTAGCGCAGGATAAAGCTTGCGCTTGCCTTCCTCGGACCGCACAAAAACGATGCGGGCAGGCTGCAAATTCCCGCTGGTCGGGCCCCATTTGGCTAGCTCATAAAGTGCTTTGAGCGACTCGTCCGATACCGTTTTGTCCGTCCAGTGGTGATGGGATCGTGCGTCAGTGAACAGTTGCGCCAGGGCGTCTTGTGTGATGGTAGACCGAGCTGACATGGCGTTCTCCTCAAGGGTGTTATCGGACATGCCGACGGTCAAGACGACCTTCTTCGACCAATTGTTTGCCGATGGTCTGGATGTGAGTTTCTCCGACTTTCAGCGCCTGCGGTGAGGTGTGGACGGAGTAGTAGCCCAGTGCGAGATCGTGATTGTGAGGCACAGCAGAACCGAGGATGAACTGGGTGTCCGTCAATGCTTCGAAGTGGACTGACTGGCTGCATCGTTCGAATGCCACCAGCTCTTCAGGCTGAAGTTCTTCGCCATTGGCCAGCAGCCTCCCTTCGACGGGGGATACCCAGAGCACCGTATGTCCGCTCGGCGATATGTAGGTCCAGCGCTCGCCGGCCTTGAGTTTCACCGCCAGGAAGTTCATGGGTGAAGGGGTGTCGATGGCGCTGCGCGCGTTCCCGTAACTGCCCAACAAAACCCGCGCCGGTCCCGCGCTTACGATGTCTTCGGATGTCTGGAAAGCTGAGACGGTCGGCCCCAGTTCCGACTCGGGCGGCAGGGCGACCCAGAGCTGGAAGCCACGCACCCGGCCATGATTCTCATCACCTACGCTGCCGCCGTGCCACATGCCGCGGCCCGCTTGCATCCACTCGACGCCGCCGCTGGGCAGGACGACAGTGGTGCCGTGCGGATCAATCAGATCCATGCGGCCGTCGATCAGGTAAGACAAGGTGGCAATCCCGGAATGGGGATGCAGTTCACCCACGAAAGGAGGGCCCTGCATATCGAAGAAATCCAGGAACACGAACGGTTTGAGAATCTGACCAAAGTCGGACGGGCTCATCAGGCGTATGGCTGGACCGTTACGACGACCATGGGTGCGATGGGTGATCTGACGAAGTTGCACAGTGGTTTTTTCAGCGGCGAGAGACATGCTGATCTCCTTGATCAAACGGTTGCGGTACGGGCGTTTTCGAGGGCATGCGACCACCACAGCAAGTCATCGATCATGCGTCCTGCCTGATCGTCCTGAGCCTGCAATGCCGACTCGATCTCGTCGGTATTACCCTGGAAATGGGCGTAAATCGCGTTGACAGGGATATGCACCGCGGTGCGAATCGTTGCCATCTGAAGCTCGGTCGCGATTTCGCGCAGTTGCTGCACAGCGCGAGCGCCGCCAACGCTGCCCCAGCTTACGAAGCCGATAGGTTTGCGGTTCCACTCCTGGTAAACCCAATCCAGTGCATTCTTCAAAACAGCGGGCGGGCCAAAGTTGTATTCGGCAGTGGCCACCACGAACGCGTCGGAGGTCGCGATCTGTTCGGTCCAGCGACGAACGTTTTCGTTCTCATACGCCGGACGGCCAGGAAAGCCAGGAAGCATGGCGCTGTCGAAGAAGGGCAGATCAAAATCCCGCAGGTCGAGCAAGCGGATGTTCAGCCCTTGGCGCTGTTCAAGGTGGTGTTTGATCCAGTTGGCTGGAGTGCTGGAAAAGCGGCTGTCACGAGTGCTGCCAACAATGACGGAAACGGTAGTCATGGTGAGTCTCCTGGGGAATGGGGGAGGCGCCTGCGCGCCTTGGAGCCCACTTTAGGAAGTCTCCGATAATTCAGAAAGATGGGCTGGTGAGATGCACTCGTTCATAAATGAGCGTAATAGAGTTAAATTGCTGACACCGGGCTGTGCATGCAAGAGCGGGCAGCCGATTCGTGCCGGGCCAGGGATGGACGGGTCAATTTCACTCATGCACAACGGGGGTAATCACGTGGATCTGAATGATGTCGCGCTGTTTGTTCAAGTCGTTCGGGCGGGGAGTTTCGCCGAAGCCGGGCGGCGTCTCGGGATGCCGCCCAGTACTGCCAGCAGGCGTGTGCAGCTATTGGAAGTCGCGTTGGGTACACGGCTGATGCAGCGCACCACGCGGCGATTGGTGTTGACCGATGCCGGGACCAACTTTTACGCCGAATCCGCCGATCAGATCGATGCGTTGCTACGGGTTGCGGGTCAGGTGACTAATGATTCTGCTCAGATTGCTGGTCGCGTTCGCGTGGCTGCTCCTGTGGATTTTTTCAACTGGTTTCCTGCACAGGCTGTCGCGCAATTCATCTCTGAGCATCCGCGAGTGCGTCTTGAGTTCGAGCTCAATGACGCACGAGTCGATCTGCTGGGCGAAGGTATAGACATAGCCATGCGCGGAGGTGATCGCGATCCATCGCTGCTCGCACGCAAGCTTGGCACGAGTTATCAAACTCTGGTGGCGAGTCCAGGCTATCTGGCGGCGCATGGCGTTCCGGCACAGCCCGCTGATCTGATTGCCCATCACTGCATCACCTCACCGTCTCACGGTGGCCCCCGCACCACCTGGCGGTTGGGCGGTATCGACAATCAAGCAGCGACCATCGAAGTGGACGGGCCGTTTCAGGCCAATACGGCTTCGGCGCAGCTTGAAGGTGCGCTGGCCGGATTGGGCATCGCGCTGCTACCTGCCGCACTCAGCGCTGCTCACGTCGATGCAGGGCGCTTGAAGGAAGTGCTCCCTGATTACACTTCAGGCGCAATAGGCGTACATTTTGTCTACCACAGCCGCCGACAGCTGCCTCGTGCGGTATCCGCGTTCATCGAATTCGCAGCTAACACCATTAAGGAAATGGGGTTGATGGAAATCAATAAGCGACCCGAGAATTCATTGCCCAAAAAGAAGTGATCGGGCCAAATCGAACACGGAAATTGCCGATTACATTTGGCTGCTTTTGGCCGTTTTCGGCCGGTCAAGCCGGCTACTTTGGTGCTGGCCCGGCGATATGGACGACCGCAAAATGCATCTGATAAGCCGTCCACCGTCATCTGCCCTCAACCGGTGTGCGCAGCGTCACGAACTCTTCTGCCGAGGTGGGGTGCACACCGATGGTTTCATCGAACAAGCGCTTCGTGGCACCTGCCTTCAGCGCGATTGCCAGCCCTTGAATGATGTCTCCGGCATCCGGGCCGACCATATGCGCGCCCAACACCCGATCAGTGCGCGCATCCACCACCAGCTTCATCAAAGTCTGCTCATCTGAGTCCGTGAGTGTGAGCTTCATGGGTTTGAACCGGCTTTCGAAAACCACCACTTTGTGCCCATTCTCCAACGCCTGTTCCTCGGTCATCCCGACGGTCCCGATACTCGGCTGACTGAACACGGCCGTGGGAATATGCCGGTAATCGACGGGACGATATTGCTCGGGTTTGAAGAGCCTGCGGGCGACTGCCATGCCTTCCGCTGTTGCTACCGGTGTCAGCTGAACCCGGCCAATCACATCACCCAATGCCAGGATCGAAGGTTCGCGAGTTTCGAAATTATCGTTGACGTCGATGAAGCCCTTGTCGTTGAGTTCGACACGGGTGTTTTCCAACCCCAGATTGTCGAGCATCGGGCGGCGGCCAGTCGCGTAGAAAATACTGTCGGCTTCCAGCTTGCGACCGTCATTGAGTGTCGCCAACAAGCTGCCATCAGACTGCTTGTCGATCTGCACGATATCGGTGTTGAAATCCAGTTGCAGGCCTCGCTTGGTCAGCTCCTGCATCAAGTGGATACGAACCGATTTATCAAATCCGCGAAGGAACATATCGCCGCGATACAGAAGGCGAGTGTCAGCTCCCAGGCCGTTGAAAATCCCGGCGAACTCAACCGCGATATAGCCGCCGCCGACGACCAGGACTCGTTTTGGCAACTGCTTGAGAAAGAACGCCTCGTTCGAGGTAATCGCATGCTCGCGTCCCGGGATATCGGGTATTTGTGGCCAGCCGCCTGTCGCAATCAAAATGCGTTCGGCGCTGATGCGTTTTCCGTTGATTTCGACATGGTGGGCATCGGTCAAGCGTGCATGGCCATCGATGACGATCACACCACTGTTAACCAGCAGCTTGCGATAGATGCCATTCAGACGCTCGATCTCGCGATTCTTGTTGGAGATCAACTTCTCCCAGTCGAATTGCGCCTTGCCGGCAGTCCAGCCAAAGCCCTCCGCCTGTTCGAAGTCATCGCCAAAATGAGAGCCGTACACCAGAAGCTTTTTAGGCACACAGCCAACATTTACGCACGTGCCTCCAAGGTAGCGGCTTTCAGCTACTGCCACTTTTGCGCCGAAGCCCGCAGCAAATCGCGCTGCTCGCACGCCACCTGAACCTGCACCAATGACGAATAAATCAAAATCGTAGGTCATCTCAATTCTCTGGGAAGTTTGCACGGCGTCTGTGCTGGCCAACGTGATTCAGGAGAGAAAAACGAAGCTTTATGGCGCACAGGATTGGAGCGAGCAGACTCATGAAAGAAATCCTGTACCCAGGTTTTTTCCAGTGGTGCCCAACTGGAACCGACCCTGATTCGCTGGCCAGCGCACCCATCATTTGCGGCAATAAATAACTGCTCTCGTATTCGGTGTGCGCCATGGCCGGATTGTCCAACCAGCGGTTCTGTTCGCAAGAATGAGTGACATCAATCATGAGTGGACTCCCGGTTGAGCAACGTTTCAATGACCCGAACTCAGTCAATTGCTTGTGTTGATCAGTCTCGCTATTCAGGAATGATTAGAGAATAAGCAGGGTTGTTACGACTCAATTGTGCTGGATGAAACAATCCATTCAGAAAGGTCCTGGAAGATTCTGATTTGCTGGCTGGCATCAGAAAGTCAAACCGGTGCCGAATAGCGATAAACCGATAGCATCCGTGGCCGATATACAATGCGATGTATTAGTGGTTCCTATAGGAGGGCGTTCACATGCTGCTACGACACTTGCGCTATTTGCTGGCAGTGGCGGATCACGGCGGTTTCACTCGTGCTGCGCAGGTGCTGCATGTGTCCCAACCGACGCTGTCTCAACAGATCCGGCAGCTGGAAGAAACCCTCGGCGTAGTACTTTTCGATCGAACCTCACGTACGGTGAGGGCGACCGATGCCGGGGAGGCCTATATCGCGTGTGCACGTCGCGTGCTGGTGGAGTTGGCAGCTGGCAAGCGTGCATTGCACGATGTGAAGGACCTTTCTCGCGGTACCTTGCGTCTAGCCATGACGCCGACGTTCATGGCGTACCTTGTGGGGCCCTTGGTGCGCGATTACATGAGCCACTACCCAAACATTCATCTCGAAATATTCGAGTTGTCGATGGCGGACATCGAAACAGGCCTGGCGGATGATTCATTGGATATCGCCATTGCGTTTGACCAGGTTCGAAATCCAGACATCGAGTCCATTCCGGCTTTCACCGAAACCCTGGGTTTGATGGTGGGATGCGACCATCCGCTGTATGAGTGCAAGAGCGCATTGACCACGGAGCAGCTCGCTCAGCTCGAATATGCGCTACTGACCCCAGACTTCGTCACGCGGGTCAGCATTGACGAGTTTTTTGCCAAAGCGCAGATCACTCCCAAAGTGGCGATTGAAGTGAATTCCGTGAATACCTTGCTGGAGGTCATTCGGCATACAGCGGTTGCCACCATTCTTCCTGAACCTATCGCTACCCAGGATCGCGCCCTGCGCAAGATCGCTTTGCTGGACAAGGGACCCCATCGCGGAGCCGCGCTTCTAAGGCGTAAAAACAACTATCACAGTGCTGCGTCGGTCGCCTTCATGGACTTGATGCTGGGTACCACCGCGGGCATCGATAATTACGCAGGATGAAATGCTGGATTGTAATTGCTGGTCATTCCGCTGTTTCCGAGGGCAGAGCAAGATAGCGCCATCGACGCGATCACCGAGTCGAATGTCCATAACAATCGGAGTACGTCATGTCCCAGCAACCAATCAAGCTGTATCGCCATCCTCTGTCCGGCCACGCGCATCGCGTTGAGTTGATGTTGTCTCTGCTCGGTGTTCCTACCGAGTTGGTATTTGTCGACTTGATGAAAGGCGCACACAAAACGCCTGAATTCCTGGCCATGAACAGCCTCGGTCAAGTGCCGGTGATTGATGACAACGGCTCGATTCTGGCGGACTCCAATGCGATTCTGGTTTACCTGGCTGCCAAATATGGCGAGGGTCAATGGCTGCCAAGCGATCCATTGGAGCAAGCGAAAGTCCAGCGCTGGCTTTCCGTTGCTGCGGGCCAGATCAACTCGGGACCTGCCACTGCTCGTCTGATTACCGTTTTCGGCGCCGGCTACAACGCTGAGGATGCCATCAGCAAGTCTCACAATTTGCTCAAAGTCATGGAACAGGAGTTGGGGCAGAGCAAATTCCTGGCTGGAAGTTCGCCAACCGTCGCTGACGTTGCCGCGTATACCTATATCTCCCACGCGCCTGAAGGCAATGTCGCCCTGACTGATTACCCCAGTGTTCGTGCCTGGCTGAGCAGCATCGAAGCTCTGCCAAACTTCGTGGGCATGCAACGCACCGCGAAGGGCTTGCAAGAGGCTTGAGCCAATCGTTTGGAAGCTTGCCGGGATTACCCCCGGCAAGCTTCGGCGTTTCCTGTTCCCCCAATTTTCTTTTGATCGGTTTCTGTAATTGCAGCCGATATCACGGTTGTGCGAAAAGCATTTGAGCAAACGATAATTACAACCCGTTCAGTACGCTGTAGCGTTCAAGTGCACCGGATTGCTTTCATCAAAAAAAGGTCGCTTATGGATCGTTTTCAGGAAATGCAGATCTTCATGGCGGTCGCCGAGGAGGAGGGCTTTGCTGCCGCGGCTCGTCTGCTGAACATCTCGCCCCCCAGTGTCACTCGCGCCATCGCCGCGATGGAAGAACGAATCGGCACTCAGCTTTTGTCTCGAACGACCCGCAGTTTGCATCTGACGGAAGCAGGACAACGCTATCTGGAAGACTGTCGACGGATATTGAGTGAGGTTGAAGAAGCGGAAGAGGCCGCCGCCGGCAGCTATTCGATTCCCTGCGGACATTTGACCGTGACGGCGTCGGTGCTGTTTGGCGAGTTGTACATCGCGCCACTTCTGGCGGAATACGTCGACCAGTTTCCCTCGGTTCATGTCAATGCCTTGCTGGTTGATCGGGTGGTCAACATGGCTGACGAGGGGATTGATGTCGCAATCCGGATCGGCCATCTGCACGAAAATAATCAGCACGCCATCAAGGTCGGTGAAGTCCGTCAGGTGATATGTGGCACTCCCGAGTATTTTCAGCGCTATGGGAAACCACGCCATCCGGGCGAATTGAGCACAGCCAACATTGTCATGTCCTCGGCCAGCCATCTGCTGAGCGACTGGCAATTTGACAATGAAGGCAACGAGCTCAGCTTCCGATTCGAACCCCGCCTGGTCGTCACCGCTAATCAAGCCGCCATCAATATCGCGAGCACCGGCTGGGGCATCACCAGGGTTCTGTCTTATCAAGTTGCTGGCCAGGTTGCAGCGGGTGAGTTGGAGTTGGTGCTCGAAGAGTTCGAACCACCAGCACTGCCGATTCAGGTGGTGTACCTCAAAGGCAGTCGAATCCCCGCGAAGGTGCGTACCTTTGTAGATTTTCTTGTGGATCGATTGGGACGAGATACGGCGCTTAAAGCTGTGGTGAAGGGTTCACACTGATGGATCGATACCATGAAATGCTGATGTTCGAAGCGCTATCGGAGCATCCAAGTCTGGCCGCTGCAGCCCGACGTCTTGACGTATCCGGGCCGACGGTCGTGCGCGCTATTGCCCGCCTGGAGGAGCGACTCGGTGTTGCGCTGCTACAACGCAGCACGCGTGGGGTAACGCTGACCGAGGCGGGCGCTGGCTTCATGGCAGACTGTTCTCGCATCCTCAAGGGTATTGAGGACGCCGAAGCTTCGGCCAAGGGGCTACATGTTCAGGCACAGGGCAACCTCAAGGTTCTGTTGCCATTGCTGTTCAGCCGGCATGTCATGACCCCGTTGCTATCGAGCTACATGGATCAATACCCTGAAGTGAATCTTTACGCCCAATACCATGATCGGATTCCGAACATGAATGAGGAGGGGATCGATGTGGCTGTGCTGGTCGGTGACCTTCCAAACTCATCGTTGGTCGCACGCAAAGTGGGGCACGTGCGTTCGATGGTATGCAGCAGTCCTGCGTATCTTGAGGCGCATGGTGAACCGAAAGTGCCAGACGATTTGCGAGATCATCGATTAGTGGCCACGCGTGCTTATCGGGAAAAGATCCAGTGGGATTTTCTAGAAGACGGTGTCGTGAACCCCGTGAAGGCACGGACTCGAATAAGTTGCGCAACGGTTCAGGCGGCTATTGATGCCACTGCCAATGGCGCAGGGATTACTCGTTGTTTGAGCTATCCGTTGTATGACTATCTGAGAAGTGGGCGGTTGCGCCGGGTTTTACAGCCTTATGAATTGCCGGCGATGCCGGTGCATGTGGTGTACCGCGAGGGACGCAAGGCCTCAATGCGGGTTCGCAGTTTCGTGGATTTTATTGTCGATGGCCTGCGCGAGCATCCGGCCATGAAGCCGGATGCTCTTGAATGATTACAACGCCCCCGGGTACTGAGCGGCGCTGCAAATGGTTAATTAGCAGTAGCAGCTGTTTCAATCAGGCTCGCTACGACCTTCGGATTCGACACCATCACCACGTGTGATGCGCCTTTGACCACAACGGTCTTCTTCGCGTGCGCCCGCTCTGCCATGAATGCTTGCGCTTGTGCAGGAATGTTCTTGTCCTTGTCGCCATAAACAAAATAGGACGGAACGGTTTTCCAGGCGGGCTCGCTCGATGCCTCATTGAGCGCTGCCACGGTCACTGGGCGCTGGGTTGCGGCCATCAGTCTTGCATCGGCATTCGAAACATCCGCGGCGAACTGATCGTGGAATTTGTCCTGCTGGATGTACAAATCCTTACCGCCGTCGGCCAGTTCAACGGGCGGAGCCAGCGTTGGACCCAAGGTGTTACCTGGGAACCGGCCTGCCAGGTCTGCGGTGGATTCTCCGGCCTCTGGTGCAACTGCTGCGACGTACACCAGCGCTTTGACGTTGGCTTTACCGTAGGCAGCCTCACTGATCACCGGGCCACCGTAGGAATGCCCAACCAGGACCACAGGGGTTTTGATGCTCGCCAACACATCCGCCACGGACTGCGCGTCACCCTTGAGGGATCGCAGTGGGTTCGAAGCAGCGATCACCGGGTAGCCATCTTTTTCCAGAATCTTGACGACGCCGTTCCAGCTGCTGGAGTCGGCGAAGGCACCGTGCACCAACACAACGGTTGGTTTAACTGGAGCCGCCAGTGCCGCGGTAGCACTGAACATTGCCGCAGTGAGCGCCAGACCTGCGAATAACTTGTTCATTCGGTGTTCCTGTATGTGAGGAGAGAGGAGAAGCGACAGGCCCATTTGAACCGGATGTGTTGTCTCGTATGTGTCTGGGCGACCCGTTGTGCGCATGGAAATGTATCTGCGAGAGCCTGAGCTACAGACTGATACAAACGAAAATCGGGCATTTCAGACCGTGAAATAGTGGATTGTATTTTGTGGTCGTTCCCTCAATTGCGCTTGGAGCGGAGCATGGCAACACAGACGGTTATTCGCTCCAAGGCAGAGGTTCTATGACATGAAACGCGTGCTTATGTTGCTGGCAAACGGTGTTGAGCCGTTGGAAATGGCTGCTTTCACGGACGTACTCGGATGGGCCGACTTGCTGGGTGAATACCCCATTGAGCTGGTAAATGCAGGCCTTCGTAAAAAGATAGTGACCACATTCGGCCTTACGCTTAACCCCAGCTTTCTGTTGAGCGAAGTGGACGTAAGCAGTTTCGATGCCTTGGCCTTGCCGGGAGGATTTGAGCCTTCAGGTTTCTATGAGGAGGCACTGAGCGAGCCCTTTCTGGACACCATTCGCCACTTTGTCGAGTCGGGTAAACCGGTCGCCAGCGTATGCGTGTCATCCGTGTGTCTTGGTGTAGCGGGCGTACTTCGTGACCGCAACGCCACGACCTATCACCAGGAAGGTGGCAAGCGAAAAGGTCAACTGTTGGAGACCGGCGCTCGCTTCATCGACAGGCCCATAGTGGTTGACGACAACATCATCACTTCCAGCGGACCAGGCACCGCCACTGAAGTTGCATTCCTGCTGCTTGAGCAAATAACCAGTGCCGACAATGCGGCATTCATCCGGAAAAAAATGCGTTTCGCCACACCTGATCAAGCCTGGTACGAGACACCGCAAGTCCCCTAATCGCATCCTCGGACTTTTCACAGTTTGATGGGTTACCAATGCGTAGAGGTGATCATGAATCAATCGGACGCGCCAGGAACATCGCCCTGGCATGAGGGTGAACGGCTACTGCAGCAGAGCGTCGGTGTTGCGGATCACATGGAGATATTTGGGCGTAAAGTCGTCCGCGACTATATGCCCGGCCAGCATCGCCTGCTCTACAACCAGCTGCCCTATCTGATCGTAGGTGCGGTCGATGATCGAGGATGCCTTGGACCACGTTGATCGAAGGGCCTCCAGGTTTCATCGAATCACCGGATCTGCGGACTCTTCAGATCGATCGGCTACCAGCCGATGGGGATCCGGTCAAATGGGCACTGAAACAAGGTGCTGCTGTCGGGTTATTGGGTATCGATCTCAAGACCCGAAGGCGAAATCGAATGAACGGTAATATCCGCACCGCCCCTCAGGCGGTTTTCCCGTTTCTGTGGTTCATGCGTTCGGCAACTGTCCTCAGTACATCTCGGGAGCAAGCCGAGCCTTCGACATTGGTCCGTCAAAGGGATCAACTGACTCCGGCTGTCGAGCAGATTCCAGCGTCAACGAGTCCGCTGAAAGTGTTGTTTCTAACCTCATCCAAGGAGGCACGTAGGGAACCAGGTGGTGGGAGCCTTTTGGAACTGGCCGAGAGCCGTGGCCTGAATCCGGAATTCAGCTGTCGTGGAGGATCGTGTGGTACATGCCGTACCAAACTGGTCAGTGGTGAAGTGCACTATCTGAATTTGCCGGCTGAAATGCCGGCCGAAGGGGAGGTGCTGATTTGCTGCGCGGTGCCTGCACAAGCGAAGGAGGGCGACGCCCCCCTTGTGCTGGATCTTTGAGGCAATGGCATCAGTCGCTCATCCCGCCAGGCATCAGGCTACAGCTTTCGCGGGACGAGCCTGGACGGCACAGGTGGTTGGATTCTTGACCAGAGACTTGAAAGTCTTGTTGTCGGAATCCAGGGCATCGATCGAACCAGCCCCGATGTCGTAGACCCAACCATGAAGATTCACCAGACCTTTTTCCTGAGCCAGGCGCACGCTCGGATGGGTCTGAAGGTTGGCCAGTTGAGCGATGACATTTTCCCGAACCATCGAACTTACTTTGGCGGCTTCACTGGCATGAGGGCGCGATTCGTTGATGACTTTTGCCGACTCGGAATGTTGCAACCAACCGGCAACCGCTGGCAGGTGATCCATGCATTTGCACTTGGCGACAGCGGTCATGGCGCCGCAATCCGAGTGGCCGCAGATCACGATATCCGTTACACCCAGCACAGCGACGGCGTATTCGATAGTGGCTGAGACGCCACCGGGATTAGGGCTGTAGGACGGCACGATATTGCCCGCGTTACGAATGACGAACAGTTCGCCCGGCTCTTGTTGCGTCAGCAGTTCGGGAACGACGCGGCTGTCGGAGCAGCTGATGAACAGCGTCTTTGGCGTCTGCGTTGTGGCCAGGTGCTTGAACAGCTCGGTACGTTGTGGAAATGCTTCTTTTTGGAACTTCGAAAAACCTTCGATGAGTGCTTTCATGATGTCTGCCTTTGAGGGTTGTTTAAGTTGAGTGATGATCAGTTGGTGCAGCCGCTACCAGTTACGCTGTATTCCAGGACGTGCGTTTCACCGTGGGAATCGCGGTAGGTCATTTGCACCGGAGTTGGACCACAGACATCAGCCGTAGGCGTGATGTGGATAACTTTGGCAATGTCCAGTTGCATCCCGTATGCGTATGGAACAGCCTCTGGTGCGACGACAGCTTGTTGTGCATAAGCTGACAGCGAGGCCGTCAGGGACAGGGCGAGAAGCAGAATTTTTTTCACGACGGTTCCTCCAATCAAATGTGGTGGTCGATAAGGGTCAGTAAGTTTTTGAAGCAGGCCCGCAGAGATTGCGGGCCGATTTACAGATGCCGGTGCAACTTAGAAAGGACGCAGTGGCAGGAACTTGCCATCGAGGGTGATCACTGCACGGTGACCGCCTTCCGGGTCTTCTACTTTCTTCATGTCCAGTTTGAAGTTGATCGCGCTGATGATGCCGTCGCCGAACTGCTCGTGAACCAGGGCTTTGAGGGTGGTGCCGTAGATCTGGATCATTTCGTAGAAACGGTAAATGGTTGGGTCCGTAGGTACACCCGACAGGCTGCCGCGCAGTGGGATGACTTGCAGACGGGCGATCGAGTCGGCATCCAGATCCAGTTTTTCGCCGATCACTTTTGCAGCGGCTTCGGGCAGTGGATGTTGGCCGAGCAGGGCAGCGGTGACATAAGCCAGGCCGAGGCCGGTGCCTTCAGCGACGTCCTCGAAGGACAGATTTTTACGAGCCTTGGCGTCCAGAATTTTAGCGGTCAGTTCGAGGCTGGTGTCGTTGTAAGCGTGGGACTGTTGCATGGTGAATCTCCTATCGGGTTTGCTTGGTTGGTGTTGCTGAGGTGTGGAGTGATCTTCTGCCCATTGATCGATAGCGTCCAAGACCGATATGCAATGCGCTGCATAAGTCCTGCCTATAGATGAACGTTGTGGGGAGCATGAGCGTTGAAAACTCGGAATCACTGGCGCTGGTGCCCAATGGTTATCCGGTCTGGATTGATGTCTCGCGGGGGGGGGCATCGGTGGGGCGGGCACAGCCATGCGCTTTGAGCTGCCTCTGCATGCTCACAACCTGCCGTTGATGCATCGTCAGGAAACCAGGCTGGTGGTGGCACTCAAAGGCGAACTGAAAATTCGTGCGGGAAGACAGCGGCTCGAACTCAAGCAATGAGTCCGGTTTTCGATGAAAACATCAGCCGAAACAAACGAAGTGGTTGATGAAAGTACTTGCTAACTTGTGAACTGTAGCTATGTCCGTAGATACACCAATTACAAAAATGCTCGCAGTTATTCGAGAGGATTTTGTATTGCGATTCTCCCACTCTCGAAAGGGCGCGATCAATTATCTCGTCGCTTGGGAAACCGCAGTGTTCTGGATGAACTAAAACTGAGTTTCCGCTTGCAAAATGTTCCAGGTCGGTGACAACGATCGGGCCGGCCTGGAGCGAGGAACTCAGCCCTGAATAGTGCGCTACCTTGCCGTCCCCCAGGTAAATGCCATGATGGACGTAGAATTTACGCGGGCTGACCAGATGCGACCCGGCAACCAGGTCTTCACTGGTCATCACCTGGATCGCCGCTGAGCTTGATTGAATGGTTATTGAATGGGCCGCGCCGGTACAACGCGAGCCGCTTTCGAGGAATTGATCCTCCACACTTGATTCGCAGTCAATGTTTACAACTGCCGAGTTCAAATATATGGAACCCAGTGAGGACAGGATGCCGACTGTTTTTATCAGTAGCTTTTTCATGATGCTTTCCTCTGAAGCCTTGGATTCAGGGTATCTTTTTGGAGGAAAGCGGGCAGTTGCACATAGGTTTTGATCGAGTAGCCAATTTATATGTGCGTCTAATACTTCAGTATTACTTTTACGAAATCAGCCAGTGATCAAAACCACTTGGGGCACGAAGTGTTTCATCCAATTAACAATGCAACCCTTGCGGATGAAGCGAGTGGGGGTGTGGTTTGTAGCGCAGTGTATCTCTGATGTCTTTAGCGAGTTTCCGATACAAAACCCCGGTCTCCCCGACACCTATGAGATACACCGTTGGCTCGAAATGGACTCACCGCATCAGCGGAACAAAACACGGCCTAAACCGTGCACTCATCGGAGAAGCTCAATGTCTCGTTTCAACGCCCGCAAAACTATCGGCATGTTTGGTGCCGCCATTGCCGCCGCCGTTTCCCTTTCTGGAATGACGGCGATCGCCCACGCTGAAGACGTGAAAAACTCCGCAGCTGTACAAGGTGCGCCGGCAGCGAAGAGCTGGCAGACAGGCTTGCATCGTACAGATCTCGTCAAGCGTGATCTGGGTGTCTCCGATCGAGAAGTTATCCAGGTACGCGTTGACTTCGATCCAGGTGTCGCAGCACCGAAGCATTCTCACCCAGGTGTTGAGGTGGCGTATGTCATCAGTGGTACCTTCAAGTATGAGCTTGAAGGGCAGCCGGCCGTTACGCTCAAAGCCGGCGACTCCTTGTACATCCCGGAAGGCACCGCTCATATCGCCACGAACATCGGCAGCACCACTGGCTCCGAGCTTGCGACATACATCGTGAAGAAAGACACCCCGATCGTAATTCTGTCCAAATAGGCATCGACAGTCGTTTGTCCGTTAGGCGAGCCCGTACGTCCGCATGGCGATCAATCTGGTTTGGATTAAAAGTAGACAGGGCCGGTTGCCGCTGATTTGGTGCCCTCTGCCAGCCGAAATGGATAGTTGTCGAAAAACAGTGATTTTTCTAAGGTGTGGGCTGGAGTATGGGCTGAGCCGAAATTACGGATTACAGAAACGACAAAGCCCTGAATAATCAGGGCTTTGTCGTATGAAGATGGCGGAGGCGATGGGATTCGAACTCATGGACCTGTTACAGTCGACGGTTTTCAAGACCGTTGCCTTAAACCACTCGGCCACACCTCCGTATCTGTTGCGGGCGCCATAATACCTGAATGAAACACACTGTCAAACTCTCTGCATAGCTTGTTACAGAGCGTCTGTTATGATCTTTGCGTCTGAACGTTACAAACCAACAGGAGTGTCGCCATGCGCGAACAGGATTACGCAGTTAATAACAGCTTGCAGGCTGAGCAGCTAGAGGTTAGCCGCGTCCTGCGAAACACTTACGGCTTGCTCGCCCTTACCCTCGCATTCAGTGGCCTGATGGCCTACGTCGCTCAGCAGATGCGTGTCGGCTACCCGAACATCTTCGTGGTGCTGATCGGCTTCTACGGTCTGTTCTTCCTCACCAACAAACTCCGTGATTCGGCCTGGGGCCTGGTGTCGGCATTTGCCCTGACCGGTTTCATGGGTTTCCTGCTCGGCCCGATCCTCAACCGTTACCTGGGCATGCAGGGCGGCGCTGAAGTCGTCAGCTCGGCGTTCGCGATGACCGCACTGGTGTTCGGTGGTCTGTCGGCCTACGTGCTGATCACCCGCAAGGACATGAGCTTCCTCGGCGGTTTCATCACCGCAGGTTTCTTCGTCCTGCTGGGTGCGACGCTGGCAAGCTTCTTCTTCCAGGTCAGCGGTCTGCAACTGGCGATCAGCGCAGGTTTCGTGCTGTTCTCCTCGGTGTGCATTCTGTTCCAGACCAGCGCCATCATTCATGGCGGCGAGCGTAACTACATCATGGCAACCATCAGCCTGTATGTATCGATCTACAACCTGTTCATCAGCTTGTTGCAGATCTTCGGCATCATGAGCCGCGACGACTGATCAGTAGCTCTGAAATGAAAAACCCGCTTCGGCGGGTTTTTTATTGACTGCGATTTGTGCGAAGGCTCACGCCATCGGCGGCAACCGGCGTTTGACCGACGTTTTCTTGATGATCGCCGTGTTGGTTTCCGCAAGCGTGTTGAGGCGATCGAGCAGGGCGTCCAGTTGTTCCATCGAGCGTACGTGCAGGCGCGCGATGAAACAGTCTTCGCCGGTGACCTTGTCGCACTCGGTGAACTCGGGAATGGCCATGATTTGCCGCTCCACTTCATGCAACTGGCCCGGCAGTGGACGAACCCGCACGATGGCCTGAAGCTGATAGCCGAAGCATTTCGGATCGATTTCAACGGTGTAGCCTTTGAGTACGCCGCGTTCTTCCAGGCGGCGCAGGCGCTCGGCGACGCTGGGCGAAGACAAACCACTGATCTGCGCCAATGCCTTGAGCGAGCGTCGCGAGTCTTCCATCAAGGCGCTGATCAGCACCTGGTCGATATCGTCGGTCATGATGAAATCCTCAATTAGGCAGTTTTCAACAATTGCCTTGATAAAGAAGGCAGATGCCGAGTTTAGCCTGATTTATGCGCTGGAGTAGCCCCTGCGCGGCTTGTCATACTTTGCCCATCAACAGAGGAGTCTGAAGATGGACAAGACAATACGCCATGGCTCGTTGGAAATGACCGCCGCCATGCTGATCTCCGGCACCATCGGCTGGTTTGTGCTGGTGTCCGGGCAACCGGTTCTGGATGTGGTGTTCTGGCGCTGCCTGTTCGGCGCGGGCACGTTGTTACTGATTTGCGCGGCATTCGGCTTCCTCCGTCCGGGGATCCTGACCCGCACCACCTTCCTGCTGGCTGTGCTCAGCGGCGTTGCGATTGTCGGTAACTGGGTGCTGTTGTTCGCGTCTTACTCACGGGCTTCCATTGCTATCGGCACGGCGGTCTACAACGTTCAGCCGTTCATGCTGGTGGGGCTGGCCGCAGTGTTTCTCAACGAGAAAATCACCGTGCAGAAACTCTCATGGCTGGGCGTTTCGTTCCTCGGCATGCTGGCAATCGTCAGCGCACACAGCGGGCAGGGCGAGAGTGGCAATGAATACCTGATTGGCATCGTGCTGGCGCTGGGCGCCGCATTCCTTTACGCGATTGCCGCGCTGATCATCAAGCGCCTGACCGGTACACCACCGCATCTGATCGCGTTGATTCAGGTCAGCACCGGCGTGCTGCTGCTCGCACCCTTTGCGAACTTTTCAGCGCTGCCACAGGCGCCGAGTGCCTGGGCCAGCCTGGTGACCCTGGGCATCGTGCACACCGGCGTGATGTACGTGCTGCTGTACGGCGCCATCCAAAAACTGCCGACCGCATTGACCGGCGCGCTGTCGTTCATTTACCCGATCGCAGCGATCTTCGTCGACTGGTTTGCCTTCGGTCACCGTCTGGAACCGCTGCAATGGATCGGCGTGGTCGCCATCTTGCTGGCGGCTGCCGGGATGCAGCAGGGGTGGAGTCTGAAGTTTCGCAAGGCGGTAACCAACTCCTAAATGCTCCACTGCGGCGCGGTTCTGGCCAGACGCTGGCGCATCTCGCCGATATTGGCCGCCAACTGGCGGATCAACAGTCGGTAACCGTCCTGAGAACTATGGATCGGCGTGTTTTGAAGGGAGTCCGACGGCACTGGCGCGGACCGCTCGAGGCGCAGGTATTCACCGGTCTTGAGCGCCCGGGCCATGCCAATCAGTTGCACCCGGATCAGCCGATGTTCGGTTTTGAACTCGGATTGCAGCTGACCCATCGCTTCAGCATCCCCGCCATCCGGCCGCGTATTGCCCAGAATCTCCAGGGTACTGACACACATGCGCAAGTGCCGCTGGATGGCGTCGAGCTCGGTCATGGAAATCTTCACTTCCTTGGACACCGATGGCATCAGCGAGCGCAGTTGCACCATCACCGCGTTCAGGCGACCCACGAGTTTGAGGTGTTCGTCGGCGGTGACGGGCTGGCCGTCGATGATCCGTCCGTAGATCTTCGCGCAGTCCCGCAGGGCGTCGGCCAGGTTGTAGCGCCAGGAATAGACAGCGTAGAGCGGCAGGGCGAAGGAAAATGCCAAGGCCAGCGCAATGCCGATCAGAATATCGACGCCGCGCCACAAGCCGTCGGAGATCGGGTTGTCGCCATGACCGGCGACGATGAAGACGGTGATACCTGCCAGCAGTGCGGTGTATCCGCCTTTGCCGATGGCGTGATAGGAGAAAAATCCGCAGATCACCGCCATCACCAAATAGGTCAGCCAGGGCATTCCGAGCCAGGCCTGTTGCAGCACTAGCAACAGACCGATCGCCGCTCCGACCAGGGTGCCGATGGCCCGTTCCGCGGCCTTCTTGCCGATATTGCCGTGGTGCTGCAAACCGCCGATCACCACCAGCATCGTCACCGACGCCCATTCGCCGTGGGGCAGATGAATGCCGGTGGTCAGCAGGATCGATGCCAGCAACCCCAGCGACACGCGCACCGCGTGGATGACCTTGGCATGGCGATAGCGCCGGTACGGGTCCAGCAACGGACGCAGCAGCCGGCGCAGCAGTGGTGGCAGTCGATGCTCCAGGGACCTGCTCAGGTTCGCCTCCTCAGAAAATGTAGTCGGTGGTCAAAAAGCTCGAGCTGCGGCCACTGATGATCTCGCTGATCAGGTCCTTGTTGGTCTCCTGGAATTTGGTGGCGACTAGGGTCCGGATCGAAAACACCCTCAGCGCGTCATGTACCGACAACGTGCCCTCGGCCGAATTCTTGCGGCCGTTGAACGGGTAGGTGTCCGGGCCGCGCTGGCACTGGGCGTTGAGGTTGATGCGTCCGACCTGATTGGCGAAGGTGTCGACCAGGCGGCCGACCGCCACCGGGTTGGTGCCGAAGATGCTCAGTTGCTGGCCGAAGTCCGATTCGAGGACGTAATCGATCACGGTGTCCAGGTGGCGGTACGGCACGATGGGCACCACCGGGCCGAATTGTTCTTCCTGATAGACCCGCATCTGCGGCGTCACCGGGTACAACACCGCCGGGTAGAAGAACGACGCCCGGGCCGCGCCACCGTTGGGGTTGACCACTTTCGCGCCTTTCTCGACGGCATCGGCCACCAGACCATGCAGATAATCGACCTTGCCTTTTTCCGGCAGCGGCGTCAGCGCCACGCCACTGTCCCAAGGCATGCCAGGTTTGAGTGCGGCCAGTTTGGCGTTGAATTTCTCGATGAAGGTGTCGACCACGTCTTCGTGGACAAACAGGATTTTCAACGCGGTGCAACGCTGGCCGTTGAACGACAGGGAGCCGGTGAGCGCTTCGCTGACCGCGTTGTCCAGGTCCACCTCCGGCAGGACGATGCCGGGGTTCTTCGCATCCAGCCCCAATGCCGCCCGCAGACGGTGAGGGCGCGGGTGCAGTTTCTTCAGGTCGCTGGCCGCCTTGTTGGTGCCGATGAAGGCGAAGATATCAATTTTTCCGCTGGCCATCAGGGCGCTGACGGTCTCGCGGCCGCTGCCGTAGATCACGTTGATCACCCCGGCCGGGAAGCTGTCGCGAAAGGCCTCCAGCAGCGGGCGAATCAGCAGTACGCCGAGCTTGGCCGGCTTGAAGACAACGGTGTTGCCCATGATCAACGCCGGAATCAACGTGGTGAAGGTTTCGTTCAACGGGTAGTTGTAGGGACCCATGCACAGCGCCACGCCCATCGGTACGCGACGGATCTGGCCGAGGGTGTCCTGTTCCAGTTCGAAGCGGCTGGAGCGGCGGTCGAGTTCTTTCAGGGCGTTGATGGTGTCGATGATGTAATCGCAGGTGCGGTCGAATTCCTTTTCCGAATCCTTGAGGTTCTTGCCGATTTCCCACATCAGCAGTTTCACCACGGCCTCGCGCTGTTCGCGCATGTGCTTGAGGAAGGTTTCGACATGCTGGATGCGCTCGGCCACGCGCAGGGTCGGCCACAGGCCCTGGCCGCGATCGTAGGCGCGGACGGCGGCGTCGAGGGCGGTGAGGGCGGTCTCGGCGTCCAGCAACGGCGTGCTGCCGAGGATGACCTGTTCATCGCCGGCCGCACTGCTCAGGTACACCGGGCTGCGTACGGTGGCCAGGGCGCCGGGCCAGGTTTTCAGGACGCCGTCGACCAGGTATTCGCGCTGCTCGATCTGCGCGTCGAAGAGGTATTTTTCCGGGATGCTGCCGGCCTCGGGGAAGAGGTTGCCGAGGAAGTCTGCTGTGCTCATGTCGCTACCTCATAAGAAATGTCTGCCGCGAACCTGTAGGAGCGAGCATGCTCGCGAT
>NZ_JAIQWX010000062.1 GCF_020164475.1 Pseudomonas sp. REP124 | reverse complement strand
AAATTATCTGGCGGGATACTCCCGATGCATCTGCTCCAGCAACGCATCCTTGTCCTGCCACAACTGATTGATCCACCCCTGGAACTGCAACCGGTACTCACCGTCCTGGTCATAGTTCTTGCCCACGAACTGTGGCGGAATCTTCAGCTCTTCGAAGTGCACAACCACATCCTTCACATTCCCGCACAGCAGGTCCCAGAAGCCCGGGCGTCCGGCCGGGTAGTGGATGGTCACGTTGACGATCGATTCCAGCTGTTCGCCCATCGCATCCAGCACAAAGGCAATGCCGCCTGCCTTGGGCTTGAGCAGGTATTTGAACGGTGATTTCTGCTGGGCATGTTTGCCGTCAGTAAAACGCGTGCCTTCGACGAAATTGAAAATGCCCACCGGATTGTTGCGGAACTTCGCACAGGTCTTGCGCGTGGTTTCCAGGTCCTTGCCTTTCTTCTCCGGGTGCTTCTCCAGATACGCCTTGGAGTAGCGCTTCATGAACGGAAAGCCCAGCGCCCACCACGCCAGCCCGATCACCGGAACCCAGATCAGCTCCTGTTTAAGGAAGAACTTCAACGGCTGGATGCGCCGGTTGAGCACGTATTGCAGCACCAGAATGTCGACCCAACTCTGATGGTTGCTGGTGATCAGGTAGGAGTGCTGATAGTCGAGGCCTTGCAGGCCGCTGATGTGCCAGCGGGTGCGACGCACCAGGTTCATCCAGCCTTTGTTGAGGCTGATCCAGGCTTCGTGGGTGTGGCTCATCAGCACGCCGGCGATGCGTTGGGTGAAGGCGAAGGGCAAGGCCTTGATCAGCGCCACGCAGAACAGAAACGAGCACAACAGAATCGTGTTCAGGGCCAACAGCAACGAGGCGATCACACCACGCGCGGGTGCAGGTAGAAAGTCCAGCATTTAAACGTCCATAGGTCGGTTGGCTGCCTGGATCGCGGTCAAGGCGATGGTGTAGACGATGTCATCGACCTGCGCGCCGCGGGGCAAGTCGTTCACCGGTTTGCGCAGGCCCTGCAGCATCGGCCCGAGGCTGACGCAATCGGCGCTGCGCTGCACGGCCTTGTGCGTGGTGTTGCCGGTGTTGAGGTCGGGGAACACGAACACCGTGGCGCGACCGGCCACCTGACTGTTCGGCGCCAGTTGCCGGGCCACGGTTTCGTTGGCGGCGGCATCGTATTGCAATGGGCCGTCGATCAGTAGCGAACGTTGCTGTTCATGGGCGAGCAGTGTCGCTTCACGGACCTTCTCAACTTCCTCGCCAGTTGCCGACTCACCGCTGGAGTAACTGATCATCGCCACCCGTGGCGTGATGCCGAAGGCCGCTGCCGAGTCCGCGCTTTGCAGGGCGATCTCTGCCAGTTCGCTGGCGCTCGGGTGCGGGTTCATCACGCAGTCGCCGTACACCAGCACCTCTTCGGGGAACAGCATGAAGAACACCGACGACACCAGGGTGCAGCCCGGCGCGGTCTTGATCAGTTGCAGGGCAGGGCGGATGGTATTGGCGGTGGAATGAATGACCCCGGACACCAGGCCATCGACTTCGTCCAGCGCCAGCATCATGGTGCCGATCACCACCGGGTCTTCCAGTTGCTGCTCGGCCATCGGTGCGTTGAGGCTCTTGGTCTTGCGCAGCGCAACCATCGGCTCGACATAACGCTCGCGAATCAAATCCGGATCGAGGATTTCCAGCCCCGCCGGCAGTTCGATGCCCTGGGCGCGAGCGACCGCTTCGACGTCCGCCGGCTTGGCCAGCAACACGCAGCGGGCGATGCCACGGGCCTGACAGATCGCCGCGGCCTGCACGGTCAGCGGCTCGCTGCCTTCGGGCAGGACGATGCGCTTGTTGGCGCTCTGGGCGCGCTGGATCAGTTGATAGCGGAACACCGCCGGTGACAGGCGCATTTCCCGTGGCGTGCCGCAGCGCTGATGCAGCCAGTTGGCGTCCAGATAACCGGCGACGAAATCGGTGATGATTTCCGCACGCTCGCGGTCGTCGATCGGGATTTCCTTGTTCAGTCCGTTCAACAGGTTGGCGGTGTCGTAGGAACCGGTGCTAACCGACAGCACCGGCAGGCCGGCCTGCAGGGCGCCACGGCAAAGCTCCATGATGCGCGGATCGGGCAAGGTGTCGCTGGTCAGCAGCAGGCCGGCCAGAGGCACGCCGTTGATGGCCGCCAGGCTCACCGCGAGGATGATGTCGTCGCGATCACCGGGGGTCACCACCAGCACGCCGGGCTTGAGCAGGTCCACGGTGTTGCGCATGGTGCGCGCGCAAATGATGGTCTTGGTCATGCGCCGGGTTTCGTAGTCGCCGGCATTGAGCACCTGGGCGCCCATCAGGTCGGCCACGTCGCGGGTACGCGGGGCGTTCAGTTCCGGCTGGTAGGGGATGCAGCCCAGCAGGCGGAAATCGCCACTGCGCAGCAGCGGCGAATGTTCCTTCAGGCGCGCGGCGAAGGCGTCCATGCTCTCGTCGGTCTTGACCTTGTTGAGGATCACGCCCAGGACCTTCGGGTCTTTCGGGCCGCCGAACAATTGCGCCTGCAACTCCACGCGACCGGACAGTTCGGTCAGCACTTCGTTTTCCGGCGCCGAGACCAGAATCACTTCGGCATCCAGGCTCTTGGCCAGGTGCAGGTTGACCCGTGCGGCGTAACTGGCGCTGCGGGTCGGCACCATGCCTTCGACGATCAGCACGTCCTTGCCGATGGCGGCCTGTTGATAAAGGGTGATGATTTCTTCGAGCAACTCATCGAGCTGACCGTCGCCAAGCATGCGCTCGACATGGGCCAGACCCAAAGGCTGTGGCGGCTTCAGGCCGTGGGTGCGCGCCACCAGTTCGGTGGAGCGTTCAGGGCCGGTGTCACCCGGATGTGGTTGAGCAATCGGTTTGAAAAAGCCGACCTTGAGGCCGGCGCGTTCCAGAGTGCGTACCAGCCCGAGGCTGATGGACGTCAGACCCACGCCGAAATCGGTGGGTGCGATGAAAAAAGTTTGCATGCGGATTCTCTGAAGGAGCATGGCAAGGGTGAAGGCCTTTTGTTGGCCGTCTACCGAAATTCAGTCGCCAAGGTTATCGCTAACCGAACCCTGTGCGCACCAACCGCAATCAAAGGGTTGGCCTATTTTTTCATGCCGCTGCGCAGGGTCCATGACCCAGGCGCGCGATTGCCACGGCGGCTGATGGCGCAGGTGCTGGGTGTGGCCGCAGGAAAGTTCGGCCACCCAGTGTCCGTCCTCGTCCTGATGAAAGCCCGTGATGGTCGCACCCCGTCTGTCCGGGTTGTGTTCGCTTTCGGGCGATTGCTTCGCTAAACTCGGTCTTTCATTATTCTTTTGCAAAAGGTCTCGCCCCATGCTGATCGCCGCCAATAAGGCTGTCTCCATCGACTATACCCTGACCAACGACGCTGGTGAGGTCATCGACAGCTCCGCCGGCGGCGCGCCGCTGGTTTACCTGCAAGGCGCAGGCAACATCATCCCGGGTCTGGAAAAGGCTCTGGAAGGCAAGGCAGTCGGCGACGAACTGAACGTATCCGTAGAGCCTGAAGACGCTTACGGCGAATACGCTGCCGAACTGGTCAGCACCCTGAGCCGCAGCATGTTCGAAGGCGTCGACGAACTGGAAGTGGGCATGCAGTTCCACGCTTCCGCGCCGGACGGCCAGATGCAGATCGTGACCATCCGTGATCTGGACGGCGACGATGTCACCGTCGACGGCAACCACCCGTTGGCCGGTCAGCGCCTGAACTTCAAGGTCAAGATCGTCAGCATCCGTGATGCCAGCCAGGAAGAAATCGCTCATGGTCACGTCCATGGCGAAGGTGGCCATCACCACTGATTTCTGCGCTAAGCTTTCGATAACTGGAGAGGCGCCCCGAGGGCGCCTTTTTAGTCTGCGGCCGTCCCAGGCGACACCGCCAAGTCGTTGTTTCGAGAAAAACACGGGAATCTGGAGTACGTCATGAGTGCTTTTCACGACCTTAATTTGACAGGCCTGGATGGTAAGGCGCTTCCTTTGGCTCCGTTCAAGGGGCACGTCGTGCTGGTGGTCAACGTGGCCTCCAAGTGCGGCCTGACGCCACAGTACGCGGCGCTGGAAAACCTCCATCAGCAATACAAGGGCAAGGGCTTCAGTGTGCTGGGCCTTCCGTGCAACCAGTTTGCCGGCCAGGAACCGGGCTCCGAACAGGAGATCCAGGATTTCTGCAGCCTCAACTACGGCGTGACTTTTCCGTTGTCCAGCAAGCTGGAAGTCAATGGCCATGACCGGCATCAGTTGTACAAACTGCTGGCGGGCGAGGGTGCTGAGTTTCCCGGTGACATCACCTGGAACTTCGAGAAATTCCTGTTGGGCAAGGATGGACGCGTGCTGGCGCGTTTCTCGCCTCGCACTGCGCCGGATGATCCGACGGTTATCCAGGCGATTGAAAAAGCCCTGAGCTGATACCTCCGTACCCTGTCTCTGTAGGAGCCGAGCTTGCTCGCGATGGTCGCAAACGATAACGCTGGGTACCTGACACCCCGCGGCGCATTCGAATCCATCGCGAGCAAGCTCGGCTCCTACAGTGTTGGTCGTCAACGATAACGCTGGCGCGGGTTTTTTGAATCCATCGCGAGCAAGCTCGCTCCTACAGTTGTCTGTGTTTCTCCCTTCTGATCTTTAATCATTCAAATCAATAGTGCTGTTCATCCCGGCACGCTCTCCATATTATCGTCGTCATAAAGATTATCTCCGTGGAGCGTTCCAATGCCCGTTCAAGCCCTGTTCAAACCGTTCCACCTCGGCACCCTCGAACTGCCGACCCGCGTCGTCATGGCGCCGATGACCCGCTCCTTTTCCCCAGGCGGCGTCCCCAATTCCAAAGTGATCGAGTACTACCGTCGTCGCGCCGCGGCCGGTGTTGGCCTGATCATCACCGAAGGCACCACCGTCGGCCACAAGGCCTCCAACGGCTACCCGAACGTGCCGCATTTCTATGGTGAAGCTGCGCTGGCAGGCTGGAAGAAAGTGGTCGACGCGGTCCACGCCGAAGGTGGCAAGATCGTTCCGCAACTGTGGCACGTCGGCAGCGTGCGCCGTATCGGCACCGAGCCGGATGCCAGCGTGCCGGGTTACGGTCCGTCGGAAAAGATCAAGAACGATCAGGTCGTGGTTCACGGCATGAGCAAGCAGGACATTCAGGACGTGATCGCCGCGTTCGCCCAGGCGGCCAAGGATGCCAAAAGCATCGGCATGGACGGCGTGGAAATCCACGGCGCCCACGGCTATCTGATCGACCAGTTCTTCTGGGAAGGCAGCAACCAGCGTACCGACGAATACGGCGGCGACCTGGCAAACCGTTCGCGTTTTGCCATCGAACTGATCCAGGCCGTGCGTGCCGCGGTCGGCGAAGGCTTCCCGATCATCTTCCGTTTCTCCCAGTGGAAACAGCAGGACTACACCGCACGCCTGGTTCAAACACCGGAAGCGCTGGAGGCGTTCCTCAAGCCATTGGCCGATGCCGGCGTGGACATCTTCCACTGCTCGACCCGCCGCTTCTGGGAACCGGAGTTCGACGGTTCCGAGCTGAACCTGGCCGGCTGGACCCGCAAGCTCACCGGTAAGCCGACCATCACCGTGGGCAGCGTCGGCCTGGACGGCGAGTTCCTGCAGTTCATGGTCAACACCGACAAGGTCGCCCAACCGGCGAGCCTGAAAAAGCTGCTGGAGCGTCTGAACAACGATGAGTTCGACCTCGTGGCCGTCGGCCGCGCGCTGCTGGTGGACCCGGACTGGGCGCAGAAGGTGCGTGAAGGGCGTGAGCAGGACATTCTGCCGTTCAGCCGTGATGCGTTGATGACCTTGGTTTAAGCGGCGTCCGTCAGGGCCTCATCGCGGGCAAGCCCGCTCCCACAAGTTCTGTGTACACCACGGACCCTGTGGGAGCGGGCTTGCCCGCGATGACGGACTGAAGGTCAAAAAGAATCAAGGCAAGGTCGGCGCATTCGGCACCACCAATTCCCCCAAACAAGCCCCCCGCAACTGCCCCTCGAACTGCTCGACAATCGCCGCCCAACCCTGGCGACTCGCATGCTGCCGCGCATTCAAGCGCATGCAGCGCAAGGTCTCGTCCTGCTCCAGCATCCACACCGCCGCATCGCAGAACGCCTCTTCGTCCCCAGGCATCGCCAGCACGCCGTTGTAGCCATGACGAATGTGTTGCGCCGCCGCAGCCTGATCGTAAGCCACCACACCCAGCCCGGAAGCCAGCGCCTCGAGCACGACATTGCCGAACGTCTCGGTCAGGCTCGGAAACACGAACACATCCCCCGACGCATAGTGGCTGGCCAGAGCTTCGCCCCGTTGTGCGCCGCAGAAAATCGCCTCGGGCATTTCGCTTTCCATCTGCAGACGTTGCGGGCCATCGCCCACCACGATCAGCTTCAGGGTGCGCTGTGGATAACTCGCCTTGAGAGCTTCGAAGCAGCGCTTGAGCAGGCCGAGGTTCTTCTCCGGTGCCAGGCGCCCGACATGCATGACGGCGATGTCCTTCTCGCCCAGGCCCCACTGCGCACGCAACGCGTCCAGGCGTTTGGCCGGGTGAAACAGCTGGCTGTCGACGCCACGGGACAACAGCGCCAGGCGTTCGAACTGACGGCGCTCCAGCTCCATGCGCTGGCTGACGCTGGGCACCAGGGTCAGGTTGGAGCGGTTGTGGAACCAGCGCAGATAGTGGGTCAGCAAGCGCGTCAGCAAACCGAGGCCGTACTGGCTGGAGTACTGCTGGAAATTGGTGTGAAAACCGCTGACAACTGAAATTCCCAGGCGTCGCGCCGCGCGCAGGGCCGACAAGCCGAGCGGGCCTTCCGTGGCGATGTACAGCACATCCGGGCGATGGCGCTTCCAGCGTCGCAACAGTTTGTGCATCGACGACTGACCCCATTGCAGGCCCGGATAACCCGGCAGCGGCCAGCCCCGGCACAGCAGCAATTCATCGTCGCTGCCCGCCGACTGATCGCAACCCTGGCGCGGTCGCACCAGTTCCACCTGATGTCCGCGCGCGCGCAAACCTTCGCACAAGCGGCCAAGGGTATTGGCCACACCGTTGATTTCGGGAGGGAAGGTTTCGGTGATCAGGGTGATATGCAGAGCTGTCGTCATGGCATCAGTGTCGGCTGAGGCCATGTCGACGTTGTGACGTTCAGATGATGGATTTATGACTGGATCAGCGTTGGCTCACCAGGTTCTCGGCACCGCGTTCACGGACCCAGAACAGGGTCGCACCGGCCACCGCCGCCGGCATCATCAGGATGTTGACCACCGGGATCAGCAGCACCAGATAGACGATGCCGCCGAAGCTCATGCTTTGCCAGCGTTTCTGACGCAGCCAGGCGAGCATTTCGTTCCAGCCCAGCTTGTGGTTGTCCGCCGGGTAGTCGATGTATTGGATGGCCATCATCCACACCCCGAACAGCAACCAGAGCGGCGCGGCGATGATGTTGACCACGGGAATGAACGAGAGGATGAACAGGCCGATCGCCCGGGGCAGGAAGTAACCGAGCTTGCGCATCTCACGGGCGAAGGTGCGCGGGATCATGGCGATCAGTTCGCCCCAGCTGAAGGCCGGGAAGTCATCGGTGCCGCGCACCACCACTTCGACCTTTTCCGCGAGAAAGCCGTTGAACGGCGCGGCAATGACGTTGGCGAGCATGGTGAAGGTGAAAAACACCATCAGCAGCACCAGCACCACGAACAAGGGCCACAGGATGTAACTGAGGAAACTCAGCCAGTCGGGCAGCGACGGCATCAACGTATCGACCCACAGGCTGAATTGGTGGCCGGCCAGATAAATCAATCCGACGAACAGCACCAGGTTGATGGCCAGCGGCAACAACACGAATAAACGCAGGCTGGGGCTCAATACCAGATTGAGGCCTTCGCGCAGGTATTGCGGGCCTGACAGTACAGGGGCGGGCATAACGTGCTCCGAGCAAGGAAATCGCGCCGACCTTACCGGCTTTGCGACAGGCGCGAAAGCGCGGTGGCGTTATCGACATTAACTGTAACAAAGGTGTCCGAATACACACTGTGTCGGGATAGAGACCACCTATGAGCTGGATTGTTAAACCGTATTTCCTTAATCTTCGCCCCCTCGATACGCTGCAGCCATTCTTTTGCAGGGCTGTCTTTTTACGGGGCTGTGTAACCAAGCCTTCCCCAAGTGCTTTCAACGGTCCTTTTTTATTCTCGCCGGCAAACCGGCGTACCGCGCCAGATGTTCCGGGCCGGTCAACAGGAGCAGGTCATGTCTGAAGTCCGTCATTCGCGAGTGATTATTCTTGGTTCCGGCCCTGCCGGTTACAGCGCTGCGGTCTATGCCGCCCGCGCCAACCTCAAGCCACTTTTGATCACCGGCATGCAGGCCGGGGGTCAACTGACCACCACCACCGAAGTCGACAACTGGCCGGGCGACGTCCACGGCCTGACCGGCCCGGCGCTGATGGAGCGTATGCGCGAGCATGCCGAGCGCTTTGAGACCGAGATCGTTTTCGATCACATCAACGCCGTGGACTTCGCTGCCAAGCCTTACACCCTGACCGGCGACAGCGCGACCTATACCTGCGATGCCCTGATCATCGCCACCGGCGCCAGCGCTCGTTACCTGGGCCTGCCGTCCGAAGAAGCGTTCATGGGCAAGGGCGTTTCGGCCTGCGCGACCTGCGACGGTTTCTTCTACCGCAACAAGCCAGTGGCTGTTGTTGGTGGCGGCAACACCGCGGTTGAAGAAGCCCTGTACCTGGCCAACATCGCCAGCACCGTGACCCTGATCCACCGTCGCGATACCTTCCGCGCCGAGAAGATCCTGATCGACAAGCTCAACGCTCGCGTGGCTGAAGGCAAGATCATCCTGAAGCTGAACTCGAACCTGGACGAAGTCCTGGGCGACAACATGGGCGTGACCGGTGCTCGCCTGAAGAACAACGACGGCAGCTTCGACGAAGTGAAAGTCGACGGCGTGTTCATCGCCATCGGCCACACCCCGAACACTTCGCTGTTCGAAGGCCAGCTGACGCTGAAAGACGGCTACCTGGTCGTGCACGGCGGCCGTGACGGCAACGCCACCGCCACCAATCTGGAAGGCATCTTCGCCGCCGGCGACGTAGCCGACCACGTCTACCGCCAGGCCATCACCTCGGCCGGCGCCGGTTGCATGGCGGCACTGGATGCCGAGCGTTACCTGGACGGTTTGCAGAACGCTTGATTCTGCGGCGTTGAAATGAAAAAACCGGCTTCGGCCGGTTTTTTTGTGCCTTCGGAGACGAGTCGTTCTGCTGGATCTGCTTTTTGTGGCGAGGGGGCTTGCCCCCGTTGGACTGCGCAGCAGTCCCATTTTTGGGGGTCGCTTCGCAACCCAACGGGGGCAAGCCCCCTCGCCACAGAAGATGGTCGTACAGAAGTTTGTGCTCAGGTCAGTTTCTGCAAACACGCTTCAAAAATGTCCAACCCTTCCTCCAACACCGCAGCCTCTGTGGTCAACGGCGCCAGCAACCGAACAATATGCCGCGACTTCCCGCTCGGCATCAGCAACAAACCCGCCTCCCGCGCCAACGCCAGCAACTGCGTCAACTGCGCTGGCGCCGGTGTCCCGTCTGCATTTGCCAACTCAATCCCGCGCATCGCACCCACACCCGTCATGCGCCCGAGGAACGGCGACAGCTTGCGCTCTCGCCAGGATTGGTAGCGACTGACAATCGCCTCTTCCTGCTGCGCACCCCAGGCCTGCAAATGGGCATCGGTCATTTCATCCAGGGTCGCCAGCGCGGCGGCGCAGGCGATGGGGTTGCCGGAGTAGGTGCCGCCCAGCCCGCCCTTGGGCAGCTTGTCCAGCAGCGACTTGCGCCCGACCACCGCTCCCAGCGGCAAACCACCGCCGATGCTTTTGCCGAGCAGGATCAGGTCCGGTTCGATGCTCAGGCGCGAGAAGGCGAAGCGTTGGCCGGTGCGCCCGAAGCCGGACTGGATCTCATCAGCGATCAGCAGGATGCGCTTCTCGTCGCAGAACTTGCGCAACGCCTGGGCGAATTCGATATCCATCGCCAGGAAACCCGCCTCGCCCTGCACCGGTTCGACGATAAAGCACGCCACGTCCTCGACATCGAGTTCGACGCTGAACAGGCGCTCCATGGCCTTCAGCGCCTCGGCGCAGGTGACGTCGTTGTCCTGGCTGGGGAAGGGCAGGTGATACACCGGGCCCGGCAGCACGCCGATTTTCTGCTTGTAGGGGGCGACCTTGCCGTTGAGGTTGAGGGTGGCCAGGGTGCGCCCGTGGAACCCGCCATCGAACGCGATGACTGCCGTACGGCCGGTGGCGCCACGGACGATCTTCAGCGCGTTCTCCGCCGCCTCGGCGCCGCTGTTGGTGAGCATGCCGCTGACCGGGTACTCGACCGGAATGAACGCCGCCAGGCGATCCATGAATTCCAGGTACGGCGTATGGGGTGCGGCGTTGAAGGCGTAATGGGTCAGGCGCGTGGCCTGCTCGCGAATGGCGCCGACGATGCGCGGGTGGCAATGGCCGAGGTTCAGCACGCCGATGCCACCGACGAAGTCGATGTAGCGCTTGCCGTCGGTGTCCCACACCTCGGCGTTCCTGCCGTGGCTGAGGGTGACGGGGTGAACGATGTTGATCGACTGACTGATGGTTTCGCTGTGCATGAAGGGCCGGCTCGGAAGAAGGAGGACTTCTTTTTATCTAAGCCGTGAGCAGCGGTGGCGGGCAAACGAAATAAAGTGGACGGGTCAATCTTAAAAGTCGGGATGTGTGATTACCCCACAGAACCCCTGTAGGAGCGAGCATGCTCGCGATGGTCGTCAACGATAACGCTGGCAGCCTGACACCCCGCGGTGTTCAGGCGTTCATCGCGAGCGTGCTCGCTCCTACAGGGGGGGAGGGGGTTGTTAGCGACGGGTCAACGGCTGCTGTACGAACTTCACCCCGGCCAGGCCGTGGGCGATCAGCGCACGGATGTTGCCGTGATCGCTGCCTTCAGGCGTCGCCACCACCGAACGGTAATGCTCGCCGAACGCCAGCAGAGCTTCTTCATCGCTCAGGCCTTCCAGAAGCGCCAGGCCCAGGGTCTTGCACGAACCTTCGTTCTGCCCGGCTGCGTTCTCCACGCCGCCGTTGTTGAACGCCTGAGGCTGGTAATCGTAGCCGGCGGCAATGAACGCCAGTGTGTCGGCGAAAACGTGTTCGCCGCTCTTGAGGCTGACGCGCAGGGTGTTCAAATCACTCATTGGGTTTTCCTTTGGCGAACGCCGCCTGTTGTTCGGCGCTGGCTTCTTGCTGGTATTGGGCTTTCCACTCGGCGTACGGCATGCCGTAAACCACTTCGCGGGCGTCATCGAGGCTGACCTCGATCTGGCGTTCATCGGCGGCCGCCTTGTACCACTTGGACAGGCAGTTGCGGCAGAAACCGGAGAGGTTCATCAGGTCGATGTTCTGCACATCCTTGCGGCTGTCCAGATGGGCCACCAGCCGGCGAAAGGCGGCGGCTTCGAGTTCGAGGCGTTCTTGATCGGTCATGGGGGTCTCTTTCAGACAGCTGCAAGCGGCAAGCTTGAAGCTGCAAGAGTGGATGGAGGTGCACGCCAGTCTACAGCTTGCGGCTTGAAGCTTGTAGCTCGCAGCTAGCGGCTTGCCGCTAAGGTAATCGACACCGATTCGGCAAAGCGCAGCGCATGGGGCTTGTCCACTTCGACTTCGGCGTACAGCACCGATTCGTTGGCCATGACCAGATCGAGGATTTCCTGGGTCAGGCGTTCGAGCAGGGCAAAGCGATTGCCTTCGACGTGGGCGATGATCGCCTTGGTGATGGTCCGGTAGTTCAGCGCGTGATCGATATCGTTGTCACGCACCGCTTCCTGGGCCGCGTAGAGGATGGTCAGGTTGATCAACACATCCTGCTTGTTGAGGATTTCATCTTCGTTGATGCCGATGTAGGTGCGCAGGCACAGGTCCTTGACCCGGATGCGCGCCATGCCTGGTTGAAGTTGTGGCATTACTACTTGCTCCGTCCAATCAATTGCAGGAACTCCTGGCGGGTGTTGCTCGACTCGCGGAAGGCGCCGAGCATCACCGAGGTGTTCATGGTCGAATTCTGTTTCTCGACGCCGCGCATCATCATGCACATGTGCCTGGCTTCGATGACCACCGCGACACCGGCCGCGCCCGTCACCTGCTGCACCGCGTCGGCGATTTGCCGGGTGAGGTTTTCCTGGATCTGCAGGCGTCGGGCGAACATGTCCACCAGCCGCGCGATCTTCGACAGACCCAGCACCTTGCCCGTTGGAATATAAGCCACGTGCGCCTTGCCGATGAAGGGCAGCATGTGGTGTTCGCAGAGCGAATACAGCTCGATGTTGTCGACGATCACCATCTCGTCGTTGTCGGAGGCGAACAGCGCGCCGTTGACGATTTCTTCGACACTTTGATCGTAGCCGTGGCAGAGGTACTGCATCGCCTTGGCAGCGCGCATCGGGGTGTCGAGCAGGCCTTCGCGGTCGGGGTTTTCACCCAGGCCGATGAGGATTTCGCGGTAGCTTTCGGCCAAATCGTTCTGGGGCTGGTCGTTCTGAGGCAGGGATAACGTCATGGTAAATCCTCGCGGGACACTTATTTGATGTGCCTTCCGCCATTGACGGTCAGGGTCGTGCCGGTGACATAGGGGTTATCGAGCAAATAGCGCAGGCCCTGGTAGATCACCTCGCTGCCGGGCTCGATGCCCAGCGCGGATTTGGCCAGCGCCTTGGCGCGGTAGGCCGCGTCGTCATCAGGGTTGAACAGTAGCAGCGCCGGGGCAATGCCGTTGACCTTGATGCCCGGCGCGTATTTTGCGGCAAAGGACAGGGTCAGGCTTTCAAGTCCGGCTTTGCTGGCGCAGTAACCAATATGCTTGCTGCTGCCCTTGCGTGTCACGTCATCGCTGATATGCACGATGTCCGCCGGGGTCGAGCGTTCGAGGAGGTCGGCGCAATGCAGGTTGATCAGGTAAGGCGCCAGCATGTGCACGTTGAACATGCGGGTGAACGCCTGCGCGTCGGTGTCCGGGGTCTCGGCCAGCCATTCGGACGCGTTGTGCACGATGGCCCGCAGGCTGTCGGTATGGGCGTTCAGTTCGCGGATGAAATCGAGTATTCCGGCTTCGGTGGAGAAGTCGGCGAACATCGCCGTCGCCCCCAGATCACGCAGCGTCTGCACGCCGGGGCGCTCGCTGCGGTAGCTGAAGATCACGCGATGGCCGTCTTCGAGCAAACGCTGCGCACAGTGCAGGCCAACGCGCTGGCCGGCACCGGTGATGAGGATGGGAGCTGCGGAAGAAGTCATGAACGGCTCGCGTCGCGGTAAGAGCAAAACTATACCAGCGCTTCGTCGCGTTCACCTACGGCCTCTGATTCTGTAGGAGCGAGCTTGCTCGCGATGAGCGCAAGGACACTGCGGGGCATCCGGTTTCCCGCGTCATCGTTGACGTCCATCGCGAGCAAGCTCGCTCCTGCAGGGGGTGTCCGTAGCGACCTTCATGCGCTGTGTCTGCGACACTCAATTGCCATCAGAACAAACCAGGCCTTGAAAGTGGGTGAGAAGTGGGCGTTACAATAGTCTCCAAATCACACACGGATGTAGATCGCCAAATGCCTGTCCTGACTGACATTGCCCCAGGTGAATCGAATCTCCTTTCGTTCGAGCGGGAAGAGCTCTTCCCGATTCGTGAGGTGTCGCGCCTGACAGGCGTGAACCCGGTCACCCTGCGCGCCTGGGAGCGGCGCTATGGTCTGATCGTCCCCACGCGTACCGAAAGTGGGCATCGCCTGTACTCCATGGCCGATATCGAGCGCGTGCGCAGCATCCTCGACTGGATCGAGCGCGGCGTGGCCGTCAGCAAGATCGGCCGAATCCTCGCCAAGGCGTCGCCGCTTCAGGCGCTGTCGCACATCATTCCCGAAAAACTGGTCCAGGCCGATTACGCACAATGGCAGTCGCAGATTCAGGCGGCGGTCAGTGCGTTCGACGATGTACAACTGGACCAGGTCTACTCGCAGATCTTTTCCAGTTACACCCAATCGGTCGTGTTCCAGGACATCCTGATCCCGCTCTGGAAACAACTGCTGCAGCGCCAGGACTCGTTCGGTCGAACCAGCGAGTGGCTGTTTCTCGACAGTTTTCTGCGCTCCAGAGTTTTGCAGCGCTTGCTACTGGTTCGGGACACCAAACCGCGGCGTGTCGTCGTCAGTGCCCTGGCAGGCCAGTGCCGCGAGCTTGAGTTGCTGATTGCCGCCCTGTTCCTGAGTTGTGGGCAAACCGGCGTGCGCGTATTGACCATCGGCCAGCCGCTCGACGAATTGATCCTGGTCTGCGAACGAATCAAGCCTCAGGCGCTGGTGCTGTTTTCCAATCATGTGCCCAGCCCCGAATTGCCACGGCGGCTGAATCGGCTGGCGATGAGTGTGGATTGTCCGGTGTTGCTGGCGGGCGATGCGTCGGATCTGGCTGAGCAGAGTCTGGCGGGATCGTCGATCGGTTGCCTGGGGAATGAGGGCGCGGTGATGCGTCAGAGACTGAAACAGTTCCTGGCGGGCAACCTGGATACTTGAAGCCGGTTAGAGGTGCAGCGCCGGATGGGTCAACCGGTGCTGTTGCAGGATGTACTGGCGCAGACGCTCGGTTTCATCCGTGTCGTGCTGGCTAAGCTGATAGGCATAGAAACCCTGTTCGGTTTCCTTCTCGAGGGTGCCGCGCAAGGCGATCCGCTCGTAGCCCGAAGGGCTGAACCACAACGCGAAATGTTTCGGCGCCTTGGTCTTGTTGCGCATTTCCAGCAGAACACCCTTGAACGACACTTCGTGCACCCACATCGAACCCGGCTGTCCCTTGGAGTTTTCCAGGGCTACCGGTTCGTCGAGCACCAGGCGCCATGGCCGGACCAGCGGCCCGTCTTCATAGATGCTGGGCACGCCAAGACGCAGATGCAGCGCATGAAACTCGTCTTCCACCAGATGCAGGGGAAAGGTCATTTGCTGGTTTTCGAAGTTGGCTTGAATGGTGACCTGCTCATGAGCAGCAAGGCGCGTGAGCAAGTCACGGATCTGCGAACCGCCATTGACGAGCAGGCTCGACGTCGCATCCCGAACGTTGAGTGCCGGGTTGTGCTGCATGGTCTGGATAAAATCCAGTTCATCCTGGGTCAGGAGCGCGTCGCGGTGCATGGCTAGCTCGAAATATATAATTACAAAGTCATTGGTGATTGTAGTTAGTGACAACTAATTCTGTGAAATGTTTGCGCCGTTCGTCGCCTTGAACGCGGCAAGTTCGGCCTGAACCTGTGCCAACTGCGCTTCAAGCTGCGCCACCCGCTGCTGTGCCTTGACCTGCACCGTCACATCTTTCTGCACGCCGATGAAGTAAACCTGGCCATCGTTCGGGTTTTTCACTGTCGAAATGGACAGTTCATTCCAGAACGGCGTGCCATCTTTCTTGTAGTTGCGCAGGATTTCCCGGCACGAGCCGCCGCTGTTCAACGCGTCGCGAATTTTTGGCAAGGCGTCCTGGTCGCGATCGCCCGATTGCAGGAAGCGGCAATCCTGGTAAAGGATTTCTTCGCTGGTGTAACCGGTCATGCGCTCGAATGCCGGATTGACGTAAATCAGAATCTTGTCCTGGTCGCCTTCCTTTTCGGCAATCACGATTCCATCGTTGGAGGCGTTGATGGCCAGTTGCAGCAGCTTGGCGTTGATCATCGGTGAAAACCTTCCTTGTGGGTGATTCGAGGCATTCTAAAAGAACAATCGGGACCCTGCTGTTAATATCCGGGTCTTTGACTCAGCTCCAGGATCAGATTGATGAAAGTCGCCATCATTTCCGGCTCGGTATACGGCACGGCCGAAGAAGTCGCTCGTCACGCCGCCAGCATTTTGAAAACCGCCGGTTTCGAAACCTCTTACAGCCCTCGTGCCAGCCTCGCCGATCTTCAGGCATTCGGCCCCGAGGCTTTTCTGGCCGTGACTTCCACCACCGGCATGGGTGAATTGCCGGATAACGTGCAGCCGCTGTATTTCGCCATTCGCGACCAGTTGCCGGCGGCATGGCGTGGCTTGCCGGGCGCGGTGATCGCCCTGGGCGATGCCAGTTACGGCGATACCTTCTGCGGCGGTGGCGAGTTGATGCGCGAGCTGTTCGGTGAGTTGGGCATTCGTGAAGTGCTGCCGATGTTGCGCCTGGACGCCAGCGAAAGCGTCAACCCGGAGGCGGACGCCGAGCCTTGGCTTACGGAGCTGGTCGGCGCGCTCAAGGGCTGAACGACTGATACGGACGCTGCAACGGCGTTCGTCATGCTTCTGACGGGGCGGCTCCAAGCGCGCCCCGTAACTTCTCTGGCGACAGCCCTTTGACATGGATCCAAACTGTTTTGGCCGCTGACTCGTTCGGCCATCAAGCTGGCTGCCAATGCAACTCCGTGAACGGGGAGGGCTGACTAGACTCGGTAGTCATTGGAAACACTCCATAATAAAAATAGAGGTTCCCCTGCCGTGAACGTAGCCCCCGTTCAATCGCCTCAGAGCGTCAAAGACCTGGTCAGCCCCGCCGAATGGCAAGCCCGCGTGGACCTCGCCGCCTGTTACCGTCTGGTGGCCCAGCATGGCTGGGATGATCTGATTTTCACCCACATCTCCGCCAAGGTACCCGGCACCGAGGACTTCCTGATCAATCCGTTCGGGATGATGTTCCACGAAATTACCGCTTCCAGCCTGGTCAAGGTCGATCAGGCGGGCCACAAGCTGATGGACAGTCCCTACGAGATCAATCCGGCCGGGTACACCATCCATAGCGCGGTGCATGAAGTCCGACACGACGTGGTTTGCGTGCTGCACACTCACACCGCCTCCGGTGTTGCGGTGTCGGCGCAGAAACAGGGCGTGTTGCCGATCAGCCAGCAGTCGCTGTTCGTGCTGTCGAGCCTGGCGTATCACGCTTACGAAGGCGTGGCGCTCGATCACGAGGAAAAGGCGCGGCTGCAAGCCGACCTCGGCGAAAACAATTTCCTGATGCTGCATAACCACGGCCTGCTGACCTGCGGCAGCAGCATCGCTGACACTTTCCTGATGATGTTCACCTTCCAGCGAGCCTGTGACATTCAGGTCATGGCGCAGACCGGTGGTACGGAGCTGATTGCCATCGAACCGCAGATCCTGGCGGGAGCCAAGGCGATGATCGCCGGCGTTACCAAAAGTGCCCAAGGCATGGGCGGCGCGTTGGCCTGGCCGGCGCTGCTGCGCAAACTCGATAAACTGGACCCGGGGTACAAACTCTAATGGCACTCGCCGAAATTCCCCTGTCGGCCTGGCGAAAGCGCAGCCGGACCTTCACTTTCCGTGGCCAGACCATCCGTTACTGGACGGCGGGGCAGGGTGAGCCGCTGCTGCTCATTCATGGCTTCCCCAGCGCCAGTTGGGACTGGCATTACCTGTGGCAACCGCTCACCCAGCGCTATCGCGTGATTGCCTGCGACATGCTCGGCTTTGGCGATTCGGCCAAACCCGTGAACCACGAATACAGCCTTCTCGAACAAGCCGACCTGCAGCAGGCGCTGCTGGCACACATGAATGTCGCGGAGTCTGTGCACCTGCTGGCCCACGATTATGGCGACAGCGTGGCCCAGGAACTGCTGGCGCGGCATTACGAATCGCGTATCAATATCGCCAGTTGCGTGTTCCTCAATGGCGGCCTGTTCCCGGAAACTCATCGCCCGGTGCTGATGCAGAAACTGCTGCTCAGCCCATTGGGCTGGATGATCGGCCGCGCGTTCAGTCGCGATGGTCTGGTGAAGAGTTTCCGGCATATCTTTGGGCCGAAAACCGGTCCCAGCGAAAGTGTGATCGATGACTTCTGGAGCCTGATCGAGACCAACCGCGGGCCGCGGGTCATGCACAAACTGATCGCCTACATTCCCGAGCGACGCGTGCAGCGCGATCGTTGGGTCAGCGCGATGCAGCGCGGCGAGGTGCCGCTGCGAGTGATCGATGGCGAGGTCGACCCGATCTCCGGCGCGCACATGGTTGCGCGCTATCGGGAGCTGATTGCCGAACCGGATACGGTATTGCTGAACGACATCGGCCATTACCCGCAGATCGAAGCGCCGTGCCAGGTGCTCAAGCACTACCTGGAGTTTCGCGACCGGCTGGCATTGCCGCCGCTCAAGGTTGCGTGTTCCTGAAAAGATTGCAGCATTCGGTAGCGCTTATGTGGAGGCTGCCGAAGGCTGTGATCTTGTAAACGCCATCAGAATTCATCATCCCCCAGCCTTATCGTGCACTATTCAGCCTCCCTCGTGTTCATTGTGACCCGCAGCGCCGTGCCTGACACTCGGACCCATCGTCCCAAGGCCTGCTGGAGTCCCCCCATGAGTCAATCTGTACGCTTCGAAGATAAAGTCGTGATCATCACCGGTGCAGGTGGTGGCCTGGGACGGGCGCACGCACTGCTGTTCGCCAAACAGGGTGCCAAGGTTCTGGTCAATGATCTGGGAGGTTCGACCCAGGGCGAAGGCGCCAACGCTTCGGCGGCCGACCGTGTGGTGGCGGAAATCCGCGACGCCGGCGGCACGGCGGTGGCCAACCACGATTCGGTCACAGACGGCGACAAACTGGTTCAACACGCCATGGACGCTTTCGGCCGTGTCGACGTGGTGGTCAACAACGCCGGCATCCTGCGTGACAAGACCTTCCACAAGATGGAAGACGCCGACTGGGAGCTGGTTTACCGCGTCCACGTCGAAGGCGCCTACAAGGTCACCCGCGCCGCCTGGCCGCACATGCGCGAGCAAAACTACGGGCGGGTGATCTTCACCGCCTCCACTTCGGGCATCTACGGCAACTTCGGCCAGTCCAACTACGGCATGGCCAAGCTCGGCCTCTACGGCCTGACCCGCACCCTGGCTCTGGAAGGGCGCAAGAACAACATTCTGGTCAACGCCATCGCCCCAACCGGCGGCACCCGCATGACCGAAGGCCTGATCCCGCCGCAAGTGTTCGAGCAACTCAAACCGGAACTGGTCAGCCCACTGGTGGTGTACCTGGCCAGCGAAAACTGCCAGGACACCTCGGGCCTGTTCGAAGTCGGCGGCGGCTGGATGGGCAAAGTCCGCTGGGAACGCAGCCTCGGCGTCGGATTCGACCCACGGGCCGGTTTCTCGCCGGAAGACGTGGCCGAGCATTTCCAGCAGATCTGCGATTTCGAGGGAGCGGCGCATCCGAAGGACAACATCGAAGCGCTGAAGGAAATGATGGGGAATCTGCAGAAGTACGCGCTGTAACCCTACCTGGCGTTCGCCAAAAAATCCCGCCCATAAAAAAGGCCGCTGCAAAGGCAGCGGCCAAGCAAGACGTTGGATCCAGGAGCTACAAATCAACGTCGGTGTACACGGGGCGGTGAGCCGAAAACTTCAAATCACCTGAAATCTGTTGCCGGCGGCGAGGGCGGATTGCCTGTCGCTGTCGGGGCTTTCACGTCTTGTGAAAACGCAGTCAGGGTAAGGCTTTGCTGCCGGTGGAAAAACAGCGATTCCTGACATGCACTATTACAGGGCGGACAACAGTAGCCTGTCCTCGCGCATTCACTGTAGCAGCTGCCGAAGGCTGCGTTCGGCTGCGTAGCAGTCGTAGATCCTGCATGCACGATTTACCTGATGAGCCCGCTCGACTGATCGGCGCCTGCTTCGCAGCCGAACGCAGCCTGCGGCAGCTGCTACAGGGATTTGTGGGGTTCATGCGTTCGGGTGATGGCTTGCCATCGAACTCATTCATGCCCTGCGCAAAACCCCGCGCCACAGGCCCGGTAATCCTTTGGAGGTACATCGCGAATACCTCCTTGGTGCGCTTATCGCACCCGGCGGGCGGCAGTAGGGTGAGGCCTTCTGTCACTCACCGGGGAAGACGCATGACAAAAACAACAATGCGCGCCATCTTCAAACCGCAGGCGCTGGCCGTTGCGGTGGCCTTGGGTTGCTGTGCCCAGGCGCAGGCTGTTTCTTTCAACATCGGGGAAATCGAGGGCACGTTCGACTCGTCGCTGTCGGTGGGCGCGAGCTGGGGCATGCGCGATGCGGATCAATCGCTGGTGGGGATCCCCAACGGCGGGAGCGGGCAGGCCTCGACCGGTGACGACGGGCGCCAGAACTTCGGCAAGGGCGAAACCTTCTCGAAGATCTTCAAGGGCATCCACGATCTTGAATTGAAATACGGCGACACCGGCGTGTTTGTCCGTGGCAAGTACTGGTACGACTTCGAGCTCAAGGACGAAGACCGGCCGTTCAAGCCCATCAGCGACAAAAACCGCAAGGAAGGCGCCAAGTCCTCGGGCGGGCAGATCCTCGATGCCTTCGTCTATCACAACTACTCCATCGCCGATCTGCCGGGCACGGTGCGTGCGGGCAAGCAGGTGGTCAGCTGGGGTGAAAGTACCTTCATCGGCAACTCGATCAACAGCATCAACCCGATCGACGTTTCCGCCTTCCGGCGTCCCGGCGCCGAGATCAAGGAAGGCCTGATTCCGGTCAACATGCTGTTCGCCTCCCAGGGCCTGACCGACAAGTTGACGGTTGAAGGCTTCTATCAGCTGGAATGGGACCAGACCGTCGTCGACAACTGCGGCACCTTCTTTGGCAACGATGTGGTGGCCGACGGTTGCGACAACAACTACACCGTTGCCAGCCCGGCCATTGCGCCGTTGCAGCCGATTGCCGCGGCCTTCGGCCAGGGCTTCGAAGTCACCCGCGAAGGCGTGGTGGTTCCCCGCGGTGGCGACCGCGATGCCCGGGATTCGGGGCAGTGGGGTACGGCATTGCGCTGGCTGGGTGATGACACCGAGTACGGCCTGTACTTCATGAACTACCACAGCCGCACGCCCAACGTCGGCACCACCACCGCGGGCTTGTCCACCCTGGCCAGCCTTCCGGGGATTATCGCCACCGCCAACCGCATCGCTCCGGGCAGCGGCGCGGGGCTGGCCCAGAGCGTGATGCTCGGTCGCGGCCAGTACTATCTCGAATACCCGGAAGACATTCGCCTGTATGGCGCGAGTTTCTCCACCACCTTGTCCACCGGCACGGCGTGGACCGGCGAAATCAGCTATCGCCCCAACGCACCGGTGCAGGTCAACACCAACGACCTGACCCTGGCCATGCTCAACCCCATCGCTGGCGGCGCCGCTTCGCCTATCGCCACTTCACCGGGGGCCGACAACAAAGGCTACCGCCGCAAAGAGATCACGCAGATCCAGAGCACCCTCACGCACTTCATCGATCAGGTCGCCGGCGCTGACCGCCTCACTCTGGTGGGCGAAGCAGCGGTGGTGCATGTCGGTGGCCTGGAGTCTCGCAGCAAGCTGCGTTACGGCCGCGATTCGGTGTATGGCCAGTACGGTTTCGGCGGCGATACCGACGGTTTCGTGACCTCGACTTCCTGGGGTTATCGCGCCCGGGCGATCCTCGATTACAACAACGTCATCGCCGGGATCAACTTCAAGCCCAACCTGTCGTGGTCCCACGACGTCACGGGTTACGGCCCCAACGGTCTGTTCAACGAAGGCGCCAAGGCCGTGAGCCTGGGTGTCGATGCGGACTACCGCAACACCTACACCGCAAGCCTCAGTTACACCGACTTCTTCGGTGGCGACTACAACACGCTCGAGGACCGCGACTTCGTGGCGTTGAGCTTTGGCGTGAACTTCTGACCCGTCTTTAGAAGGATGATTTCCATGCGCAAGATGATTCTGCAATGTGGTGTCCTGGCCCTCGGTTTGCTGGCCGTCAACGTCCTGGCTGCGGTGTCGCCGGAAGAGGCGAACAAGCTCGGCACCAGCCTCACGCCATTGGGCGCAGAGAAGGCCGGCAATGCCGACGGTTCGATTCCGGCGTGGACCGGCGGCATCCCGAAAAACGCCGGCGCGGTGGACAGCAAGGGCTTTCTGGCCGACCCGTTCGCCAATGAAAAACCGCTGTTCATCATCACTGCGGCCACCGTCGACAAGTACAAGGACAAGCTCTCGGACGGGCAGATCGCGATGTTCAAGCGCTACCCGGAAACCTACAAGATTCCGGTGTACCCGACCCACCGCACCGCCGCCTTGCCACCGGAAATCTACGAATCGGCCAAGCGCAGCGCATTGAACGTGACCCCGATCAACGACGGCAACGGCCTGGCCAATTTCACCGGCAACCGCTACTACGCGTTCCCGATTCCGAAGAACGGTGTCGAGGTGATCTGGAACCACATCACCCGTTACCACGGCGGCAACCTGCGTCGCACCATTACCCAGGCCACGCCGCAGGCCAATGGCGATTTCACCGTGATCCGCTTCAAGGATGAAGTGGCCGTGCCGTCGCTGCTGGGGGATCTGAAAGCGGGCAGCGATGACAACGTGCTCAACTACTTCAAGCAGGAAGTCACCGCGCCGGCGCGTCTTGCGGGCAACGTGCTGCTGGTTCACGAGACCCTTGATCAGGTCCAGGAACCGCGCAAGGCCTGGATCTACAACGCCGGTCAACGTCGTGTGCGGCGAGCGCCGCAAGTCGCTTACGACGGCGTCGGTACCTCGTCCGACGGCCTGCGCACCACCGACAACTTCGACATGTTTTCCGGCGCGCCGGATCGTTATGACTGGAAGCTGATCGGCAAGAAGGAAATGTACATCCCGTACAACAGCTACAAGCTCGATTCGCCTGACCTCAAATACACCGATGTGATCAAGGCCGGGCACATCAACCAGGACCTGACCCGCTACGAGCTGCACCGGGTCTGGGAAGTGGTCGCCACGGTCAAGCCCAACGAGCGGCACGTGTACGCCAAGCGTCACATGTACCTCGACGAGGACACCTGGCAGGTGGCGCTGGCCGATCACTACGACGGTCGCGGCCAGCTCTGGCGCGTGGCCGAGGGGCATGCGCAGTTCTACTACGATCATCAGGTGCCGGCCTACACCGTCGAAGCGCTGTATGACCTGATCGCCGGTCGCTACATCGCCCTGGGGATGAAGAACGAAGAGAAACGCAGCTTCGAATTCAACATCGCGGCAAAAGCCGGGGACTACACGCCGGCAGCCCTGCGGAGTACAGGTGTGAGGTAAAAGTCCTACAGGCTTTTACACAAAAAGGTGACCCCGTGGTCACCTTTTTTATGGCTGTAAATCAGCCTGCTGAATACTTCTTCAACAAGCGCTCCGGAGGGGACTAGGGTGGCGCCACAACGATAAAAAGGCGCACCACTATGACTGCCATGACGACGTGTCTGGACCGTCCTGGATTTCTGCCTCGCTTGTCTTCCCACCACCTGTCCCGCGAGCGACTGGTCGAGCCCTTGCTGGCCGCCACCGCGCGGGTGAAGTTGCTCTGCGCACCGGCCGGCAGCGGCAAGAGTGCGCTGATCACCGAATGCCTGTTGCGCGCGCCAGTTGATTGCCGGGTGCATTGGCTGCCGTTGGCGGGGGCGTCGTTGAGTGTCGGCGACTTCCTCCAGAGACTGGCGCAAGTGCTCGGGCTGGCGCCGACGGATGAGTCTGCATTGCTGGAACATCTCGCGCGATTGCAGACGCCGACCTGGCTGTTCATCGATGACTACTGTCGCGTCTCCCACCCTGAACTGGACCGTCTTCTCGATCGCCTGCTGGCCCTCAGCAACCCGGCGCTGAGTTGGTGGCTGGCTTCACGTCGGCGTCCGTCCTGCAACTGGCCACGGTTGTTGCTCGATGATGAGCTGTACGAATGCGACGGCCCGGCGCTGGCCTTTACCGAGGCTGAGGTCGAGCAGTTGCTCGGTCATGTCGAACCGTCCCAGGCGGCCAGTCTGTCCAGGCGCGTGGTCCAGCGCAGCGGCGGTTGGTGCGCCGGTGTGCGCATTGCCCTGCTCGAGGGCTGTCCGTGGGCGGCGGGGCAGGAACGGCAGGGGCGCTCGGCGACCTTGCTCGATTATCTGCAACACGAATTGTTCAGCACCCTGTCGCCGGAACTGGTCGAAGCCTGGCAGGTGCTGGCCCACTTGCCGCGCTTCAATGCCGGCCTCTGCGAGCATCTGTTCGGCGTCGGTGAAGGCGCGAAATGGTTGCAGGCGTTGCAGGACATGGGCTGCTTTATCGAGCCCTGGGAAGACTCCGCCGACTGGCTGCGGGTGTTCGTGCCGCTGGCGCTGGCCATGCGTGATGAGCCGGGAATCGTGGGGCGTTCCTGGCATCGGCGCGCCTGCCAATGGTTCTGCGCCGAGGAGGACTGGCAGGGTGCCTTCGAGCAGGCGCTGCTGGCCGAAGAGTTCGAGGCGGCGGTGAGCTTGTTGCAGCACTTCAACTTCGAGCATTTGTTCCGCCGCGAGAACGTGCGCCTGTTACTGGATCTGCATGAGCATCAGGGGCAGGAGTTGACCCTCGGTTCGCCGCAACTGGTTGGCCTGACCACGGCGGCGCTGTTGTTTGCCGGACGCTTCGATCAGGCAGCGGTGTGCATCGAGCAAATGGCGCGCTTCGCGCCACAACCGACGGCGGCGTCCCAGCGGCAACTGCTCGCGCGCTGGCAGGCGCAACAGGGCTGGTTGCTGCATTTGCAGGGACGCATGGCGGCGGCTCGTGAGCACTTTGTCGAGGAATTGGCCGCGCTGGCGACAGAGGCTTGGCCGGCGCGCCTGTTGTGCCTGTCCGGGCTGACTCAGCAGGCGATGCTCAATGCCGAGCTGGATGCCGCTCAGGCGCTCAACCGCGAGGCGCTGTGTCTGGCGCGGGCTCAAGGATCGTTGCTGTTCGAAGGCTTGCTCGAACTCGACCATGCGCAGTTGCTCGAACATCGCGGCGCGCCCCATCGCGCCGAAAGCCTGTTGGCCGATATTCACCAATTGTTGAGCCGCCAGGCCGATCGCCCGACCCCGCTGCTGGGGCGCATTGCCTTGCGCCGCGGGCGTCTGGCGTTGTGGCAAGGGCAGGATGAAACGGCCGCCGAATTCTTCCGCAGCGGCCTGCAGGATTGCCTCTACAGCCAGGACAAACGGGCGCTGTATGGCTTTCTCGGACAGGCCCAGGTGGCGGCCAATCAACAGGATTACGCGCTCGCGTTCGATCGTTTGCGTGAAGCCGAGCGCTTGATGCAACAGCGCAAGATTCCCGACACCGTGTATCGCAGCGTCCTGCTGCAAATCAGCAGTCACTTCTGGTTGCAGCAGGGGCGGCCGGAACTGGTCCAGGAGGCGCTGACCCGGGTGCTGCGTCACTTTCGCGGGCCCCATGCCCGTCAGGCGCCCCCGGCCACTGTGGAGCTGATTGCGCGGATCGAATACCTGCTGATCCTCGCCGAAACCCATCTGCAAACGGCGAAGCATCCGTTGCAGCAGCTCAAGGTCTTGCTGGAACACGCGCAACGGCAGGGGATGCTGGCGCTGGAATGCGAGTTGCGGCTGGCCATCGGCGAAGTGGCCGATCTGCTTGGCGAGACGGACCTCGCGACCTCGGCCTTGCAGGCGGGGCTGGCGTTGGTGAGGCGTTGCCATTTGCAGCAGGCGTTAAATGAGTTGCGGCTGCGCCAGCCGACCTTGCTCGCTCGTCTGGGCATGGACGACGAGCCTGTGGTGCATCTGGATGACAATCCGTTGAGCGGGCGGGAGCTGGAGGTGCTGAGCCTGATCGCCCAGGGCAATTCCAATCAGCAGATCGCCGAGCAGTTGTTCATCTCGTTGCACACGGTGAAAACCCATGCGCGGCGGATTCATAGCAAGTTGGGGGTGGAGCGCAGGACGCAGGCGGTGGCTACGGCCAAGAAGTTGGGGCTGATTGCGCAGGGGTAGGATGCGGTTATCGCCGATTTATTAAACCCAACACATAACTGTGGTGAGGGGATTTATCCCCGTTGGACTGCGCAGCAGTCCCATCTTTTTTGGGGCCGCTTCGCAGCCCAACGGGGATAAATCCCCTCACCACAATGCACTCAGTGCTTGTTCAATTTTCAGGTAACTGACCCACCACCCACCTCAAACCCCATCCGCCAACTCACCGCCCGCGCCGCCGCCAGCAACCGCTGCGCCGCCGGACCATCTTCGTCGGCATGAAACAGTGAAGTCGGCCCCACCACGGTCAACACCGCCACCACATTGCCCATCGCGTTGAACACCGGCGCCGACAACGCATCCACCCCCGGCATCAGCAAGCCATGCACATGATGCAGCCCGCGTGCGCGGATCTGCTCGCAGATGGCCGCATACACCTGATCGTCCGCCAGTGGATGGGCGGTGTGGGCCTGCAGTTCCTGCTCGCGCAGGTCCACGGTTTCCCGCTTGGGCAGGTAGGCGCCGAACACCAGGCCGGTGGAAGAGCTGAGCAGCGGCAGCACCGAACCCAATTGCGTCACCACCGTCACGGCCCGCACCGCAGGCTCGATGTGAACCACGGTCGCGCCCTGGTTGCCCCATACCGCCAGGAAGCAGGTTTCGTTCAGCTCGTCGCGCAACTCGGCCAGTGGCAGGGCGGCGACTTTCAGCACGTCCATACTGTTGAGTGCTGCCAGTCCCACGCGCAAGGCTTCACGACCCAGCCCGTAGTGGTTGGTCGCGGTGTTCTGCTCGGCAAAACCGCTGGCGATCAGCGCCTGCAAATAGCGGTGAACCTTGCTGGCCGGCATCTGCACGTGTTCGGCCAGGCGTGATAGTGACGTCGAGGGCGACAACTCGGCCAATGCCTTGAGGATGTCGGTACCCACCTCGGCGGAGCGGACTTTCTGTTTACCGTTGCTGTCGCTGGTGGGCTTTTCCATGGTGGCGCCGTCGTTCAATAGGGTGAGGGGCGGGGTGAATGGGCGTCTTTATAGCTTGACGCTCGATAGCATTCAAATTACGTTATTCGTAATTGGATTACGATAAAAACAATTTTGGCGTGCCTCGGCCTCTGCTGCAGAGCGAAAAGGTCACGACCTGTTTCCTGTTCAGGAGGCTTCATGAACCTTGATTCCACGACGCCAGCGCTGGCTTATCAGTCGGGCTTCGGCAACGAATTCAGCAGCGAAGCGTTGCCCGGCGCATTGCCGGTCGGCCAGAACTCCCCGCAAAAAGCCCCGTACGGTCTCTACACCGAACTGTTTTCCGGCACCGCCTTCACCATGGCCCGCAGCGAAGCGCGGCGGACCTGGATGTACCGTATCCAGCCGTCGGCCAATCACCCGGCCTTCATCAAGCTCGACCGGCAACTGGCCGGCGGCCCGTTGGGTGAAGTGACGCCCAATCGCCTGCGCTGGAACGCCTTCGATTTTCCTGCTGAACCTACGGATTTCGTTGATGGTCTGGTGAGCATGGCCGCCAATTCCGGTGCGGATAAGCCGGCCGGCATCAGCATCTACCAGTACCGCGCCAACCAATCCATGGAGCGGGTGTTCTTCAATGCCGACGGCGAAATGCTGCTGGTGCCGCAACTGGGCCGCCTGCGAATCGCCACCGAGCTGGGCGTGCTGGACGTGGAGCCGCTGGAAATCGCCGTGCTGCCACGGGGCCTGAAATTCCGTGTCGAACTGCTCGACCCGCAAGCCCGCGGCTACATCGCAGAGAACCACGGCGCGCCACTGCGCCTGCCGGACCTGGGGCCGATCGGCAGCAACGGCCTGGCCAACCCGCGGGACTTTCTGACCCCGGTTGCCCATTACGAACATCTCGCGCAGCCAACTATTCTGGTGCAGAAATTCCTCGGCCAGTTGTGGGGCACTCAGCTCGATCATTCACCGCTGAACGTGGTCGCCTGGCACGGAAACAATGTGCCGTACAAATACGACCTGCGACTTTTCAATACCATCGGCACGGTCAGCTTCGATCACCCGGACCCGTCGATCTTCACCGTGCTGACCTCGCCGACCAGCGTGCACGGCCTGGCCAACCTCGATTTCGTGATCTTCCCGCCACGCTGGATGGTGGCCGAGAAAACCTTCCGTCCGCCGTGGTTCCACCGCAACCTGATGAACGAATTCATGGGCCTGATCCAGGGCGAGTACGACGCCAAGGCTGAAGGTTTCGTCCCCGGCGGCGCTTCGCTGCACAGCTGCATGAGTGCCCACGGCCCGGATGGCGAGACCTGCACCAAGGCGATGAATGCGGACCTGAAACCGGCCAAGATCGACAACACCATGGCCTTCATGTTCGAGACCAGCCAGGTGCTGCGTCCGAGCCGTTTCGCCCTCGATTGCCCGCATCTGCAAACCAACTACGACGCTTGCTGGTCCACGCTGCCAGCCACTTTCGACCCGACCCGGAGATAACCCATGACGCAGACTTCCATCACTCGCAGCTGGGTTGCCTCGGCCAACGGACATGCCGATTTCCCGCTGCAAAACCTGCCGCTGGGCGTGTTCAGCGTGAAAGGTTCGGCGCCCCGCAGTGGCGTGGCCATTGGTGAGCGTATTTTCGATCTGGAGGCCGCGCTGGATTTCGGCCTGTTCGAGGGTGCGGCGAAGACCGCTGTCGAAGCCACCCGTGGCGGCCAGCTCAACGCTTTCTTCGAACTGGGCCGCGAGGCGCGTGTCGCCCTGCGCGAACGCCTGCTGGAACTGCTCGGCGAAGGCAGCACCCTGCACGGCAAGCTCGAAGCCCAGGGCGCCAAACTGCTGCCGCTGGCGGCGGATTGTCAGATGCACCTGCCGGCGAAGATCAATGACTACACCGACTTCTACGTCGGCATCGAACACGCGCAGAACGTCGGCAAACTGTTCCGCCCGGACAACCCTTTGCTGCCGAACTACAAGTACGTGCCGATCGGCTATCACGGCCGCGCCTCGACCATTCGCACCTCCGGCGCCGACGTGCGTCGTCCGAAAGGCCAGACCCTGCCGGCCGGGCAGAGCGAGCCGACCTTCGGCCCGTGCGCGCGTCTGGATTACGAACTGGAACTGGGCATCTGGATCGGTCGCGGCAACGAGATGGGCGATGCCATCGCCATCGGTGACGCCGCCGATCACATCGCCGGTTTCTGCCTGCTCAACGACTGGTCGGCGCGGGACATACAGGCCTGGGAATACCAGCCGCTGGGGCCGTTCCTGTCCAAGAGCTTCATCACCAGCATTTCGCCCTGGGTCGTGACCGCCGAAGCGCTGGAGCCGTTCCGTCGCGCCCAGCCTGCGCGTCCGGAAGGTGATCCGCAGCCGTTGCCGTACCTGTTCGACAAGCGCGATCAGGCCGCTGGCGCCTTCGACATCGAGTTGGAGGTGCTGCTGCTGACCGAAGCCATGCGCGAGAAAAACCTGCCGCCTCATCGCCTGACCCTGAGTAACTCGAAACACATGTACTGGACCGTGGCGCAAATGGTCGCGCACCACAGCGTAAACGGCTGCCAGTTGCAGGCCGGCGACCTGTTCGGTTCGGGCACTTTGTCGGGACCTGAAAGCGGTCAGTTCGGCAGCCTGCTGGAAATCACCGAAGGCGGTAAAAAGCCAATTGAGCTGGCGTCGGGCGAAGTGCGCAAGTTCCTGGAAGATGGCGACGAAATCATCCTGCGCGGCCGTTGCAGCCGTGAAGGTTTTGCCTCCATCGGGTTCGGCGAGTGCCGTGGCAAAGTGCTGCCGGCGCGCTAAGGGGAAGGGGTCATGGAGCTCTACACCTACTACCGTTCCACCTCGTCCTATCGGGTGCGCATTGCACTGGCATTGAAGGGCCTGGATTACCAGGCGCTGCCGGTCAACCTGATCGCGCCGCCCGGTGGCGAACATCGCCAGCCCGCGTACCTGGGCATCAATCCACAGGGCCGGGTGCCGGCCTTGCGCACCGATGAAGGCGAACTGCTGATCCAGTCCCCGGCGATCATCGAGTACCTGGAGGAACGTTATCCACAGGTGCCGCTGCTGTCCCAGGACCTCGCCGCCCGCGCCCATGAGCGCGGCGTGGCGGCGCTGATCGGTTGCGACGTGCACCCGCTGCACAACGTCAGCGTGCTCAACCGGTTGCGGCAATTGGGACACGATGAAACCCAGGTGACCGAGTGGATCGGTCACTGGATCAGCCAGGGGCTGGCCAGCGTCGAGCAGTTGATTGGCGATGAAGGATTTTGCTTTGGCGATACGCCCGGCGTGGCGGATGTGTACTTGATTCCACAGTTGTACGCGGCCGAGCGCTTCAGCATCTCTCTGGAGGCTTACCCGCGGATTCGCCGTGTGGCGGCGCTGGCGGCTACGCACCCGGCCTTCATCAAGGCGCACCCCTCGAACCAGCCCGATACCCCGTAACGCCGCTTTCCTGTAGGAGCGAGCACGCTCGCGATGGACGTCAACGATAACGCTGGCAGCCTGACACCCCGCGGTGTCCTGTCGTCCATCGCGAGCATGCTCGCTCCTACAGAGTGCGCCTAAAACAAGTACAGGAACCCTGCCATGCACAACCAGATTGCCAGCTTCCGCGCGGCTCTCGATGCCCGTCCCGTGTCCCGTTATCAATGGTTGATCTTGCTGCTCCTCGCTTTGCTGCTGGTCACCGACGGCTACGACGCCCAGGTGCTCGGCTACGTGGTGCCGGCCCTGGCCCAGGATTGGGGCCTGGAAAAAGCCGCCTTCGGCCCGGTGTTCAGCGCCAACCTGCTGGGCCTGACCCTCGGCTCTCTGGCCGTGACGCCCTTGGCGGATCGCTTTGGTGTACGCCGAGTCTTGCTCTGCTGCGTCCTGATCTACGCCTGCCTGACCGTTCTGATGGTGTTTGCCAACTCTCTGGACACGCTGATGGCCGCCCGTTTCATCTGCGGCATCGGCATGGGTGGCGCGATGCCCAGCGCCATGGCGCTGATGTCGGAATACTCGCCACCGCGCCTGCGCACGCTGATGGTGACGCTGGCCGCGTGCGGGTTTTCCTTTGGTGGCGCGGCGGGTGGTTTTGTCGCCGCCGGGTTCATCGAAAGCTACGGCTGGGAAGCGGTGTTCCTCGCCGGTGGCGTGACGCCACTGCTGCTGTTTCCATTCCTGTTCTGGCTGCTGCCTGAATCCCTGCCGCGTCTGCTGCGCGATGCGCCGCCTTATGCTCGCCTGAGCAAAGTCACCGCGCGTATGCTGCCGGACTGGCAGCCGCCTGTGGCGTCCGTCGAACAGAACGAGAAAGAGCAGGGCAGCAAGCTGACTGTGGTGGAGTTGTTCCGCAACGGTTATGCACGGCCGACCATGCTGATCTGGGCGACCTTCTTCGTCAGCCTGATCCTGCTGTACTTCATGATCAGCTGGTTGCCGACGCTGCTACTGGAAAGTGGTCTGAAACTCAGCGAAGCCAACCTGGTGACCTCGATGTTCCTGTTCGCCGGCACCATCGGTGCGATCGGCATGGCCTGGATCGCCGACCGCCTGAAAAGCAAAGTCCGTCTGCTGTCTTGCATCCTGGCAGGCGCGGCGGTCTGCACCATTCTGCTGGGCTTGAACCACGACAATCCGCGCTATCTGGTGGCCTGCGTGTTCGCCGCCGGCTTCTGCATCATCGGCGGGCAGTTGACCCTCAATGCCTTCGTCAGCAATTTTTACCCGGCGCAGGTTCGCGCCACGGGCACCGGTTGGGCATTGGGGGTAGGGCGTTTCGGCTCGATCCTCGGCCCGCTGTTCGGCAGCCTGCTGCTGGCGATGCATTTGCCGGTGCAGCAGATTTTCTTCTTCTGCGCGATACCGGCGGTGATTGCGGCGTTGTTGATCATCCAGGTACGTTCGCCTTCAGAAGCCACCCCCGCCGTCACACCCGACCACTGTGGGAGCGAGCCTGCTCGCGATGGTGGTCAACGATAACGCTGGCTGTCTGATGCCCCGCGTAATCGTTTACGGCCATCGCGAGCAGGCTCGCTCCCACAGGGAATTGGGGTGAATGGGACGGTCAATGGACGATGGAATTGGGCGGCAAATGCCCCAGCCGCTCGGTCAGACGAATCCGTTGAATCGGATCGTCGGTCAGCATCAGGGCATGCTCCAGGTCGAAGCGCTCAGCGTTGGGGCATTCCAGCCGCTGATAAAGGCTCGCCCGGGCCAGATAGTCGGCGGTGGTGCCGTTGCCCAGCTCCAGAACCCGCTCGGCGTCGATCAGGGCGCCGATGTAATCGTCGTTGGCCAGGTGTAGCTGGCGCAGGTTGCGCGACAGGCGCTGGAGCATTTGCAGCGGTTCTGCAGTGCTCAGGTGATCGGCGCTGAGTTTCATCTCGGGGCCATATTGGCGATGCAGCAGTTCGCGGCAATCGTTGGGGTACAGACGACGCCCGCCGCACGGGTCGAGCAGATGATCGGCCCCTGGCACCCGCAACAGAAAATGACCGGGGAAGTTGACTCCCACCAACGGAATTTCCAGGCCTCTGGCCAGTTCCAGCGCAATCAGTCCCAGGGCCAAAGGTTGCCCGCGTCGACGTTCAAGCACTCGATGGAGCAATGCCGCCTGCGCACGCAGGGGCGTGGAGTCGTCCTGAGCAAATCCCAGGTCATTCATGCAGCGCAACAAGGGTTGCGCCAGTTCGCCAACCGGCAGCATCGGCAAGCTGCCGCTGATCCGTTGCCTGAGCGTCTTGAAGTTTTCCAGCAGCATGTGCGGATTCACTTCGCTGTCATGTTCGGCAGCAATCCACAGCGCCGCCTCGAACAGTGCGGGCGGTGAGCGTTGCAGGCAAGTGAAAAACGATTGGCGCGGGGTCATGAAAATCTCCGGGCAATGCCTCGTTTTAGCCTCGTCTGGGCCATCCGTCCAGTGCCGGTTAGACGGCTTGAGGGATATTTCCGAATACCTTAACGGCCGCTTCGCTTATTCCTGTGCGCTCCGGCAATTTTTGCGCGCAAGCCTATACTGGCGACTACAAGAAGTGGATTCGGGAGCCTTTACGATGTTCGCTCTCATGCAAAGCAATCGCCTTGAATCGCTGCATCTGAGCGTGGACCCGGTCACCGGGTTGAAGGCGGTCATTGCCATTCATGACAGTCGCCTGGGCCCTGCCCTGGGAGGGTGTCGCTACCTTGCCTATCCAAGCGACGAGTCCGCGATCGAGGATGCGGTGCGCCTGGCCAAAGGCATGAGTTACAAGGCCGCATTGGCCGGCCTGGCTCAGGGCGGGGGCGTGGCGGTGATTATCCGGCCCGCCCATGTGGCCAATCGCGGCGCATTGTTCGAAGCCTTCGGGCGCTGCATCAATCAGCTCGACGGGCGCTACATCACCGCCATCGACAGCGGCACTTCGGTGGCGGACATGGATTGCATCGCCCAACAGACCCAGCACGTCACCAGCACCACATCGGCGGGCGATCCTGCACCCCATGCCGCGATGGGCGTGTTCACCGGCATTCGGGCCACGGCCATGGCGCGATTGGGCAGCGACAACCTCGAAGGCCTGCGCGTGGCGATTCAAGGCCTGGGCAACGTCGGTTATGCGCTGGCCGAACAGCTGCATGCCGCGGGTGCGGAACTGCTGGTCAGCGACATCGATCACGGCAAGGTGCAATTGGCCATGGAGCAACTCGGCGCCCATCCGATTGCCAACGATGCGCTGCTCAGTACGCCGTGCGACATCCTGGCGCCCTGTGGCTTGGGCGGGGTGCTCAATAGCCACAGCGTGACGCAACTGCGTTGCTCGGCGGTGGCGGGTTCGGCGAACAATCAGCTCACCCATCTGGACGTCGCCGATCAACTGGAGCGGCGGGGCATCCTGTATGCACCGGACTACGTGATCAATGCCGGCGGCTTGATCTACGTGTCGCTCAAGCATCGGGGCGAGGAGTTGGGAACCATCACCGCGCACCTGTCGAAAATCAGTTCGCGACTGACCGAAGTATTCGCGCACGCACAGGCGGAAAAGCGCTCGCCGGCGCGAGTGGCCGATGAGTTGGCGGAAAAGGCTCTGTACCGCTAGAAGGGCAAAAGCTCGCAGCCTTCGGCAGCTCCTACATTGGGATTGTGTAGGGGCTGCCGAAGGCTGCGAGCTTTTGATTTATTTGGCGGCTTTCGCGGCCTTGGCTGGCTTGGCCGGAGCAACCGGTTCTTCAGCCACTTCTTCAACGGGCGCTTCGACTGCTTGCGGCGCTTCCACCGGCGCGGTCAGCAACTCGGACAGGGCATCCGGCTGGCTCTTGAACGCCTTGGCAAACACATCGCGGTTCTTCGCCATGTAGATCCCGACTTCTTCCACTTGCTGTTCGTTCAGGGACGGAACGGCTTTCTGCAATACTTCGGCCAGCAACTCGGCCAGCTCGAGCATTTTGTCATGACGATCAGCTTCGGCTTTATCCATGAACAAGCGCTCCAGATCTCGGCTGCTGCGGTATACCACTTCGACGGCCATTCACCACCTCACATGCCTTCAAATTTGGTTGTCTGATTCGACTACTGTATTTATATACAGGCAAAGAATAAGCGAATCATTGGGGTTTGGGTAGTGGCTTTTTAATGTAGTCCAACAAACCACTGTAGGAGCGAAGCTTGCTCGCGAAAGCGGTGTGTCAG
>NZ_JAIQWX010000061.1 GCF_020164475.1 Pseudomonas sp. REP124 | reverse complement strand
CAGGCAAGCCTGGCTCCTACAAATGGTTTTAGCCCTTGAAAAGTTCAGGCGGCAATTCACCAATCCCCTTCAGATGAGTTTCCAGAAACTCGCGCAACACCCGCACCTTCGTCGAGTACCTCCGATTCGGCAGATACGCCATATAGATCTGCCTGCCAGTCAGCGAATTGACGAACCGGTAGTCCGGCAAGACGATCTGCAATTCACCGCTCAACAGCAGATCCCGCACCAGCCAGATCTCGAACTCGGCAATTCCCAATCCCCCACACACCGCCTCAAGCAGCAGCTCCGAGTTGTCCGACTGCAGATTGCCCTTGGGGAAAATCGAGTGTTTGACCTCGTCCCGGGTGAAGTACCAGTGAGGGTCGGAATCGGGGTGCAGGTAGATCAGGCAATTATGTGCGCTGAGGTCTGCCGGACTGGCGGGATGGCCGCAGCGCGCCAGATAGTCGGGGGTCGCGCACAGTAGTGAGTCGTTGCGACTGAGCGGATAGGCGATCAAGTTCTCCAGATGGTTTTCCCCTTCATGGATATCCAGATCGAAGCCGCCTACGATCATGTCGTTGTGGTTGTCGGTCAGGCGCAGGTCCATCTGGATGCCGGGGTACATTTGAAGAAAGGGCGCAATCAAGGGCGCAAGAAAACGTCGACCGAACGCCACCGGCGAGACCAGTTTCAGCGGACCGCTGGGGGCAAGGTTGAGATCGCTGACCACACGCAGGGTGTCGTCCAGATCCGCAATCATCGACAACGCCCGGGCGTGGTAGATCTGGCCTGCTTCGGTGAGGGCGACGATGTGCGTGGTGCGATGCAGCAGGGTGGTGCCGAGCGACTTTTCCAGCGCCGAAATCATGCGGGTCAGGGTCGAAGGGGAGACGTGCATCTCCCGGGCCGCCGCAGAAAAGGTGCCCAGTTCGACCACTTTGACCAGCGCCCTCATGACGCCCAGATGATCGATACGTGCCGTTTCAGAGGTCATGGTTAGCTGAATGCCTTTGCGTCAGGTGCAAAACCGAATTCTGTTTCGCGATATTCCATCGGTATTTGCTGGAATATAGACTCATTTTCGATCGAAGTGCGCACGTCGTTCATCACAACCGACCACGTATTGGCCCCGCAGGACCATTGATCCTTGGGGCAATCTTTGGAGTATCGAGATCACCATGGATTTTCCCGCACACGTTCCATTGGCCATTGCTACCCGAAACGAACACGTGGAGCGCATCCACTGGGGCTCGGTGGCCGTTGTCGACAATGAAGGCTCGCTGCTGGCGTATGCCGGCGATCCCGCCGCCATGATGTTTTCCCGGTCTACGCTCAAACCTTTCCAGGCCATCCCGTTCGTGCGCGATGGCGGCGTGGAACACTTCGGTTTCTCCGACGAACAGGTGGCCGTGATGTGCGCCAGTCACTCCGGGGAAGCGAACCATGTGAATGCCGTGAGCGGCATGCTCTCGAAAATCCAGCGGGCTTCCACAGACCTCGGCTGCGGCTGTCATTTGCCGGACTTCTACACCGTCGATAATCTGCCGCCTCAGGGCTTTCGCTACGACCAACGCCATCACAACTGCTCCGGCAAGCACAGCGGCTTCCTCGCGTATTGCCGCCTGCACGGTTTGCCCAGCGAGACCTATCTGACCCCCGAACATGCCTTGCAGCGCGACATCCAGAATGTCGTCGCGTCGCTGAGCGGCGTTGCGTCAGACAAACTGTGGACCGGCACCGACGGCTGCAACGCGCCGAACCTGGGCATGCCGTTGTCGCGACTGGCCCTGTTGTGGGCACGCCTGGCCAGCGGTGATGGCGGTGGCGATGGCAGCCTCGATCCGATCCTCAAGCGCCTGTTCGAGGCCATGCGCAGCCATCCGGAAATGGTCTCCGGCACCGGTCGCGCCGACTTGGGCATCACCCTGTCTTCCAATGGCGACTGGGTGGCGAAAACCGGTGCCGATGGCGTGCAGACCGTGGGCATCCGCAGCCGTGGCCTGGGTGTGGCGGTCAAGGTCAGCGATGGCGATTTCCCCAGCGTGTTCGCCGTGACCATCGCCGTGCTCAAGCAACTGGGCGTGCTGGAACAGGACAGCGATTGTCCGCTGTTGGCACCCTGGGCCGATCCGGTGCTGCGCAGTTACAACGGTGCGCAGGCAGGCCAACTGAAAGCCACGGTGCAATTGAAGTTCGTCTAATGCGGGGTGCCTGCCGGGCACCCATCAGACTTTAGGGCAGATCGAAACCATGCTATCGACTCACTCACAAAACCAGCAGACCCCCGCCATCTCGCTGCGCGCCGTCAACAAGTTCTTCGCCAGCCAGCAGGTGCTGTTTGACGTCGACCTGGAAGTGCAGCCCGGTGAAGTGGTGGTGATCATCGGCCCGTCCGGCTCGGGCAAGTCGACCCTGTGCCGCTGCATCAACCGCCTGGAAACCATCACCAGCGGCGAGATCTTCCTGCATGGCGAACGCCTGCCGGAAGAGGGCGGGGCACTGGCAAAGATGCGCGCCAAGGTCGGGATGGTCTTCCAGAGCTTCAACCTGTTCTCCCATCGCACCGCCTTGCAGAACGTCGCCATGGGGCCGCGCAAGGTCCTTGGCATGCGCGGCGCGGAAGCGGACGCCTGGGCCCTGCAATTGCTCGATCAGGTCGGTCTGGGGCACAAGGGCAAATCCTATCCGGCTGAGCTTTCGGGCGGCCAGCAACAGCGTGTGGCGCTGGCCCGTTCGCTGGCGATGAAGCCCAGCGTGATGCTGTTCGATGAACCGACCTCGGCCCTGGATCCGGAAATGGTCAACGAGGTGCTCAAGGTCATGGTCGATCTGGCCCGCACCGGCATGACCATGGTGGTGGTCACCCATGAAATGGGCTTTGCGCGGTCCGCCGCCGACCGGATCATTTTCATGGATGCCGGGCGGATCGTCGAAAGCGCTCCCCCGGAAACCTTCTTCAGCGCGCCTCGCTCGGAGCGCGCCCGCGAGTTTCTGTCCAAGGTCCTTGCACACTGATTCCCCCAACCCAAACACAATAAAAAGAGAACCCAAACATGCGCTCAAATCGAATCGTTTCCCTCGGCGTCTCCCTCCTGGCTTCGTGCATTTTCGCTTCGTTCGCCTCGGCATCCACCGTTGAGCAGTTCCCGGCCGATTCGACCATGGCCAAGATCCAGAAGCGCGGCAAGCTGGTGGTTGGCAGCTCGCTCAACACCCTGATGTTCTCTTCGCGCAACCCCATGACCGGCGACGTCGAAGGGTTCGAGGCGGACCTGGCGCGGATGCTGGCGAAGAAACTCACTGGTTCCGAAGACAACATCGAATGGGTCAGCACCACCCCGGAAAACCGCATTCCGCTGGTGGAGAACAAGCGTGTCGACATGGTCATCGCCACCATGACCGTGACCGATGAGCGCAAGAAGGTCATCGGTTTTGCCGGGCCTTATTACCTTGCCGGCCAGGATTCGCTGGTCCGCGCCGACGATCAGTCGATCAAGAAAGCCGCCGATCTGGATGGCAAGACCGTCTGCGTGCTGAGCGGCACCACCGTTGAGCGCAACCTCAAGCCGCTGGCGCCGACCGCCAAGATCGTCACCTTCAGCGACGCCTCGGCCTGCGTCGAAGGGCTGATCGACAAGCGTTTCGACGCCTATGTCGACGACGGCGCCACGCTGGTCGGCGAGTCCATGCGCCAGCCAGGGAAAATGCGTGTGGTCGGCGCGCCCTTCACCGAAGAGCCTTACGGCATTGCCGTGATCAAGGACGACACCCTGTGGCGCGACTGGCTGAACAAGCAGTTGAGCACCGCGATCGAAAATGGCCAGTGGAAGGAAATGTACGGCAAGGACCTGCAGGAAGGGCTGGGCGCACCGCAGGTGCCGGTGATCGAACAATAAGACGCGGCTGAGGCGAACCTGATGTCGTATATCGAACGCTTTCTGGGGGGCATTGCGGTCAGCGTCCAGCTGACCCTGCTGTCCTTTGCCATTGCGATCGTTCTCGGGCTGCTGCTGGCAATCATGAGGGTGAGCCCCTGGCCACCCTTTCGCTGGTTTGCCAGCAGCTACGTGGAACTGATGCGGATGATGCCGCTGCTGGCGTTGTTGCTGCTGTTCACCTTCGGCCTGCCGAAGCTGGGCTTCATGTACTCGCTGTTCACCTCCACCGTGCTGGTGTTGGGGCTGTACAGCGCGGCGTGGATCTGCGAAGTGGTGCGGGCGGGCATCAACACGGTGCCGATCGGCCAGGTCGAGGCGGCGCGCAGCATCGGCATGCGCTTCGATCAGATTCTGAGTGAAGTGGTGTTGCCGCAGGCCGTGCAGTCGGTGATCGCGCCGCTGGGCAACCTGTTCATCATTCAGATCAAGGCGTCGGCCATCGGCGCCGCGATCGGGGTGGCGGACATCACCTACACCGCGCAGAAGATCAACTTCGACACCGCGCTGGCGGTGCCGACCTTTCTCGGCGCCATGGCGGCCTATTTCCTGCTGACTCTGCCGGCGGGCCTGTTCTTCCGCTTCCTGGAGCAAAAAATGGCGGTGGTGCGATGAGCGCGGACAATCTGCTTTATGAGCCGCCGGGACCGATTGCCAGACGGCGAAACCGGATCATCTCGGTGGTCGGTGTGGTCCTGCTGTTCTGCTTGATGTACGCGGTGGGGCATCGCCTTGATGAGAGCGGCCAGTTCGATGCTCATCGCTGGAAAATCTTCCTGCATCCGGGCACCTTGAAGTTCCTGTTCGACGGGCTGGTCGCCACCTTGCTGGCGGCGGTGATCAGCACGGTGCTGGCTTTCAGTCTTGCGGTGCCTGTGGCGTTGGCGCGCTTGTCGGAGCGATTTTGGTTGCGCACGCTGGCGGCGGGTTACATCGGTTGCTTCCGGGCGGTGCCGTTGCTGCTGCTGATTTTGTTCACCGTGATCCTGCTGCCTTCGGTCGGATTGCACTGGTCGGCGCTTGGTTATCTGATCTTCGGCATGGTGTTGCACCACAGCGCGATGACGGCGGAAATCGTCCGGGCGGGGATTCTTTCCTTGGGACGCGGACAGCGCGAAGCGGCGCTGTCGATCGGCATGCGCGAACACCAGGCGATGATCTGGATCGTCCTGCCTCAGGCGCTCAAGCTGATGTTGCCGGCATTGATCAGTGCGATCCTGGCCATCGTCCAGGACACTTCACTGGGCTACATCATTCCGTATGAAGAGCTGTTGCGCCGGTCCCAGCAGATCTCCAGCTTTGCGCCGCAATCGCTGCTGCAATCGGCGTTCATCGTCACGGTCATGTACGGTTTCGTCAGTGCGTTGCTGCTGGCGCTGCGGCGCTGGATCGAACGGCGGCAGGCCTATACTTCCCGGGCCGTCGTGCGCGACGACGGGGAGGTGGCCGAGGTGAAACTGGCGACGGTTCCCGGTCTGCCGGCGGGGTTTGAGCCACTGCCCAGACGGGAGCAATGACCTTCACCTGCACAGGAGACGCACCATGGACCGAATCACCGGCGGTTGCCTGTGCGGCGATGTCCGGATCGTGGCAACGGGGCGCCCGTATCGGGTTGGCCTGTGCCACTGCCTGGATTGCCGCAAGGTCCATGGGGCGCTGTTTCATGCTTCGGCGATTTTTCCGCAGGCGGCGGTGAGGATTGAGGGGGAGACGCGGGAGTACGCCGGACGGTGTTTCTGCCCTCGGTGTGGGTCTTCGGTGTTCAACCGTTCGGGCGATGAAATTGAAGTGAATCTGGGCGCCCTTGATGCTCCCGATCAATTCAAACCGACCTACGAACTGTGGACCGTGCGCCGTGAAGCATGGCTGCCGGCGTTTCCTCTCGCCAAACACTACGAACGCGACCGGGAAGGAACGGGGCGCGGCGAAGACTAGCCCGCGCCAAGCGAGGGATTTCGACTGGCTGCGATTCCTGTGGGAGCGGGCTTGCCCGCGATGAGGCCGTGTCAGTGACATGGATGCTGGCTGATCCACCGCAATCGCGGGCAAGCCCGCTCCCACAGGGTTTTCGGTCGTGCGCAATATCCACGGCTGGAAAATAAAATTGTGGGAGCGAGCCTGCTCGCGATGGGCGTGAACGATTACGCGTGCTGTCTGGATGACCGCGTATGGCGCACGTTTTTTCGCGAGCAGGCTCGCTCCCACAATGGATTGCATCGTCACCGCAAGAGTGAGATCAGCGGCTGATTTGTGCCAACGCCTGCGCCAGATCCGCTCTCAGGTCCTCGACATCCTCAACCCCCACCGACAGCCGTATCAGCGAATCGCCAATCCCCAATTGCGCCCGGGTGTCCGGGGGGATGGTGGCGTGGGTCATGATGGCCGGGTGTTCGATCAGGCTTTCCACGCCGCCGAGACTTTCGGCCAGGGCGAAGATCTCCACGCTTTCCAGGAAACGCCGGGAGCCGGCGAGGTCGGTGTTGAGGTCCAGGGAGATCATCCCGCCAAAGCCACGCATCTGCTGGCGCGCCAGTTCGTGCTGCGGGTGCGATGTCAGGCCGGGGTAGTAGACCCGCGCCACCTGTGGCTGACGTTCCAGCCACTGCGCCAGTTCCAGCGCATTGCTGCAATGGCGCTCCATGCGCAGCGCTAAGGTCTTCACGCCGCGCAGGGTGAGGAAGGCGTCGAAGGGGCCGGCGATTGCACCCACGGCGTTTTGCAGAAAGCCCAGACGCTCGGCCAGTTCCGCGTTCTGGCCGACCACGGCGATGCCGCCGATCACGTCGGAGTGGCCGTTCAGGTACTTGGTGGTCGAGTGCAGCACGATGTCGAAACCCAGTTCCAGCGGGCGCTGGATCCACGGGCTGGCGAAGGTGTTGTCGGCCACACAGATGATCCCGCGGGCGCGGCAGATACGGGCGATGGCAGCCAGGTCCGAAAGGCGCAGCAGCGGGTTGCTCGGCGTTTCGACCATCACCATGCGGGTGTCGTCCTGCAACGCCGCTTCGAACGCCGACAGATCGGTCAGGTCGACGAAGCTGAAACGGTGCCCGGCACTGCGCTGGCGCACTTTGTCGAACAGGCGGAAGGTGCCGCCGTACAGGTCATTGCCGGACACCACATGGGAGCCGGCTTCGAGCAGTTCCAGCACTGTGGAAATGGTCGCCAGCCCCGAGGCAAAGGCAAAGCCCCGGGTGCCGCCTTCCAGATCCGCGACACAGCGCTCCAAGGCAAATCGCGTCGGGTTGTGCGAGCGCCCGTAGTCGAACCCCTTGTGCACGCCGGGGCTGTCTTGCAGGTAGGTGGAGTTGGCATAGATCGGCGGCATCAGCGCCCCGGTGGTCGGGTCCGGGGATTGGCCGGCGTGGATCACCCGGGTCGCGAAGCCCCGGGGCGCGGCGTTTTTATCCTGACTCATGCAAGGGTTCTCCGTAGATGGTTGAGCATGTCGACCCGGGTAATCAGGCCGTGGAAACCTGAAGCATCGGCGATGATCGCCACCAGTCCGCGGTCGAGCACCGCTTCGAGCTGCGCTCGGCTGGCGTCCGGCGCCAGGGTCTGCAGCTTGTCGGTCATGGCGCTGGTGACCGTCATGCGAAAGTGCGCATCGCCGCTCTGCACGTTCAGCAGGATGTCGGATTCATCTATCACCCCCACCAGACGCTTGCCGTCTTCGAGCACCGGCAGTTGCGAGACATCCGCCAGGCGCATGCGCTGGAACGCGGTGAGCAGCGTGTCGTCCGGCCCGACGCTGATCACCCGGCCATCCTCGAAGCGCCGCGCAATCAGGTCGCGCAGATCGCCATAGTGTTTACTTTGCAGCAGGCCCTGATCGGACATCCACTGATCGTTGTAGACCTTGGACAGATAACGGGTGCCGGTGTCGCAGACGAAGCTGACCACCCGTTTCGGCTCGGTCTGTTCCCGACAATAACGCAGCGCCGCCGCCAGCAGGGTGCCGGTCGACGAACCGCCGAGAATGCCTTCGGTGCGCAGTAACTGGCGGGCGTGATCGAAGCTCTCTTCGTCGCTGATCGAATAGGCGTGGCGCACGCTGGAGAGGTCGGTGATCGACGGAATGAAGTCCTCGCCGATGCCTTCCACCGCCCAGGAGCCGGGCTTGCCGAGGATGCCGCTGCGGCTGTATTCGGCCATCACCGAACCCACCGGGTCGGCGAGGACCATTTCCAGATCCGGTTGCACCCGCTTGAAGAAACGGGTCAGGCCGGTGAGCGTGCCTGCGGAGCCGACGCCGACGACTATTGCGTCGACATCATGCTGGGTCTGCGCCCAGATCTCAGGGGCCGTGCTGCATTCGTGGGCCAGCGGGTTTGCGGGGTTGTTGAACTGGTCGGCGAAGAAGGCGTCGGGAATCTCGGCCGCCAGTCGCGCGGCGACGTCCTGATAGTAATCGGTGTGGCCCTTGCCGACATCGGAGCGGGTGATGTGCACCTCGGCGCCCATGGCCTTGAGGTGCAGGACTTTTTCCGTGGACATCTTGTCCGGCACCACCAGCACCACGCGATAACCCTTGGCCCGGCCCACCAGCGCCAGGCCCAGGCCGGTGTTGCCGGCGGTCGCTTCGACGATGGTGCCGCCGGGTTTGAGGCGGCCGTCGCGTTCGGCGGCATCGATCATCGCCAGACCGATGCGGTCCTTGATCGAGCCGCCGGGGTTCTGGGATTCGAGTTTGAGAAACAGGGTACAGGGGCCGGTATCGAAACGGCTGACACGCACCAGCGGCGTGTTGCCAATCAGTTCGAGCACGGCAGGGCGGGAGTCGTTCGGCATGTCATCACCTCACTGCAGGGATCCTTGGTGGATTGCCGTCGATCGCCTGCGAGTCTCGGCGCGGTCGCGGCATTGCCTCGTCTGGACCATAGGCCCGGATCGCGACACTCGCAACCGACTCGATGAAAGTATCCCCGACATTGGGGAAATTACCTGTGATGGGGTGGCTTTTTGGGTGGTGTTAAGGGGCCAGCAAATGGCTTTCAGAGCGTGGCCCTGATCAGAAACCAATTGATCTGATGCATGACCTCGGTGATGGTCGTCAGCCCACAGGCCTGCATGCCGGCCATGAGCGTCGCCTGATAGGGGGTGATGGCCAGGCCTGCCAGCGGCTGGATCTCCGGTATGAATCTGCCCGCCAGCCCGATGGCCGTGAGGGTTGCAGCGCTCACCATTGCCGCCGCAGCAGCGGTCAGAACCACGGCCAGTACGACCATGACGGCCGCCAGCGCCGCCAACAAAACTGCCAGTGTCGATTGCCCCGCCATGCAAACCTCCGCAGACCGTTGCGCCACAGGGAAGTCGGTTGACTGTCCCCGGCGAAACCTGCCAAAGCAAGGCGCGGGCCAAGCGCTGCGATGTGTCGACAAATTTGTGTAACGGCTAGCAGAAGCGCTTTTCCAGAGACTCGGCGAAGGGATACCAGGCGAACCACGGTTTGGCTTCGTCGAGCACCTGCTGGACCGACGGTCGCTGGATCAATCGCTCGAAGTACGCGCTCAGCCGCGGGTAGTCATCGGCGTAGGGCACCAGGGTGCGGGCGTAGAACAGCGCCGGCACGGCCGAGCAGTCGGCCATGCTGAAGTCCGAGCTGGCGACCCAGCCGGCGGCGTCCAGTTGCTGTTCGAGCATGCGATAAGCGGTGAACAGGGTCGCGCGCTGCTTGCTCAGGTCGCCCTGGGTGTCTTGAATGCGATCAGCGACGATCTGCTGCATCGGCTGTTGCACATAGAGATCGAAAAACCGATCCCACAGCCGCACCTGCAATGCCGTCTCCCAATCGTCGGGAATCAGCTTGTGTCCACCAGCATGGAAGTGGTCGAGGTATTCGATGATCACACTCGATTCCGCCACGGTGCGCTGGCGGGTGTGATCGCGGATGACCGGGAATTTGACCAGCGGCCACAGCGCTTCCAGCTCCGAACGCTCGGTGTCATTGGAAAGGTCGATGAGGCGCTTTTCGCAGTCGACCCGGTGTTCGTAAAGAGCAATCAGCGCCTTGTGGCAGAACGACGATAGCGGGTGGTAGTACAGCGTCAGGGACATGACGAGTCTCCTCGGTACAGGGTGCCAAGCAGTATTGACCATCGATGAAAACCTGCCGGGCGGATTTTCAAATACGCCCGCGATCCATGCCTCTGCACGACACGCCTTATCCCTCCACGAAAACTACTTTCACCACGTTTGAAAAGCGCCTCCCGAAATGTTTTAAGAGTTTCACGTTTGCCCGCGACCCTGTAGGAGCGAGCACGCTCGCGATGGAGGTCAACGATAACGCTGGCAGCCTGACACCCCGCGGTGCCCGAACGTGCATCGCGAGCGTGCTCGCTCCTACAGGGGATTTAACCACCTTTAGAAATGTTGAGGCCCATGTCCACACATCGGGCACGGGCCTCTGCGCGCCCGAAACAAGCCACAGCACACCCCAATAACGATAAGAAATTCCAGGAACCCCGCATGTTGAAACGAGCAATCCCCACCGTCATCCTCCTCGCCAGCGGCTCGGTAACCGCCCAGGCCGCCGACACTCACGGCTTTCTGGAAGACAGCAAAGCCACGCTGTCGATGCGCACCCTGTACTTCAACAGCGACAACCGCGACGGCACGGCGGAGCCCTCGAAAACCGAGGAAACGGCACAGGGTTTCGTGCTGCGTTATGAGTCCGGTTTCACCCAGGGTACGGTCGGCTTCGGTCTGGATGCCCAGGCACTGCTCGGTGTGACCCTCGACAGCGGCGCCGGGCGTCACGTCGGCAGCGGCATGATCCCGAGCGATGGGGATGGCGCGGCCGACAGCTGGAGCAGCTTCGGCCCGACCGCGAAGATGCGCCTGGCGAAAACCGAACTGCGTTACGGCACGCTGTTGCCCAAGTTGCCAATTCTCCTGTCCAACGATGCCCGTGTGCTGCCGCAGTCCTTCACCGGCACCCAGGTCACCTCCAAAGACATCGACGGGTTGACCCTGACGGGCGGTTTGCTGGAGCAGGCCGTGGGACGCGCCTCGACCGATCGCACCGGGCTGTCGGTGGCCGGTGCCACCCGTGACAGCAACAAGTTCTATTTCGCCGGCGGCGACTACGAGGTCACCAAAAACCTCAAGGCCCAGTACTACTTCGCGCAGCTGGAAGACTTCTACAACCAGAACTTCCTGGGCCTGGTGCACATGTTGCCGCTGGACGGCGGCAGTTCGATCACCACCGACCTGCGCTACTTCCGCACCACGTCCAGCGGCGCCAACAGCTCGGCGGCGGGCAGGGCGGCGGGGTATCGGGTGTCGGGTTACACCGACGACAACGATGGCGAAATCGACAACAGCACCTGGGCGGCGATGGTCACCTACGCCAACGGCGGTCATGCGGTGGCGCTGGGGTATCAGCAGGTCGGGGATGGCAGCAACTTCGTCCAGCCCAACCAGGGCAGCCTGCCGGACAAGGGGGCCGGTGGTGGCAGCGTCTATCTGCCCACCGATCGCATGATCCAGAGTTTTACCCGCGCCGGCGAGCAAACCCGCTTCGGCCAGTACACCTACGACTTCGCGGCGCTGGGCGTGCCGGGGCTGAAGGCGTCGATCGCTTATCTGAAGGGCACCGGGATCAAGGCGCAGAACGGAGGGGATCAATCGGAGTGGGAGCGGGACATGACCCTGGACTACGTGATTCAGTCGGGCACGTTCAAGAACGTCGGTTTCTCGCTGCGCAACGGGCAGTCCAACACCGAGGCGGGGCGTGATGTCGATCAGAGCCGCTTCATCATCAACTACGCGATTCCGTTGCTGTAATACCGGGTCGGCAGGATCGAAAGCGTGCGTGGCGCTCTCGATCCTGCCTTCACTCACGCTTTCACTTAAGCCTCCAGCGCACGCAGCCGCTGGCGACGGTGTTCATCGCCTGTGGCCTGGCTCGGATGCAGGGTGAAGTCGAACGTGATCTCGGCAAATTGCCCCTCGACGCCTTTCTCTCTGCACGCTGCCGGGTCGGTGTTGAAATGGATATCGGCGATCAGTTCATCCCGGGTGGCGTAGGCGAAATCGTCGTGCAGGTATTCGTCGCCGGCCAGGTTGATCTGCGTGGTCAGGTGGCGATGGCCCGGGGCGCTGAGGAAGAAGTGAATGTGCGCCGGACGCTGGCCGTGCCGGCCGATGCCGTCCAGCAGTTTCTGGGTCGGACCGTCCGGCGGGCAGCCGTAGCCGCTCGGCACGATGCTGCGAAAGCGGTAGACGCCCTGGTCATCGGTGACGATCCGACGGCGCAGGTTGAACGCCGACTGGCTCGGGTCGAAGTACGAGTAATTGCCCAGGGTGTTGGCGTGCCAGACGTCGACTACCGCGCCTGCGAGGGGTTGGCCCTCAAGATCGAAAACCCGACCTTGCATGAACAACACCGTGCCTGAATCCTGGCCGTCGTCCAGCCGTGCTTCGTGCTCGGAAATCGGCGCGCCGGCCACGTACAACGGGCCTTCGATGGTTCGTGGCGTACCGCCTTGAATGCCGTCCTGCTCGTCCTTGGCGTCGAGCAGCAGGTCCAGGTAATGCTCAAGACCCAGTCCGGCCGCCAGCAAACCGGCTTCGCCACGGCTGCCGAGCTCGTTGAGGTAATTCACCGCGGTCCAGAATTCCTCGGGACTGATCTGGTGGACTTCGATGATCTGCACGGTGTGCTGCAGAATGGCGTTTATCACCACCTTCAGGCGTGGATTGCCTTCAGGGTTGTTCAGGCCACTGGCCTCATCGAGAAATTGCCGGGCAGCTTCGGTGTGGGAGAGTTTCACGGTCATGGTGCGGTCTCTTCTTGTGGGTGATAGCAGTGATTGGGGTTGTAGCAAGCGGGATGCCAAGCGCGTGCGGGATCGCAAGTCACTGATTTTCAACGGTTGGGTAGAAGAGGGTGGAGCGAGGGACGTGGCCGGCATTGAGCAAATGATCAGTGCCGGCCAAGGGAGTTATCCAAATGATCAAGCCTTGGGAGGGTTCGAATCCGACGGCGACTTCTTCAACCGATAAGCCAACGCCGGCCGGGTGATACCCAACAACCGCGCCGCCTCCGAGACGTTCTGGTGACTGCGCTCCATCGCCGCCTGAATCAACGCATCCTCCACCGAGTCCAGCGCGATGCCGCTGTCGATGATCGTGTCGATCCAGCCCTGACCGGACGTGCTCGTCGATTTGACCAGCCGCCCGTCACTGGCCACGCCAATGCTTTCGGCCATTTGCGGTGAGTGGGGGAAGAGGGCGTCGACGGTGATGCTCTGGTTGTCGTCGGTGATGATTACTCCGCGCTCCATCAGGTTTTCCAGTTCGCGGATGTTGCCCGGCCAGTCGTAGTGCAGGCACACCTCCAGTGCGCGGTCGGACAGGCCCAGGGTCTTTTTCTTGTAACTGGCGTGGAGCTTTTCCAGGAAGTGTTCGATCAGCAACGGGATGTCTTCGCGGCGATCGCGCAGGGCCGGAATACGCACCGGGAACACGTTCAGGCGATAGAACAGGTCGGCGCGGAAACGCCCCTCCTTGACCGCGTTTTCCAGGTCTTCGTGGGTGGCGGTGATGACCCGCACATCGACCTTGCGCGTCTGCGAATCGCCGACCCGCTCCAGTTCCTGTTCCTGCAAAACCCGCAGCAGTGTTGCCTGCGCCCGTGGGCTCAATTCGACAATTTCATCGAGGAACAGTGTGCCGCCGTTGGCCCGCTCGAAGCGCCCCATGCGTGATTGCTGGGCGCCGGTGTAGGCGCCTTTTTCCACGCCGAACAGCTCGGCTTCGATCAGGTCCGAAGGGATCGCCGCGCAGTTCAGCGCAATGAACGGCCCGCCGGCGCGCTCGCTGCGCAGGTGCAGGCTGCGGGCGATGACTTCCTTGCCGACCCCGGTCTCGCCCAGCAGCAGCACTGAAGCCTTGCCCAGGGCGACCTTGTCGATCAGCGCGCAGGTGCGACGGTAGATCGGCGACTGGCCGATGCCGTAGAACTTGCCGGCTTCGATCTGCAGGCGCTGGCGCATGTTCGCCACCTGCACCTGCAAGGCCTGCAGTTCATCGATGATCGGGTCGCTCTGGAAGTAGCGCATGATCTCTTCGGCATCGTCCCATTGCTCGGCCGGCTTGCCGATGATCCGGCACTGGGCGTCGCCGCAACCCCGGCAACTGACCTCCTTGTAGATGATCTGCCGACCGAGGAAAAACGAGCTGTAGCTGATGGCGTATCCGAGCAGCATCCAGCACACCGGTTGATCGGAATGCAGGTTCTCGGTCTGGCAGTTTTCCACCTCGAAGGAGTCCTGCCATTCGATGTCGGCGTAGAACTGACCGTTCTCAAGATCGATGTCGATCTCTTGCGGGCGCACGTTGACCATGCCCTTGAGCGAGTGCAGTTGCGGGCCGGTGAAGAACATTTCGACGTCGCTGCCGTGGGGTCGCAGCTTGCGCGCCAACTCCGCATCCTTGAGCCCGGACTGATAGCCCAGGCGCAGGAAAAAGCCCTTGGCGCGCTCGACGCCGAGCATCTCGATCAGCTCGCGGCGGAACGAGGCCATCATCGATACCTGGATCAGCAGCATGCGCTGTTCGTCCAGCCAGATCTTTCCTTCGCCACCCAGAAAGCGCACCTGATCGCTCAAATCCTTGAGCGACGGCGGCTGTTGCGAAGCCTTGTACGTGGTGATCATTCACTGCGCCCCTGTTGTAGTTTTTTGGGGGTGGTGATGCGTTCCGCTCAGGCCATGGCGGATTTTTCTACGCATCGTTGCGACCGTTTTTTTGCAGGCAGGCATGGTCGTTTTTCTTTTTCTAAGCGGCCTGAATCCGAGCGAAAAGTCAATCTCCGCGTCATTGATTCATTTGCTCGAAGGTGCCGAGGGCGATTGATCAAATGATCAATTCATCAGGGCTGGAGCGAGGTTCTGCAGGGGCTTGCGAACAGCCGGTGTTCGCTGCCTGTAATACATAAATATCTGTTTTTAAACGAATAAAAAATTAATTCAGAGCCGATTTTTACCACTGGCATCCTTGTTGCTCCGTACCCCTCACAAGAACAAGGGAGTACCCGAGCATGAGCCAACCCGCCAGCCCATTCGATCAGATGCCGCGCTACGTCCGTGTACGCAGCGGACCTGACGACACCTTCGTCGAATTCGATTTCGCCATCGGCTTTCCCGACCTGTTCGTCGAGCTGGTTCTGCCGCGCAAGGCGTTCGACCAGTTCTGCGAAGTCAATCATGTGCAGCACATGGACACGCAGATGTGCGAAGCCCTGGATGCCGATGCGCGCAAGTGGCGCTACGGCGAAGGCCGCGACGCCGACTGAACCTTACCTAAGCCAACAGCAGCCCCAACAGAACAATAACCACAGGAGTCCACTCCATGAGTGTCGAGATCAAGACGGCCACCGTCGAGACGATCCGCAACACCTTCAGCCACACCCGTCGCCGGTTTGGCGACAAGGTCGCCAGCCGTTATCAGGAAGCCAGTTTCGACCTGGAGTCGGCGACCAATTTTCACTACCGGCCGCTGTGGCAGCCCGACAAATTGCTCAACGACGCGACCCGCACTGCAGTGGTCATGGCCGACTGGTACACCGTCAGCGACCCGCGCCAGTACTACTACGGCGCCTACGTCCAGGCCCGGGCCAAGATGCAGGAAAACGCCGAGCACGATTACGCCTTCTGCGAGAAGCGCGAGATGCTCGCCGGCCTGTCCGCCAGCAATATCCAGCTGATCAGCAAGCTGCTGTTGCCCCTGCGCCACGCCGAAATGGGCGCCAACATGAACAACAGCAACATCGCCGCCGACGGCTTCGGCACCAGCGTCACGCAGATGCACATGTTCCATGCCATGGACCGTCTGGGCATCGCCCAATACCTGTCACGCATCGGCCTGATGCTCGATGACGGCGACGTGTTGCTGCTGGCCCAGGCCAAACAGCAATGGATCAACGATCCGGCGTGGCAGGGCATGCGCCGCTACGTCGAGGACACCCTGGTGGTGCGCGACTGGTTCGAACTGACCGTGGCGCAGAACCTGGTCAGTGACGGCCTGGTGTACCCGCTGCTGTTCCACAAACTCGACGAACAACTGACCGCCAACGGCGCCGGCCAGGTCGGCATGCTCACCGAATTCATGCGCCTGTGGTTCGCCGAAAGCCAGCGCTGGGTCGATGGCATGCTCAAGACGGTTGTCAACGAAAGCGCCGCCAACAAAGCCCTGGTGCAAGGCTGGATCGATCACTGGAGCGCCCGTTCCGTTGAAGCGCTGCAACCGCTGGCGGGCCTGGGTCTCGAGGCTTCGGCGCTCGACGCCGTGTGCGGCGAATTCAGCGCTCGCCTGAAGAAAATCGGACTGACAGGAGCCCAGGCATGACTTCCCTCGTTTACATCAACCTGCAGGACACCGACTACGCCCGTTCGATCGTCGACGCGATCGTGCAGGACAACCCCCACGCCAGCATCCAGCACCAGCCGTCGATGATCCGCATCGAAGCGCAGAACCGCCTGGACATCCGGCGCGAGACGGTCGAGCAGCTCACCGGCAGCACCTGGGACATCCAGGAAATGCTGATGTACGTGATCACCCTGGGCGGCAACGTCGTGGAAGAGGACGACAGCTTTTCCCTGTACTGGAACAGCTGACCGGCAGCCCACCCGCCAGCTTCGATCCATAACAAAAATTCGGGAGCGCCATCATGGCCGTGAAAAAACGCCTCAATGCCAAAGAAAAATACCGCTGCATGACCCGTGACCTGGACTGGGAGCCGAGCTACCAGACCCACGAGGACATCTACCCTCACGAACGCTTCGAGGGCATCAAGATCACCGACTGGGACAAGTGGGAAGACCCGTTCCGCCTGACCATGGACACCTACTGGAAATACCAGGCCGAGAAAGAGAAAAAGCTCTACGCGATCTTCGATGCGTTCTCCCAGAACAACGGCCACACCACGCTTTCTGACGCCCGTTATGTCAACGCGCTGAAGCTGTTCCTGTCCGGGGTGACGCCACTGGAGTACCAGGCCTATCAGGGTTTCGCCCGGGTCGGCCGGCAGTTCAGCGGCGCCGGTGCGCGGGTCGCCTGCCAGATGCAGGCCATCGACGAACTGCGTCACGTGCAGACCCAGATCCACGCCATGAGCCACTACAACAAGCACTTCAACGGCCTGCATGATTTCGCCCACATGCACGACCGCGTGTGGTTCCTCTCGGTGCCCAAGTCGTTCTTCGAGGATGCGCGCACCGCCGGCCCGTTCGAGTTCCTCACGGCGATCTCGTTCTCCTTCGAGTACGTGCTGACCAACCTGCTGTTCGTGCCGTTCATGTCGGGCGCCGCGTTCAACGGCGACATGGCCACGGTGACCTTCGGTTTCTCGGCGCAGTCCGACGAAGCCCGGCACATGACCCTGGGTCTTGAAGTGATCAAGTTCCTGCTCGAACAGCATGAAGACAACGTACCGATCATCCAGCGCTGGATCGACAAGTGGTTCTGGCGCGGCTACCGCCTGCTGACGCTGGTGGGGATGATGATGGACTACATGCTGCCCAACAAAGTCATGTCCTGGTCCGAAGCCTGGGGCGTGTACTTCGAAGAGGCCGGCGGCGCGCTGTTCAAGGACCTGGAACGCTACGGCATTCGTCCGCCCAAGCACGTCGAAGAGGCCAACATCGGCAAGGATCACATCAGCCATCAGGCCTGGTCGATCTTCTACCAGTACAGCCAGGCCACCAACTTCCACACCTGGATTCCCACCGACGAGGAGCTGGACTGGCTGTCGTCCAAATACCCGGACACCTTCGACAAGATCTACCGCCCACGCTACGAGCACTGGCGCGAACTGCAGGAAAAGGGCGAGCGCTTCTACAACCCGACCCTGCCGATGCTCTGCCAGATCTGCCAGATCCCGCTGTCGTTCGGCGAGCCGGATGATCCGACCACCCTCAGCCATCGCAGCGCGACGCATGAGGGCGAGCGTTATCACTTCTGCTCGCAGGGCTGCTGCGACATCTTCGAGTACGAGCCGACCAAGTACATCCAGGCCTGGCTGCCGGTGCACCAGATCCTGCAGGGCAACTGCGGTGGCGGCGACGTCGAGGCGGTGGTGCGCGACTACTACAACATCAACCCCGGCCAGGACAACTTCGAATACCTGGGCTCCACCGAGCACTCACGCTGGCAGGACTGGCACCCCAACGTCCGCAAACCGGACCTGAAAAAAACCGGCTAATTCAGACACCCAAGATCCCTGTGGGAGCGGGCTTGCCCGCGAAGGCGGCCTCCCAGTCGACACATAAGTCGCCTGAAACACCGCCATCGCCGGTCAACCTGCTCCACCCACAACCCAACAAGAATAAGGACACAACCATGCCCGTGACCGCCATCGGCGCCTACAGCGCCCAACCCCTGGACCACCAGGCAAACTTCCACGGCCTGCAGCTGGTGTACCTGTGCTGGGAAAAACACCTGATGTTCTGCGCACCCTTCACCTTCCCGCTGCCGCCGGACATGCCCTTCGGCGCCTTCATCGAGCAGGTGGTCAAACCCTCGATCGCCAGCCACCCGGACGCGGCGCGGGTCGATTTCAGCCAGGCGCAGTGGCGCCTCAACGATCAACCTTTCAGCCCCGACAACAATTCCAGCCTGATCGCCAACGGCATCGATCACAAAAGCCTGCTGCACCTGAACACACCTGGCTTGAACGGCATTGCCGGCAGCTTCAACTGAGGACAGGGTCATGAGCTACCAAGTAACCATCGAACCCACTGGCGAGCAGATCGAAGTGGAAGAAGGGCAGACCATTCTCCAGGCCGCGTTGCGCCAGGGTGTGTGGCTGCCGTTTGCCTGCGGCCATGGCACTTGCGCCACTTGCAAGGTCCAGGTGCTGGAAGGGGAAGCGGATCTGGGCGCGGCGTCGTCCTTTGCGCTGATGGACATGGAGCGTGATGAAGGCAAGGTGTTGGCGTGCTGCGCGATCCCCCAGAGCGACATGGTGATCGAGGCTGACATCGATGCCGATCCGGATTTCCTCGGTCATCCGGTGGAGGACTACCGCGCGACGGTCAGTGCGCTGGTGGACCTGTCGCCGACCATCAAAGGTGTGCACCTCAAACTCGATCGGCCGATGGCTTTCCAGGCGGGGCAGTACATCAACCTGCAATTGCCCGGCATCGAGGGTACGCGAGCCTTCTCCTTGGCCAATCCGCCGAGCCGTGCCGACGAGGTCGAACTGCACGTGCGCAAGGTCGACGGTGGGCTGGCAACCGGCATGATCCATGATCAATTGAAGGTCGGCGATGCAGTGGACCTCTCCGGTCCCTATGGACAGTTCTTCGTGCGGGGCTCGCAGAGCGGCGACCTGATTTTCATCGCCGGTGGCTCAGGCTTGTCCAGTCCGCAGTCGATGATTCTGGATTTGCTGGAGGCGGGCGACAGCCGGCAGATCGTGCTGTTCCAGGGCGCGCGCAACCGTGCCGAGCTGTACAACAGTGAGCTGTTCGAGGCACTGGCCCGGGATCATGCCAACTTCACCTATGTACCGGCGCTCAGCCAGGCGGTGGAGGACAGCGAATGGACCGGCTTCAAGGGCTATGTGCATGACGCCGCCAAGCAGCATTTCGACGGCCGTTTCAGCAGTCGCAAGGCTTACCTGTGCGGGCCGCCGGTGATGATCGACTCGGCAATTACCTGCCTGATGCAGGGCCGTTTGTTCGAACGCGACATCTTCATGGAGCGCTTCTACAGCGCCGCCGATGGAGGGGAATCGATGCAGCGTTCTGCGTTGTTCAAACGCATTTGATTAACCCCGTAAACCTGCCTTCTCGAATGTGACGAGAGGGCAGGGCGTGCCCGACCGATAACAACAATAAAGGTTGAACTGCATGACTTTTACAACGCAAAAACTGATCGTGACCGCAGCATTGACCGCCTTGCCGCTGGTGGCCCACGCCACCGAAGGCGGCGGGACTTCCTACCCGTTGGGGGCGGAAAACTACATGTCCGGCGCGATGCCGCCGCCGGGTTTCTACGGGCAACTGTTCGTCAATCACTACGAAGCCGACAACCTGCGCGGCAACGATGGCGAGAAACTTCCGGTGGATTTTCGCGTGCGGGCGAATGCCATCACTCCAAGGCTGATCTGGGTCAGCGACTACACGCTGTTCGGCGCGAGCGTGGCGCTACATGCGATCGTGCCGCTGGTGGATCTGAAGGTTGAGCTCAATGGTCAGTCGCAAAGCAAACAGGGTATGGGCGACATCATCTTCGGGTCGGCGCTGGGGTTCCATCACAGCGAAAAATTCCACAGCATTCTCTCCCTGGACATGATCGCCCCGACCGGCAGTTATGACCGTGGCGACCTGGCCAACATCGGTCGCAATTACTGGGTGATCGAACCGGTCTACGCCATGACCTACGTCGACCCGAACGGGCTGAACCTCGACGCCAAGATCATGTACGACTTCAACCTTGAAAATTCCGCGACCGATTACCGTTCGGGCCAGGAGTTTCACGTCGACTATGCGGTTGGCTGGGGCTTGGGCAATGGTTGGGTGCTGGGTGTCGGCGGCTACTACTACCGCCAGACCACCGACGACCGCCAGAACGGCGAGACGATCAAGGACAACAAGGGGCGATCCCTGGCGATCGGTCCGTCGATCAAATACACCAGCAAATCGGGGTGGTTCGTCACCGGCAAATGGGAACAGGAAACCCAAGTGCGCAACCGGGCGCAGGGGAATGCCTACTGGATGAAACTGACCGTGCCGTTTTGACCGAACCCGGCAGTTCCGGCCACCACCAATCCTGTGGGAGCGGGCTTGCCCGCGATGGCGTCAGATCAGTCGCCATCTCTGTTGAATGTGCTGGCCTCATCGCGGGCAAGCCCGCTCCCACAGTTTTCACGGCGATCACAATAGTTGCGTAAGGCGCAAATTCTGTGGGAGCGGGCTTGCCCGCGATGGCGTCAGTTCAGCCGACATCTCTGTTGAATGTGTTGGCCTCATCGCGGGCAAGCCCGCTCCCACAGTGGTTTGGCGGTGTTAGTGGCCAGACAACGGCGGCGTACGCGGTGGAATCCGGCGCTTGCTCCCGGTGGATTCGAACGCCGCTGCAAAGCGCAGCAACGCCGAATCGTCATAGGCACGACCGGCGAAGGTCAGGCCCACCGGCATGCCGATGTCGGGCATCACACCCATCGGCACGGTCACCGTCGGTACACCCAGGTGGCGGATGGCGAGGTTGCCGTTGGCCACCCAGATCCCGTTGCTCCAGGCGATATCCGCCGAAGCCGGATTGACGTCCGCATCCGCCGGGCCCACATCGGCCACCGTCGGGAACAGCACCGCATCCAGACCCAGGCGATCCATCCAGTCCTCAAGGTCCATCTTGCGGGTCTGCTCCAGCCCACGCAGACCATCAGGCACGGTACTGATCTGATCCCAAGGCGTAATCCCGCGCTCTGCCATCTTCACGTATTCATCCATCCCCGCTGCCAGGTCTCCCTCGCGGTTAGGCAGGGTGCCGGGATCGTGCGGGAAAATCTGCGGACCATCGACGTCCACCAGCCGGTTCAGCTTCGGATCGCCGTTTGCCTGCAGGAAATCATCGAACGCCCACGCCGTCAGATCCCACAATTCATGGTGCAGGAACTCCTTGGAAACGATCCCGCGATTGAACACCGTCGGGGCTCCCGGACGATCGCCTTCGCAGTTCGAAACCAGCGGGAAATCCACTTCAATTACTTCGGCGCCTGCAGCCTCCAGAGCCTGACGCGCCTGCTGCCACAAACCAATCACCGAATCACGGGTGTTGATGCGCTGGCCGGTCGGACCTCCGATGCCCGGCGCTTCGCTGGTACCCGCTTCAGGGTCGGCATTGATGTACATGCGCGGAATGCCGAAGCGCTTGCCCGCGAGCGAGTCGGCCTTCGCCGCCAGCTCAAGGTAGGAAGCAGGGCGCACCGAGGCGACGCTCGGAATCGGCACCCAGGGTTGCAGGCGCCACAGGTCGCCGCGTTTGTCCGGATCCTCGGCCACCACCACATCGAGCACTTCGAGCAGGTCGGCCATGGTCCGGGCGAAGGGCACGACCACATCCATGGTCGGCGTCAGCGGCCAGTTGCCGCGCACCGAAATCACCCCGCGCGAAGGCGTGTAGGCGCACAGGCCGTTGTTCGACGCCGGGCCGCGACCGCTGGACCAGGTTTCCTCGGCCAGACCGAACGCCGCAAAGCTGGCGGCAGTCGCCGTACCGGCACCGTTGGACGAACCGGACGCGAAGGGCGCAGTGAGATAGTCAGCGTTGTACGGGCTCTCCGCCCGGCCATAGACCCCGCGCTGCATGCCGCCATTGGCCATCGGCGGCATGTTGGTCTTGCCCAGGCAGATCGCCCCGCCAGCGCGCAGGCGCTCGACGGTGAAGGCATCGCGGTACGCAACCAGATCCTTGAAGGCTGGGCTGCCGGATGCCGCGGTCAGGCCCTTGACCAGGTAACTGTCCTTGGCGGTATAGGGAATGCCGTCGAGCGGGCCGAGGGTCTGGCCCTTGGCGCGACGCTCGTCCGAGGCCTGCGCTTCCTTGAGCGCATCTGGGTTGCGCACCACCATGGCATTGAGCGCCGTTGACGTCTCGGGACCATCAAAGGCATCGATGCGGGCGAGGTAGGCCTGCACCAATTCGACTGCCGTGGTCTGGCCGGATTCGAGCGCGGCGCGCAGTTGAGCAATGGAAACTTCGGTGACTTCGATCATACGGTTACCACCGGCAGCGAAAGGGGAAGGCGATTAATGATTGCCTCAAGGGAGATCTGGAGCACGGGAACATCACTTTTCTGAAAGGGTATTTTTATAGTGTTACGGGTTGCACAGCCTTACGCGACGGGGGCTGGATTTCAACCTCGGCGTCGCATTCTGCCGCAAACCGCACACATGTCGTTTAACAAGTCGCTGTTTTCAAAGAAAAAAATTTACTCGAAGGGCTTCACAGACGAAACAAATGTTGGTAAATTTCCGCGCATTCCGAAACACACCCTTAAACAGGGCGTGAATCAGGGATCGAATGCCAGGCATTCACAGCAACATTCGCAGGGGCGTCGCCAAGCGGTAAGGCAGCAGGTTTTGATCCTGCCATGCGTTGGTTCGAATCCAGCCGCCCCTGCCATATTCGCAGTATCAGAAACGCCAGTTCCGCAAGGAGCTGGCGTTTTTTTTATACCCGCTTTAAACCCTTCCAGATCCATCCGGACACGGATATTGGCCATTTCGATCCCCTTTTGGCCTGCCTCACGCTGTGAACCGACTAACCTGTCAGCAAGAATCAAAGTCACAACCAGAGACCTTGATCTTCTTTGCCCTTGGCCGTTCCTGCGGCCACTGCCGTCTACAAAACAGAAAAAAACCAACGAGCTGACATTGGGGAACTGATCCATGGACACCATGAAACGCATCCTGGGCGCCACGGTTTGCGGGCTGTCGCTGCTGGCCAGCGCCGTGCACGCCGAACAGCGCGAGTTGAGGGTCTACAACTGGGCGGATTACATCCTGCCGTCCGTGCCCAAGGATTTTGCCGACAAGACCGGCATCAAGGTCACCTGGGACACCTTCGACACCAACGAATCCCTGGAGGCCAAGCTGCTGACCGGCAACTCCGGATACGACCTGGTGGTGCCGTCGAACCAGTTCATCGAAACCCAGATCAAGGCCGGTGTGTTCCAGAAACTCGACAAGTCCAAGTTGCCCAACTGGCAGCATCAGGACCCGGCACTGCTCAAGCTGCTCGACGCCAATGACCCGGGCAACCAGTACGGCGTGCCCTACATGTACGGCACCGTGCTGATCGGCTTCAACCCGGCCAAGGTCAAGGCGGCGCTGGGCGAGAACGCGCCGGTGGACAGCTGGGATCTGGTGTTCAAGCCCGAGAATATGGAGAAGCTCAAGTCCTGCGGCGTAGCGATGCTCGACTCGCCATCGGAGATCCTGCCGCTGGCCCTGCATTACCTGAAGCTGGACCCGAACAGCCAGAACCCGGCTGACTACGAGAAAGCCAAGGCGCTGATGCTCAAGATTCGCCCCTATGTCACCTATTTCAACTCCGCCAAATACATGACCGACATCGCCAACGGCGACATCTGCGTGGCCATCGGTTACTCCGGCAGCTTCTATCAGTTCGGCAACCGCGCCAAGGAAGCGGGCAACGGCGTGGTGGTCGACTGGCGTCTGCCGAAGGAGGGTGCGCCGATCTGGTTCGACACCTTCGCCATCCCGAAAAGCGCGAAGAATGTCGAGGAAGCCCACGAATTCCTCAACACCTTGCTCGACCCGAAAGTCATCGCCCCTATCAGCGATTTCCTTGGCTACCCGAACGTGAACAAGGATTCGTTGCCGCTGATCAACAAGGAAATCACCGGCAACCCCAACCTGACCCCCACGCCACAGGCCCTGGCAACGCTGTACGTGGTGCAGCCATTGCCGCAGAAGCTGGAGCGGGTGCGCACCCGAGTCTGGACCGCCATCAAATCCGACAAATAACCCGATCCCCCCTGTAGGAGCGAGCTTGCTCGCGATGGTCGTCAACGATAGCGCTGGCTGTCTGAATGCCCGCGGTGTCTGGACGTTCATCGCGAGCAAGCTCGCTCCTACAGGTGAACGTGGTGTGCAAATGGGGTGCATGTCGTCGGCTTCAGACTTGTATTGATTATGTTCGTAATATATTGTCAGCGCACATGTCGAACGCAGGGGCCAAAGCCTCTGGGCGAGACTGAGTGAAACCCTTTGGTTTTTTTTGACCTTATAAATGACGTTCATCATCAATAAAAATGCCGGTGAACCTTCACAACGTCTGGCGGACACCCCCATGGATCAATCACTCAAAGCTCTTCGTTACCCGTTTGCCGCATTGGCGCTCACTCTGCTCAGCGCCTGCGATCGCGCACCGGTGGCCGCCAACGCACCCGGAGCACCCCGTGTCACGGTCGCCAAGGTGATCGAGCAGCCCATCACCGAGTGGGATGAAGTCACCGCTCGCCTGGAGGCGCCGGAAACCGTCGAGATCCACCCACGGGTATCGGGGCAGATTGAGCGGGTGGCCTTCACCGATGGCGCGCTGGTGAAGAAGGGCGATCTGCTGTTTCAGATCGATCCACGGCCGTTCGAACACGAGGTGCATCGCTTCGAAGCCCAGCTGCAACAAGCCCGGGCCACCCTGGTGCGCACCGCCAACGAAGCCCAGCGCGGGCAGCGCCTGTTGGGCAGTAACGCGATTTCCGCGGAGCTGGCCGACACCCGCAACACCACCGCCCAAGAGGCCAAGGCCGGCGTCGATGCGATCCAGGCCCAGCTCGATCTGGCGCGCCTGAACCTGAGCTTCACCCGCGTCACCGCGCCCATCAGCGGTCGCGTCAGCCGCGCGGAAATCACCGCCGGCAACATCGTCACCGCCGACACCACGGCGCTGACCAGTGTGGTCTCCACCGACAAGGTCTACGCCTATTTCGACGCCGACGAGCGCCTGTTCCTCAAGTACGGCCAACTCGCCCGCCAGGGCCAGCGCAGCCAGACCACCCCCGTGTACATGGGCCTGTCGAACGAGGAGGGCAACACGCACCTGGGGCAGATGAACTTCGTCGACAATCAGGTCAACCCCAAGACTGGCACCATCCGCGGTCGCGCGGTGTTTGATAACGCCGACGGCCAATACACCCCGGGCCTCTATGCGCGCCTGAAACTAGTGGGCAGCGCCGCCTACGCGGGTCTGTTGATCAAGGACGAAGCGGTGGGCACCGACCTGGGCAAGAAGTTCGTGCTGGTGGTCGATCAGGACAACAAGACCCTGTACCGCAACGTCGAACTGGGACCGAAGCTTGAAGGCCTGCGCATCGTGCGCAGCGGCCTGCAGAAAGAAGACCGCATCGTCATCAACGGCCTGCAGCGGGTCCGCCCGGGTGCTGTGGTCGCGCCGCAGGACGCACCGATGGCCGACGCGGAAACCGTCGCGGCCCTGACCCGTCAGCGCCAGGCCGTCGAAGCGAGCAATCAACCTGCAAGCCCATCGTCCGCAGCCGTCAAATCACCCGCCCTGGTGAAGACGGATGCGGCTCTGACACCTCGCGGATAAGGGCCCACCGACATGAAATTCTCTCAGTTCTTTATCACCCGGCCGATCTTTGCCGCGGTGCTGTCGCTGCTGATCCTGATCGCCGGCGCCATCTCGCTGTTCCAGCTGCCGATCAGCGAATACCCGGAAGTCGTGCCACCGACCGTGGTGGTTCAAGCCAGCTATCCGGGGGCCAACCCCAAGGTCATCGGCGAAACCGTGGCCGCGCCTTTGGAACAGGCGATTACCGGTGTCGAGAACATGCTCTACATGTCCTCGCAGTCGACCGCCGATGGCCGCCTGACCCTCACCGTAACCTTCGCCCTGGGCACCGATCTGGATAACGCCCAGGTCCAGGTGCAGAACCGCGTGACTCGTACCGAACCGAAGCTGCCGGAGGAGGTGACGCGCATCGGCATCACCGTCGACAAGGCCTCGCCGGAACTGACCCTGCTGGTACACCTGATCTCGCCGGACAAGCGCTACGACATGCTCTACCTGTCCAACTACGCGATCCTCAATGTGAAGGATGAGCTGGCGCGCCTGGAAGGCATCGGTACCGTGAAGATGTTCGGTATCGGCGACTACTCGCTGCGCATCTGGCTCGACCCGGACAAGACCGCCTCGCGCAACCTGACCGCCACCGATGTGGTCAACGCGGTGCGCGAGCAGAACCGCCAGGTCGCCGCAGGCCAGCTTGGCTCGCCGCCAGCGCCGAATGCCACCAGCTTCCAGATGTCGATCAACTCCCAGGGCCGGCTGGTCACCGAGGAAGAATTTGAAAACGTGATCATCCGCAGTGGCCCGAACGGCGAAATTACTCGTCTGAAGGACATCGCGCGGATCGAACTGGGCTCCAACCAATACGCCTTGCGCGCCATGCTCAACAACCAGGAAGCGGTGGCGATGCCGATCTTCCAGCGTCCGGGTGCCAATGCCATCGACGTGTCCGATCAGGTGCGGGCGAAGATGGCGGAGCTGAAGAAAAGCTTCCCCGAAGGCATGGACTACGAAATCGTCTACGACCCGACCATCTTCGTGCGCAGCTCCATTGAAGCGGTGGTGCACACGCTGTTCGAGGCGCTGATCCTCGTGGTGCTGGTGGTGATCCTGTTCCTGCAAACCTGGCGTGCCTCGATCATCCCGCTGGTGGCGGTGCCGGTGTCGCTGATCGGTACCTTCGCGGTGATGCATCTTCTCGGGTTTTCGCTCAACGCGCTGTCGCTGTTCGGCCTGGTGCTGGCCATCGGCATCGTGGTCGACGACGCCATCGTGGTGGTGGAGAACGTCGAGCGAAACATCGAGTCCGGGCTGGAACCGGCCGAAGCGACCCGCAAAGCCATGGGCGAAGTGACCGGGCCGATCATCGCGACCGCGTTGGTGCTCTGCGCCGTGTTCGTACCGGCGGCGTTCATTTCCGGGCTCACCGGGCAGTTCTACAAGCAGTTCGCTTTGACCATCGCCATCTCGACGGTGATCTCGGCGTTCAACTCCCTGACCCTGTCGCCAGCGCTGGCGGCGGTATTGCTCAAGGCCCATGACGCGCCGAAAGACCGCTTCTCCAAGGTGCTGGACCGGATGCTCGGCGGTTGGCTGTTCAAGCCGTTCAACCGAGTTTTTGAGAAGGCCAGTCGCGGCTACGTGGTCGGCGTAGGCAAGATCATCCGCGGCAGCGGGATTGCCCTGCTGCTTTACGCCGGGCTGATCGCCTTGACCTACATGGGCTTCAGCACCACGCCGACCGGTTTCGTGCCGACCCAGGACAAGAAGTACCTGGTGACCTTCGCGCAGCTGCCGGATGCCGCGAGCCTGGATCGCACCGAGTCGGTGATCCGGCGCATGAGCACCATCGCCATGAACGAGCCGGGCTTCGACAGCGCCGTGGCGTTTCCGGGACTGTCGATCAACGGCTTCACCAACAGCCCGAACTCCGGTATCGCCTTCATCGGCCTGCGCCCGTTCGATGAGCGCAAGGACCCGAGCCTGTCCGCCGGGGCGATTTCAGCCTCGCTCAACGCCAAGTTCGGCGAGATCCAGGACGCCTACACCGCCGTATTCCCGCCACCGCCGGTCCAGGGCCTGGGCACCATCGGCGGCTTCCGTCTGCAGATCGAGGACCGCGGCAATCTGGGCTACGACGAGCTGTACAAGGAGACCATGAACATCATTGCCAAGAGCCGCAACGTGCCGGAACTGGCCAGGGTGTTCACCAGCTACACGGTCAACGTGCCGCAAGTCGAAGCGGCCATCGACCGGGAGAAGGCCAAGAATCACGGGGTGAAGATCAACGATATTTTCGACACCCTGCAGGTCTACCTCGGTTCGCTGTACGCCAACGACTTCAACCGTTTTGGCCGCACCTATCAGGTCAACGTGCAGGCCGAACAACAATTTCGCCAGGAACCGGAGCAGATCGGCCAGTTGAAGGTGCGCAACGATCGCGGCGAGATGATTCCGCTGGCCACCTTCGTCAAGGTCAGCCCGACCTCGGGGCCGGACCGGGTCTCGCATTACAATGGTTTCCTCACTGCGGAAATCAATGGCGCCGCCGCCCCTGGCTACAGTTCCGGCCAGGCCCAGGCCGCCATCGAGAAACTGCTCAAGGAGGAATTGCCCAACGGCATGACCTACGAATGGACCGACCTGACCTACCAGCAGATCCTCTCCGGCAACACCGCGCTGCTGGTGTTCCCGCTCTGCGTGCTGCTGGCGTTCCTGGTGCTGGCCGCTTTGTACGAAAGCTGGAGCCTGCCGCTGGCGGTGATCCTGATCGTGCCGATGACGCTGCTGTCGGCGATTGCCGGGGTGATCATTTCCAAGGGCGACAACAACATCTTTACCCAGATCGGCCTGATCGTACTGGTGGGCCTGGCGTGCAAGAACGCGATCCTGATCGTCGAGTTCGCCAAGGATCGACAGGACCAGGGCCTGTCGCCGCTTGATGCCGTGCTGGAGGCCTGCCGCATGCGTCTGCGGCCGATCCTGATGACCTCGTTCGCCTTCATCATGGGAGTGGTCCCGCTGGTAACTTCCAGCGGCGCAGGCTCCGAAATGCGCCGGGCCATGGGCGTTGCGGTGTTCTCCGGAATGCTCGGCGTGACCTTCTTCGGCCTGCTGCTGACACCGGTGTTCTTTGTCCTCATTCGCCGCTTTATCGAACGTAAAAAGGCCCGCGCGCTGAAACTGGAGGTACAACCATGAAAGCTCTGAAGTTGTTTTTGCCCAGCCTTCTGGTGAGCGCCCTGGCGGCTTGCACGGTCGGTCCGGATTACAAGACCCCCGACACGCCACCGGCCTCGAGCACTTATGCGAAAGCGGCCAACTACGATCAGTCGCGATTCGAATCGGTGTGGTGGCAGCAATTCGACGATCCGACGCTCAACCAATTGGTGAGCCAATCCCTGCAAGGCAACCGCGACCTGCGCGTGGCCTTCGCCCGCTGGAAAGCGGCCCGGGCGATTCGCGACGACATCAGCAACGACAATCTGCCGGTGGTCACCAGTCGCGTGAGCAGCGTGCAGGGCCGCTCGCAGGTGCCGGGGCAGACCGAGAGCCGGGTGAACACCGAACGCTACGACTTGGGTCTGGACATGGCCTGGGAGATCGACCTGTTCGGGCGCATCCAGCGTCAGCTTGAATCGAGCGATGCGCTGGAAGATGCCGCGGCGGCGGATCTGTATCAGCTGCGGGTGACGATGATCGCCGAGCTGGTGGATGCCTACGGACAACTGCGCGGTGCGCAACTACGCGAGAAAATCGCCCTGGCCAACCTGAAAAACCAGAACGACTCGCGCAGTGTCACGGTCAGCCTGCGCGATGCCGGTGTCGGCAACGAGCTGGATGTGGTGCGCGCCGACGCGCGACTGGCGGCCGTCGAAGCCAGCGTGCCGCAGTTGCAGGCGGAGCAGTTGCGGCAGAAGAACCGCATCGCTACTTTGCTCGGTGAGCGTCCCGAGCAGATGAGTGTCTTGCTGAGCCCCAAAGATATTCCGGCGATCGCCAAGGCACTGCCGATCGGTGATCCCGCCGAGCTGCTGCGCCGTCGTCCGGATGTGATGGCGGCGGAGCGTCGACTGGCGTCGGCAACCGCCGATGTCGGCGTGGCCACCGCCGACCTGTTCCCACGGGTCAGCCTGAGCGGCTTCCTCGGCTTTACCGCCGGGCGCGGTTCGCAGATCGGCTCCAGTGCCGCCCGAGCCTGGAGCCTCGGCCCAAGCATCACTTGGGCAGCGTTCGATCTGGGCAGCGTGCGAGCGCGCATCCGTGGAGCCAACGCCGATGCCGAAGGCGCTTTGGCCACCTATGAGCAGCAGGTGTTGCTGGCGCTGGAAGAATCGGAAAACGCCTTCAGCGATTACGGCAAACGTCAGCAGCGGCTGTTGTCGCTGATCAGGCAAAGCGAGTCGAGCCGCAAGGCGGCGGACCTGGCGGGCATCCAGTACAAGGAAGGTTCGGTGGATTATCTGGTGCTGCTCGACGCCGAGCGCGAACGCCTGAACGCCGAAGATGCCCAGGCCCAGGGCGAGATCGATCAGTATCGGGGGATCGTCGCGATCTACAAGGCGCTGGGCGGCGGGTGGGATGCCGGGGGCAAACAGGTTACAGCGATGAATTGATCATGACACGGACCCTGTAGCAGCTGGCGCAGCCTGCGTCCGGCTGCGCAGCAGTCGCAAAACCTGTGCACCGGATCTATCTGAAACACCGCGGTGCATGGATTTACGACTGCTTCGCAGCCGGACGCAGGCTGCGCCAGCTGCTACAAAGGGCGTGTTTGGCTGGGATCCCTCAAATCACTTCAAACCGGCATACACCAGCTTCACAAAGAAATCGGGCTTGATCACGAAATGCCCCCATTTCCCGTCAAACGCCGCCGAAGGCTTCGCCGCGACAACTTCCTCCAGCGACTTACCCTGCTGCTTGAGCCGCGCCACGTTATCGCGCACGCCCACCAGCATGTCGCGAAACTCGACAACCTGCGCCCGCGTCCCCACCGGACCATGCCCCGGAATCACCAGCGTGTGATCCGTGGTGCGCGCAATCGCCTCGTTGGCCCAATGGATCGCCGCATCGATACTGCCGCCATCCTGGTTGTCGATAAACGGATAACCGGCATTCCAGAACGTATCGCCCATCGCCAGAACATCGGCTTTTTCAACGTAGATCGACAGGTCGCCATCGGAGTGGCCAGGGCCGAAATTCTCGACCTTGATTCGGCTGGAATCGAAGTTGAAACTCTTCTCCCGATCCACCAGCACTGTCGGTTGAGCGTCTTTCGCAACCGGCTGGAAGGTCCAGTTCCAGTCATCGACGTGGGTCGTTTGCGACAGATGCTTGAGCGTATTGACCTGCGCCACGATGGTCGCGCCATCCGCGTTCAACCAGGCATTGCCGTCGGTGTGATCCCAGTGCCAGTGAGTGTCGACCACATACTTCACCGGCGCCGGGCTGATCGCCATGAGCGCCGCCTTGACCTTCTCCCGGTTCTTGCTGATACCGGCATCCACCAGAAACTTCCCGTCCTTGCCCGACAACACCACGATATTCCCACCGGAACCCTCCAGCACACTGACGTTGTCACGAAGGTGGTGGGTGACGATATCCGTATCCGCCCGCAGCAAATAATGATGGCCGGCACCGGTGTGGAAATAGTCGTCCTGGACAGGTTTCTCATCGACGGCAAACGCCAGGCCGGCGCCGAGTAACGAGGTGGTGGCGATAATCGCGGACAGCAGGAAATGGGCAGACAATGGGGCAGGAGGTTTTTCAGCGCAGGTCATTTCGGTTTCTCGACAGTGTCAGGTCCGACCGTTGAAAAAGGATCGATCGGTCCTGAAACCCTACGCGGCGGTGGAGCGGGGGCAGAAGTGCAATTTTCGTATTATGAAAATGCAGGGCGTGCATCCCCCTCTGTAGGAGCGAGCATGCTCGCGATGCACCCGAGAACGCCGCGGGGTATCAGGCTCCCCGCGTCATCGTTGGCGACCATCGCGAGCCTGCTCGCTCCTACAGGTAATGCTTCAGCAGTTGAGTAATGCGGCAAGCTCGGTTAAAGACTCCGCGACTACATCCCAATCCTGTTCCGGCTGCAAATCGATTGTCTGTCCAGCCCCATGCTCCACGGGTCGTCTGACGAACACCGTGCGAAACCCGCAAGCCCGTGCCGCGACAAGATCGCTGTTGTGCGCCGCCACCATGGCCACGCGATTAGGTGGCAGACCCACGGCTTCTGCCGACCGGAAATAAACCTCCGGCTGAGGTTTGTAGGCGCGGGCGAGTTCGGCGCCGGTGATGACGTCCCAGGGCAGGCCGCCGTAGCGGGCGAGGTTCATCATGCCGGCGATGTGGCCGTTAGAGATCGGGCCGATGGCGAAACGTCGTTTCAGGCGCGTGAGGCCTTCGACGGAGTCAGGCCATGGGTCGAGCTTCTGCCAGGCCGTGCTCCAGGCGGCGATATCGGCCGGGTCGAGTCGTCCGGCTTCGACGCCATGCCTGGCCATCAACGCTTCGAGATTCTCCCGGTTCAAAATGTCAAGCGTGACAAAGGCCCGCTCACCCGAGCGTACGCGCTGCATCGACGGCTGGTACAGCGACCGCCATTCATCGGCGAAGGCCAGCGGGTCGATCTGCACGCCGAGTTGCTGCAAATACGGCGCGGATTCCCGGGCGACGCTGGTTCGCCAGTCGACCACGGTGCCAAAGACATCGAAGCCAAGAAAGCCGACTTCATTCAGTGCGCTCATGTTCAGTCTCCTGCGCAGTCGGGGGAACACTTCAACGCCAGCCGAGGGCAGGGGCGACGTGCTTGAGGATGTTTTCGATGACGTGCGCGCAATAGTCCACGCCCAGTTGATTGGGGATGGTCAGCAGCAGGGTGTCCGCCGCTGCGATGGCCTCGTCCTTGGCAAGCTCTTCGATCAATACATCCGGTTCGGCGGCGTAATTGCGGCCGAAGATTCTTTGCGTGTCGTCTTCGAGAAAACCGATAGTGTCCTCGGTCTGGTCATTGCGGCCAAAGTACATGCGATCCATGTCGTTGGTGATTGCAAAGATGCTGCGGCTGACCGACGTGCGCGGCTGGCGGGTGTGTCCGGCCTGTTTCCAGGCCTCGTGGTACACCCGGATCTGCTCGGCCTGCTGGATGTGCAGGGGCTGACCGTTCTCGTCGTTTTTCAGGGTGGATGTCTGCAGGTTCATGCCCATCTGCGCTGCCCACACCGCGGTCGCCTCGGAGCCCGAACCCCACCAGATCCTGTCGCGAAGGCCTTCGGAATGGGGCTCGAGCCGCAGCAATCCCGGTGGATTGGCAAACATGGGCCGGGGGTTAGGTTCGGCGAAGCCCTTGCCACGCAGCAGTTCATAAAACACTTCGGTGTGGCGCCGCGCCAGGTCGGCATGGGTCTCGCCTTCGCGGGGCTCGTAGCCGAAATGCCGCCAGCCATCCATGACCTGCTCGCCCGAACCGCGGCTGATGCCCAGTTGCAGGCGCCCGCCGGCAATCAGGTCTGCGGCGCTGGCATCTTCGACCATGTAGTAAGGATTCTCGTAGCGCATGTCGATGACGCCGGTGCCGATTTCGATCCGGCTGGTTTTGGCGCCGACGGCCGCCAGCAGAGGGAAGGGTGACGCCAGTTGCCGGGCGAAATGATGGACGCGGAAATACGCGCCGTCCGCGCCCAGCTCCTCTGCCGCCACGGCCAGATCGATCGATTGCAGCAGCACGTCGGAGGCTGAACGGGTCTGCGAATGCGGGGACGGGGTCCAGTGCCCGAAATTCAGAAAGCCGATTTTTTTCATGGGATGCTCCCGAAGGGAAAGGGATGAATGGCGCTAATGTAGTCCGCGCCATCCATGACCTGTACCCCCCGTGCATTTGTTACAGCTTCAACCGTTAGTTGTGAATGCGCTGAGTTCCCGAACGTTAGCCGCCCTTGGCAGAGGCCAGATGGTACGCAACCAAGGCATTGGCATGCCCATGGCCCATGCCGTGATCGTTTTTGAGCACGGCCACCATTTCCATGTGCTTCTTGCCATCCAGGGTCTTGAGAAAGTCCAGCCAGTGAGAGACCGGCTGCCCGTACTTCTTTTCAATCGAAGGAAAGTACGATGCAGGTCCTTTTACTTTTGTCTCTTCGGTCATGCTGCAAGCTCCAGTTTTGCGGTCCGTTGATACTCACTTGCTGTTCTGTTTCTGCTTGAGATCCGCCTCGGTCCAGACGCCGGCGAGCGGGCCTCCCGGCAAGCCTTCAGCGGCTCGGGCCAGGGGGAAGGGCACCGGAACGAAGCCGGCGTCGCGTACCAGCCGTTCTCCCATTTCCCTGGCCTTGGCATCGTCGGCGAAAACCGGAATCGCCTTGCCGTCTCCGGACTGATCTTTCATCGCCATGTAGCCGATGGCATTGAACCCTCGCACCAGATGGGCACCGGGCAGGTATTGCTGGTCGGCCACTGAAACGCCGGTTTCCAGCGCCTTGCGCCCGGTATCGCCGTCACGCCCGCTGAATGGGTTGCTGGTACTGAACACCACCTTGCCGTTCAGATGGCCCTTGAGCTGTTCGGCCACCACCGGCATGGCGCCGTAGGGAACGCTCAAAACGATCACGTCGCCCCATTTCGCGGCATCGTCGACTGAGCCTGCCTGGGCGTTGGGGCCGGCGGTCTTGACCAGTTCACTCAACTCCTCGGGATGGCGTGAGGAGAACATCACCGAGTGCCCGGCCTTGACCCAAAGCGTGCCGAGCGTACCGCCGACCTTGCCGGCGCCGATCACGCTGATCTTGAGGCTGTCCGCCGCAGCCTGTCCGGCGCACAGAATCAGGCCGGAGAACAGCAAAACGAGGATTCTGAACATGCTCTGTGCCCCTGGGGGTTGGAAAGTGATGTAACCACCGTAGTAGAGGCCGCGCAGATGCGAAAGGCGGGCGAAGG
>NZ_JAIQWX010000060.1 GCF_020164475.1 Pseudomonas sp. REP124 | reverse complement strand
CGCGAAGCATTTTCAGGCTACGGGGATGACCGGCAGATCCAGGGTGACACCACCACTGAACCGCACCGCCGACCCGGCGAGGGTTTCATGGGGCACGCCCTTGGCCACCTGGCTGACGCTGTCCAGGCGCGCCAGTTGATCGACACTCAGTTGTACATCCAACGCCCCCAACGTCGCATCCAGCTGTTCACGCGTGCGCGAACCGAGAATCGGGATCAGCGCGGTCGGCGAGCGCTTGGCCTGTTCGCGCAGCCAGGCGATGGCCACGTGGGTCGGGCTGGCGGCCTGTTCCGCGGCAATCAAAAGCAGGGTGTCGAGCAGGGCAGTCTCCCGAGCGCTTTTTTCGGTATGGACCAGCATCCCCAGTTTGCTGGCGCGGTTGTCGCCCTCGGCGTTGCGATACTTGCCGGTGAGGAAGCCGCCACCCAGCGGTGACCACAGGGTTGCGGCCAGGCCCAGGGCTTCGGCCATCGGCAATTGCTCACGCTCGGCTGTACGTTCGGCCAGGCTGTACTCGACTTGAATCGCCGCGATCGGCGCAAAGCCGCGCACTTCAGCCAGCAAGTCGGCGCGGGCAATGCGCCACGCCGGGAAGTTCGACAGCCCTGCGTAATGGATCTTGCCGGCCCGGACCAGATCGTCGAAACCACGGAGGATTTCCTCCATCGGCGTCACGCCATCGCTCATGTGCGCATAGAACAGATCGATGTGATCGGTGTTCAGGCGCTTCAGGCTTTCTTCGACGGCGCGCACCATGTTCTTGCGGTTGTTGCCGGTGTGGGCAATGCCTGCGGCCGGCGTTGTGCCCAAGGTGTATTTGGTTGCGATGACCAGGCGATCCCGTTCGGCGGCGATGAATTCGCTGAGCATCGCTTCGGACTGGCCGCCCTGATAGCCGTTGGCGGTGTCGATGAAATTGCCGCCGGCTTCCAGATAGCCATCGAAGATGCGCCTGGCTTCGTCACGCTCGGCGCCATGGCCCCAGCCGGTGCCGAAATTGCCGGCGCCCAGGGCCAGTTCGGAAACCCGCAGGCCGGTTTTGCGGCCGAAAACTTTGTAGTGCATGGGATGACTCCTGAGGGAATGGCTTATAAATGTTTATCGACATGTAAAAATATGATGCTAATCATTTATAAGGTCAAGGCCCTCGGATGTCATTCGGCGGATTCTTCAGGGCTATACTGCCGCCCATGAATGTCGACTCCCCCCTGAGTGCCTGGCAGCACGCCATCGAACAGAAGGGCTTCGTCCAGGACGAAGCCCAGGAACATGCTGTCTGGGCACTGCAAAAATGCCATGAAGCGCTGCATGAAGGCCGAAAGCCGATCACCGGCGTGTATCTCTGGGGGCCGGTGGGGCGTGGCAAGACCTGGCTGATGGACCAGTTCTATCAAACCCTGCGCGTCCCTGCCCGGCGTCAGCACTTTCACCACTTCATGGGCTGGGTGCATCAGCGCTCGTTCCAGCTCACTGGCACCGCCGACCCGCTCAAGGCCCTGGCCCGTGAGTTGAGCGCGGAAGTGCGTGTGCTGTGCTTCGACGAACTGTTCGTCAACGACATCGGCGACGCAATCATTCTCGGCCGGCTGTTCCAGGTGATGTTCGAGGAAGGCGTGGTCATGGTCTGCACCTCCAACCTGCCTCCGGATCAGTTGTACGCCGACGGTTTCAATCGTGATCGCTTCCTGCCGGCTATCGCTGCGATCAAGCAGCACATGCAGGTGGTTGCGGTGGATGGCGGCGAGGATCATCGCCTGCATCCGGGGCAGGGCCTGCAGCGTTATTGGGTGGCCGAGCCGGGGCAGGCGAGCGCTCTGGAAGACGTGTTCAGGCTGCTGACGGTAGGGCAAACGGTTTCCCGCGAGCCGGTTCAGGTCGGCTATCGCCCGCTGGAAGTGGTGCAGGCCAGTCAATCCGTGCTCTGGTGTCGATACACCGATCTGTGTGAGCAGCCGTTTGCCGCAATGGATTTCATGTCGTTGTGCGATACCTACGGGGCGATTCTGCTGAGTGACGTGCCCAACCTGAGTGCACAAAAGCGCGAAGGGCGCATCGCCCGTGGCACCGAAGATGGCGCAGAACGCATCGAGGCCGGGGATCGCGAATTGCCGCAACTGTCGGTGCATGACGACGGTGTGCGGCGCTTCATCGCCCTGGTGGACGAGTGCTACGACCGCAAGGTCCCGCTGTACCTCGAGGCCCGCGTGCCGATGGAGTCGCTGTACACCGAAGGCTATCTGGAGTTCCCGTTCCGCCGCACCCTCAGTCGCTTGCAGGAGATGCAGCTGGAGCGTTTTGCCCAGGCGTGAGGTTCAGCCGTTCAGGAGGCATCAGCATGAGTCAACCGCTGTCCCACCATTTGCTGACCATGGCGTATCAGAACGCCTGGGCCAACCATCGACTGGCCAAGGCCTGGATTCAGCTGAATGCCGAGGAGCTCGCGGCACCTCGCGTGAGTTTCTTTCCCTCGATACGCGCGACTCTCAACCACATCCTGACCTGCGATTGGTTCTACGTGGATGCGCTGGAGCGCGAATTGCGCGGCGATGAACCGCATACCGATTGTTTTGTGTTTTTCAAGGATGACGAGCCGTTCATCGAAGCCCTGGCGCTCAGGAACGAACAGGCCCAGGTCGACCGACGACTGATCGCCTATTGCGAACAGATGCGCGATGCCGATCTGGTCAAGGTTGTGACCATCGCCCGGGAGACACCGCAGTACGACAGCCGCCTGCGTCTGCTCTCACACCTGTTCGAGCATCAGATCCATCATCGGGGGCAGGTGCATGCAATGCTCAGCGGCACGTCGGTGAAACCGCCGCAGCTGGATGAGTTTTTCTGTCAGGGTGAGTCCGGATTGCGGGCTGAGGATTTTGCGGAGCTGGGTTGGACTGAAGCGCTGATCTGGGGGCATTGAAAGATCGCAGCCTCGTTGCACTCGACAGCTCCCACAGTGATTCGGGGTCGCCCGCAGATATTTGTGACCACCTCAAACCTGTGGGAGCGGGCTTGCTCGCGAAGAGGCCGGTACATTCAACATTGATGCTGGCTGAACGGACGCCTTCGCGGGCAAGCCACGCTCCCACAGGGATTGGGGCAAGTCTCGAATTCATGGTTCACCCATATCAAATGTGGGAGCGGGCTTGCCCGCGAAGAGGCCGGTTTATCCGGCACGAATGCCGACAGATACACGCGGTTTCGCTTTTCCCTCGCTCAGGATATCGTCCTGCATCCCGGGACTACTTTTTGAACGAGGATGGAAATGGATTCCGCTGAAATACTTGTACTGCAAGCCAGTTACACCAACCCGGTACATGCCGAGGCGCTTGCCCTGGTGCTCAATAGCTATGCCACTGACCCCATGGGCGGTGGACACGCATTGCCTGCCGATGTACTGGAACACTTGCCGGCCGAACTGGCCAAGCGTCCCCATGCCTTCAGCGTACTGGCCTTTGTCGGCGGCGAGCCGGCGGGGCTGGTCAACTGTTTTGAAGGCTTCTCCACCTTTGCCTGTCGGCCATTGGTCAATGTGCACGACGTGGCGGTGGTGCCTGAGTTTCGCGGATTGGGGTTGAGCCAGCGGATGCTGCAGAAGGTCGAGGAGATCGCCCGGCAGCGTGGCTGCTGCAAGATCACCCTGGAAGTGCTGGAGGGCAATGCGGTGGCGCAGGCGTCCTACAGCAAGTTCGGTTTCGCCCCCGGCGAATTCGATCCGGCTCACGGGCGCATGATGTTCTGGATCAAACCCCTCTGATTCAGGCGAAAAAAAGGGGCGTCCATCAGGACGCCCAACTGTTCTCCCTGACTGAAGAGCAAACAGTCAGAGGTGTAGCAATCACTTCGGTCTGTAGGACTCGGTCATCTGCGCGGTCTGATCGTCCGGAACCCGTAATTCCTTCGCCTGGCTCTGGGAAACGTTGCCCAGGGCCAGTTGCTGGTTGTAATGCAGGGTTTCGTAGTAGTAGCGCATGCGCTCGGCGCCGCCTTCGGCAAAGGCGCTTGCCGAACCGAACAGAGAGAGAACGGCAAGGATCAGCGTGGTGCGTTTCATGGTGTGCCTCCCACTTGACAGTGTTGGATGCCATTCGTCCATGAACCAATGAATCAACATCGACGGCTCATTATCCGCCGATTCCGTTAAATGGGAATGACCTGCACTCACACTGATCGAGCTTAGAGTCTCCAGTCCAGACTCAGGGTCACGGTCCGTGGATCGCCCCAATACACACCGTTGTAGAAACCGACATTGTCGTAGTACTTCTTGTCGAACAGGTTATTGATGTTCAGCGACGCCGAGAGGTGCTGGTCGAACGCGTAGCGCGACATCAGGTTGACCACGGTGTAGGCGTCCTGGCGGATGTCCGTGCGCTCGGTGATGATGTTGCCATCGGCGCGACGACCGATGGGACGGTTGGCGCCGCGATAGATTTCGCTCTGCCAGTTCACCGCGGCACCCACGGTCAGTGCATGCCATTGCCCCGGCAGCTTGTAGGCCGTGGAAAACCGCAGCAGGTTCAATGGTTGGACCGTGTTGATACGTTTGTCCTCGCCATCGACCGAGTGGGTGTAGGTGTAGCCGGCCGTCATGTTCCAGTCTGTCATCACCTCGCCCGACAACTCGGCTTCGAAGCCTTGCACCTTGTTGCCCTTGCCACTGGACTTGAAGAACTCTTCGCCGGTAACCGGATCCGGCGGCACCGAGTCGTCCAGCTCCGCGACGTTGTCCTGCCGGCTCCAGAACAGCGCGGTGGCCAGGTTCAGGCGCTCTTCCAACAGACTGCCTTTTAGCCCCAGCTCGTAATTGCTGCCGACCACCGGTTCAAGGTACTTGCGACTGCTGTCGCGTTGAGTCTGTGGCTTGAAGATATCGGTGTAGCTGACGTAGACGGTGTACTGCGGGGTGAGGTCGTAGAGCAGGCCGGCATAGGGCGTCCACATGTCGTTGTGTTGCTGGCTGCTGTGATCGACAGCGCTCAATTGCAGATTGTCGTCATAGCTGTTGCTGGTGCTGGAAGCCTTCCAGCTGCCGTAGCGACTGCCGAGTACGGCATGCAGATCGTCAGTCAGGGTCAGGCGGGTGGCCAGGTATCCGGCCTTCTGGCGAGTGCTGTCTTTCGCGCCGGTGAGGCTGGTGACAGTGTCGGGGAACTTGCCGATGTCGCCCATGTATTTCCAGTCCGTGACGTTTTCATAGTCCGCCGCCCTCGGACCGTCCACCGTGTACGGCGAATCCTCTCGCCGCTGCGCTTCACCGTAGCCCACCATCAACTCATGCTCGCGACCCAGCAGGGAATAGGGGCCGGACACATTGAAGTCGTAAGCCTTCATTTTCTGCGTGCCGATCATATGACTGACGTTGGCGATCATGCCGCTGCGATCGGCATTCGGGAAACCGCCACCGGCGTAATAGATCTTGCCGTCGGTGTCACTTTCGCGATGGGTGTACGCCGCCTTGAGTTGCCATCCGCCGCCCAGTTGGTGATCGAGGTTGGCGAACGCGGTTTTGTCTTTCAGCGGCCAGGAACTCCATGACGTCGCCATGTTGGTCGAGCGTCCGAGGTTGGCTTTGCTGCCGTCGGAATTCCAGTACGGCAAGGTGCCCCAGGACGTGCCCTGCACATGTTTGTTCTGATAGTCGTAACCCACGGCAAGCACTGTGTCGTCGGTGATGTCGGCTTCGAGCACGCCGTAGCCCACTTCCCGTTGCTGCTGATATTTGTCCCGATAGGAATCACTGTCGCGATAAGCCACCACGCCGCGTCCTCGCAGGCGCCCGTCGAAAGCGAGGGGCCCACCGACATCGAGGTAACTGTAATAGTCGTCATAGCTGCCGGCGCTGACACTGGTTTTGGCTTCCCACTGTGAGGTTGGACGCTTGCGCACCATGTTGATGGTGGCCGATGGATCTCCGGCGCCGGTGGTCAACCCCGTCGCGCCGCGCACCACTTCGATGCGATCGTAGATGATGGTGTCGGAATCGGACTTCATATAGCTGAAGGTATTCAACATCCCGTCGATCTGGAAATTGCTGATCGTATAGCCGCGTGACGAATAGCTGACCCGGTCAGAGTCGTTGTGCTGAACCACTACGCCTGTGGTCTGGCTCATGGCTTCGGACAATGTATCGAGCTTGAAGTCGTCCATTTGCTGGCGTGTGATGACCGACACCGATTGCGGTGTTTCCTTGATCGAAAGGTTCAGGCGGGTGGCGGTGCTCATGGAACCTGTGGTGTAGGACTCGGTGTTTTCCGTAGTGCTGCCCAGATTCTGCGCGGTGACGTTGGTTGCACCCAGCATGAGTGTGGGCGTCAGAGGCGCTTGCTCAGGCTCGGTTTCGGCCATCAGATCGGGGCTCATGGCGGTTGCGCAGAGGCCAAGGGTTAAGCTCATGGAACGGGTGATAGGCGCGAACATCGCAGCCGACTCCTTGTCGTCGTTGAAAAATTTCCGTTTGTTCAAAGACGAAGGAGGGGGGAGGGATTTAGGCTCTAACGAGAATTATTGTCATTTTCAGAACGATCTGTAGGAGCGAGCATGCTCGCGATGTACTCCATGACACCGCTGGGTATCAGGACTCCAGCGTCATCGTTGACGACCATCGCGAGCATGCTCGCTCCTACAGGGTATGGGGTCAGTTCTGAACGACTTCCGTCTTTTCCGGGTGGGGTTTTGGCTTGATCAGGCTGAAGTCGATCAACGGCCGCTGCTGACGCTCGTACGGGTTGCCGATCATCAACGGGCGCGCCTTGAAGCTGTCGCTGACCACGCTCTTGCTGTGATCCAGTTCATCGAAACTCAACCCCGCCAGATCCGCCCAGGTGTGGATCAGGTGTGAGCTGCTGTATGGCCGCTCAACGTCACCGGCAAAGCTCCAGTCATGGCTTTCGCGCCATTTCGGCGAGGCCCAGGCCATGAACGGAATGGTGTACATCGGCGCGGTGGGTTTGCTTTCGTTGCGACCCAGGGTGCTGTGGCCGACCGAGTCGAACACGTCTTCACCGTGGTCGGACAGGTACAGCAGGAAGCCGTTCGGATCGGACTTGGCGTAATCCTTGATCAGGCTCGACACCACGAAGTCGTTGTACAGCACGGCGTTATCGTAACTGTTGTAGGTCGGCAACTGATCGTCACGCACACCGGGGGGAACGCCCTGGCGATCCTGGAACTTGTCGAAACTCGACGGATAGCGGTACTGGTAGCTCATGTGAGTGCCCAGCAGATGCACCACGATCAGCTTGCGCGGAGCAGCGTCAGCCAGGGCCTTGTTGAACGGCTCGATCACGTCGCCATCGTACTGGGCGGCGTTCTGGTTGCGGTTGTTGTTCAGGTACACCTGCTCGTCGGCCTGCTGGGAGAAGGTCGTGAGCATGGTGTTGCGCTTGGTCATGGTCTGCTGGTTGGTGATCCAGAAGGTCTTGTAACCGGCCTGTTTCATCATGCTGACCAGCGAAGGCGTGGTCAGGTACAGCTCGGGATTTTCTTCGTCGGCGAAAGTCAGCACCTGTTGCAGCGCCTCGATGGTATAGGGGCGCGGGGTGATGACGTTGTTGAAGACCGTCAGCTGATCCTTGAGCTTGTCCAGTTCCGGAGTGGTTTGCCGCGGATAACCGTAGAGGCTCATGCGCTGACGGTTGGTGGATTCGCCGATCACCAGCACCAGGGTCGCCGGCTGGTTGGCCATGGCGTCCTTGAGGTTGTGCAGTGGCGGGATCTTGCTGGCGCTGTCGAGCATGTCCTGCATGCCGGCCAGGGTGTCCAGATAGCGGTGATAAGCCACGGCCATCTGCCACGGCACGGCGGGCTCGATGCGGGTTTCGAACTTCTCGAAGCCGGCGGCGAAACTGTCGGTGCGCAGGGTTTGCTTGATCAGCGGATAACCGACCACCGCCAGCACGATGGCAAAGGCTGCCACCAGGGCCTGGCCGCGAGGCAGGTACACCGGGCGCAGGCGGGTCCAGAGGAACCAGGCAAACAGGGTGTGGGCCAGGAACGCAGGCACCATCCACCAGGCAAAGTACTGCGTCATGTACTCGCCGGCTTCAGACACGTTCGACTCGAACATGATGAAGATGACGCTCTGGGAAAACTCCTGCTGATAGATGAAGAAGTAACCCAGGCTGGCCATGGAACAGGCCCAGAGCACCACACCGATGACGGCGGCCATCAGGCGGGTCTGCTTGGGGAACAGCAACATCGGCGCGAGCCAGATGGCGCTCATCACGAAGGCCTGACGGAAACCGGCGAAACCGGAAGTGCCCGTCAGTTGAATCAGCAGTTGCGTGATACCGGAGAAGTACCAGAAAAACAGGAACAGCCAGAGCAGGCCTTTCCAGTCGAATCCTTTCGCAGACGTGTCGCTGCGTTTAAACAATGCCATTTAACACTCCAGCCAAGACTCACTTCCACCGCCGGAGCACGCAAGGCGCCGGCGAACGGGGGCCGCACGAATACCGGGCGGACACGAAGCCATGCAGTATCAACAACTGAATGTGAAAACTTTGTCAGGAATCTGGAGTGGTGGGGGTTCAAGCGTGTCGGAAGCAGGGCAATGCTGCTTCCGATTCAGGAGGATTCGATCAGAGGGGACGATCAGGCGTGGGGAGCACGTTGGGTCACGGGTAAGGGCTGTTGGCCCTGGATCATCAGGCGCAGCTGCGCGAGTTCCTGCTTCAACTGGTCGCGCTCGTCTTTCAACTGGCGCAGTTCTTCGCGACGGATAGTGACATAAAGGGTTTGTGCTGGCAGTGCGGTATGTACTGTGCCCATTGCTCACCTCGCAAATGGCGTGTTTCAACTGTAGGTCCGGCCCGATAATCGGTGCCTGATCTACTATCGGCGCCAATTCTGGTTTCTTTTGCCCGTGAAGGGAACTTTTTTATTTTTCACTGTCGCTGTGTCTTCGGCACGATTGCCGACGTTATCTGTCTGAATCGGGCACAATGCCCGGAAACTTCGCGCCAACGCTCTGGACTAACCTCAAGAGCCGCGTTGGGCTATAACCAATGACACACTTTTATTTGTAGTAGGGAGCATCAGCACATGCAACTCGGGATTATTGGACTGGGCCGCATGGGCGGCAATATCGCGCGGCGCCTGATGCTCAACGGCCATACCACCGTTGTGTACGACCGCAATACCGATTTTGTCGACGCCTTGAGCAAGGAAGGCGCCACCGGCGTCGCCGACCTGCCAGCTTTGGTCGCCGGCCTGGCCAAACCACGAGCGGTGTGGGTCATGCTGCCGGCAGGCGCACCGACCCAGGACACCATCGACACCCTGAGCACCTTGCTCGAACCCGGCGATACCATCATCGACGGCGGCAACACCTTCTATAAGGACGACATCCGCCGGGCCAAGACCCTGTCGGAAAAAGGCCTGCATTACATCGACGTCGGCACCTCCGGCGGCGTCTGGGGCCTGGAGCGCGGCTACTGCATGATGATCGGTGGCGATGACGCCACCGTTCGCCGTCTCGACCCGTTGTTCGCAACCCTGGCGCCGGGCATGGGCGAGATCCCCCGCACCAAGGACCGCAAGTCCGATGACGACCGTGCCGAGCGCGGTTACATCCACGCAGGTCCCGCCGGCGCCGGGCACTTCGTCAAGATGATCCACAACGGCATCGAGTACGGGATGATGCAGGCCTTCGCCGAGGGCTTCGACATCCTCAAGACCAAATCCAGCACCAATCTGCCGGAAGACCAGCGTTTCGACCTGAACGTTGGCGATATCGCCGAAGTCTGGCGCCGTGGCAGCGTGGTGTCCTCGTGGCTGCTGGACCTGACCGCCGATGCCCTGGCCAGCGACCCGAAACTCGACGGTTTCTCCGGTTCCGTGGCGGACAGCGGTGAAGGTCAATGGACCATCGAAGCGGCGATGGAGCAGGCGGTGCCTGTACCGGTGCTGTCGAACTCGCTGTTTGCCCGTTATCGCTCCCGCGGTCAGGGCACCTTTGGCGACAAGATTCTTTCGGCCCAGCGCTTCGGCTTCGGCGGCCATGTGGAGACTCCGAAAAAATGACCCATGCGATCCGCAGGAAATCCAAGGCTGACCCCGCGCCACCGACCACGCTGTTTCTGTTCGGCGCCCATGGTGATCTGGTCAAGCGTCTGCTGATGCCGGCGCTGTACAACCTCAAGCGCGACGGGTTGCTCGGGGATGGACTGCGGATCGTCGGCGTTGACCACAACGCCATCAGCGATGAAGGCTTCGCGAAAAAACTCGAGGACTTCATTCGCAACGAGGTGGCCAGCAAGGTCGGTAAGGGTGACCAGTCACTCGATCCGGAGTTGTGGGGCCAGCTCGCCAGGAACATCAGCTACGTCCAGGGCGACTTCCTGGACGACAGCACTTATCAGGCGCTGGCGGCGAAAATCGCCGACAGCGGCACGGGAAACGCGGTGTTCTACCTGGCCACCGCGCCACGCTTTTTCAGTGAAGTGGTGCGCCGTCTCGGCGCATCCGGGCTGCTCGAGGAAACCCCCGAGGCTTTCAGAAGGGTGGTGATCGAAAAGCCGTTCGGCTCTGATCTGCCGACGGCGGAAGCCCTGAACGCCTGCCTGCTCAAGGTCATGACCGAGAAGCAGATCTATCGCATCGACCACTATCTGGGCAAGGAGACGGTGCAGAACATTCTGGTCAGCCGCTTCTCCAACAGCCTGTTCGAGGCGTTCTGGAACAACCATTACATCGACCACGTGCAGATCACCGCGGCGGAAACCGTCGGTGTGGAAACCCGTGGCAGTTTTTATGAAGTCACCGGCGCCTTGCGGGACATGGTGCCCAATCACCTGTTCCAGCTGCTGGCGATGGTGGCCATGGAGCCACCGGCGGCGTTTGGCGCCGATGCGGTGCGTGGCGAGAAGGCCAAGGTGGTTGGCGCGATCCGTCCCTGGTCGGTGGAAGAGGCCAGGGCCAACTCCGTGCGTGGTCAGTACACCGCCGGCGAAATCGATGGCAAATCCCTGCCGGGTTATCGTCAGGAGGAGCGGGTGTCACCTGACAGCAACACCGAAACCTACGTGGCCCTCAAGGTCATGATCGACAACTGGCGCTGGGTCGGCGTGCCGTTCTATCTGCGTACCGGCAAGCGCATGAGTGTGCGTGATACCGAGATCGTGATCTGTTTCAAACCGGCGCCTTATGCGCAGTTTCGTGATACCGAAGTCGATGAATTGGCGCCTACCTATCTGCGGATTCAGATCCAGCCCAATGAAGGCATGTGGTTCGATCTGCTGGCCAAGCGGCCGGGGCAGACCTTGAAGATGGACAACATCGAGCTGGGCTTTGCCTACAAAGACTTCTTCGAAATGCAGCCATCCACTGGGTACGAGACGCTGATCTACGACTGTCTCACGGGGGATCAGACGTTGTTCCAACGGGCCGACAATATTGAAAACGGCTGGCGTGCGGTGCAGCCGTTTCTTGATGCCTGGCAGCAGGATGACACGGTGCAGGGGTATGCGGTGGGAGAGGATGGGCCTGAGACTGCCGAGGAGTTGCTGACGCGTGATGGGCGTGTTTGGCATGGACTCGGATAAGCGACAGGCTGCAGGCCTAAAGCAGCAATCCGACCTGCGTCCGCTTGGGCAATCTGCTGACTACCAATTGATGCGAGCGCTGCAATAACCCGCGCAATTCCTCGGCACCCAGCGGATAGGGCGTTTGCATGATGATCCACTGGGCCCGTGCCAGATACGGCGCTGGATGGATGCCCGGCCGGTCGCAATGCCCCAGGAAGAGGTCCTTGTCGACCTTGAAGGCCAACGATTCACCCCGCAGGTTCTGCAAGGCGAACATTTTGTTTCCGGCAATCGAGAACACCCGCACGCCGCCCCATTTGTAGTCTTCCCGTGCTCCCGGCAGGGCGAGGCAGAATTGGGCGACGTCTTCTTCGCTCATGCGTTCGGGTTTCATATCAGGCGGTCCCCGCAGGCATTGAAGGTTTCGATCAGGTGGTCGAGCCAGGCCCGTACGGCGGGCATCACGCCGCGTCGGTGCGGGTAAACCGCTTGTAGCCAGCCACCGGGGAGGGACCATTCGGGCAGCAATTGAACCAGCGAGCCATCGGCCAGTTCCTGTTCGCAGTACATCATCGGCAGCGTGGTGAACCCCTGGCCGGCAAGGGCGCAGGTTTTACGCACGATGAAATCGTCGATGCCCAATCGGGCCTCAAGGGCCAGGTCGTAGTGTTTACGCTGCTGGTCCACCAGGCGAATGTGCACCAGCCGATCCGGTTCCAGGGCGCCCAGAACCGGGAGATTTTTCAAGTCGTCCGGATGGTTGATGACTTGTCCGTGAAGAAACGACGGGCTGGCCACCATGAGCATCTGCGCCTGGCGCAGGCGGCGGGTGACCAGCAAGGGGTCTTCATCGCCGGGCTCGCGTACGCGCAGGGCGACGTCGACGCCTTCGGTGACCAGATCGACGCGGCGGTTGACCAGCATCACTTCCAGTTGCACTTGCGGGAATTTCTCCAGGAACCGGCTGATCACGCCGGGCAGCATTTCATGAGCCAGGCCGACGGGGGAGGAGACCCGCAGGCGGCCACGGGGCTCGCTGGACATGCTGGCCACGGCTTCGTCGGCCATTTCCGCTTCCAGCAGCATCGCCTGACAGTGGCGCAAGTAGCGCTCGCCCACGGCGGTCAGCTTGAGCTGGCGGGTGGTGCGTTGCAGCAAGCGCGCGCCCAGGCGCTCTTCCAGTTCGGCAATGCGCCGCGATAACCGCGATTTAGGAATCCCCAGCAAACGCCCAGCCGCCGCGAAGCCGCCGGCTTCGACCACCTTCGCAAAATAGTAGAGATCGTTAAGATCCTGCATCGTCAACACCAGATCGTTCTATCAATGGGACAAACTATCGCATTGTCGCAGTCTAATCAGTTATTGGTTTGCTCTGTAGGATTGTTTCCATCAGATCGCCAGCGGCGATCCTCACCTGGAGATCCCACATGAAACTGCTGCATATCGATTCGAGCATTCTTGGCGACAACTCGGCTTCCCGTCAGTTGAGCGGTGAAGTGGTCAAAGCCTGGCAAGCCGCCGAACCAAGCGCCGTGGTGACTTACCGCGACCTGGCCGCTGATGCCATCAGCCACTTCTCCTCGACCACTCTGGTCGCGGCCGGCACCACCGCTGAACTGCGCAACGCCGCACAACAGCACGAAGCCGAGCTGAGCGCCCAAACCCTGGCTGAGTTCATCGCTGCCGATGCCGTCGTGATTGCAGCACCGATGTACAACTTCACCATCCCGACTCAATTGAAAGCCTGGATCGACCGCATCGCCGTTGCCGGTCAGACCTTCCGCTACACCGAAGCCGGCCCTGAAGGCCTGTGCGGTGGCAAGAAGCTGGTGATCGTTTCGACTTCCGGCGGCATTCACGCCGGCCAGGCGAGCGGTGTTGCCCACGAGGAGTACCTGAAAGTGATGTTCGGCTTCCTGGGTATCACCGACATCGAGTTCGTCCGCGCTGAAGGCCTGGCCTACGGTGATGAAGTTCGCAACAACGCAATGAGCGCCGCTCACACGAAAATCAGCGAGCAACTGTTCGCCGCCGCGTAAGGCTTGCGTAAAGCCGTAAAACGGCACAGGCAAACCTCCAAAAAACTCTGTATTCTGATCACGCAAGTGCCAGATGCAGAGTTTTTTGTTTCTAGCCATTACACATTTGCTGAAACAGTGGCCCGGGTTATGCAGTCGAGGGGATACGTCTTCGATCCGGTAACAGGTGAGGCATCCCATGATGCGTCTTTGTGCGACTTTACTGATTTGCCTGTTCAGCAGCCTGAATTCAGTGCACGCCGCCCCTGCGCCCCATCCTCACTGGAGCGTCGGCTATCACGAGCTGAGCTTTCTCGATCCGCTCGATCTGCAGCCGATGCGCGCCATCGCGTTCTATCCTTCCAGCGAAAAAGAGCACACCAGCAAGCTCGAGGGCTACAACGTCGAGGCCGGTGAAGACACCAAGGTGGCCATGGGCCGCTTCCCCATGCTGATGCTGTCCCACGGCAATACCGGAACCCCATTGGCCCTGCATGACTTGGCGACGTCTTTGGCGCGCAAAGGCTTCGTCGTGGTGGCGGTGATTCATCCGGGGGACAACTCCAAGGACCACAGCCGCCTGGGCACCCTGAGCAATCTTTACGGTCGGCCGATCCAGATTTCCGAAGCCATCACCGCGACTCTGGGCGATCGCATGCTTGCGCCATTCGTCAATGCCGAACAGGTCGGGGTCATCGGTTACTCGGCCGGGGGCGAGACGGCGTTGATACTCTCCGGCGCCACGCCGGACCTGGATCGCCTGCGTCGTTACTGTCAGGAACGCCCAGACGACCGCGATGCCTGCAATACCCAGGGTGAACTGATCGTCGACCGTGACGACCTGCAGCCGGTGGCCGACCCGCGGGTGCATGCGCTGTTGCTGATGGCGCCGCTGAGCTTGAAGTTCGGTCGCCATACCCTGGCTGACGTGCATGTGCCGGTGCTGCTGTACAGCGGCGATGGCGACAAATTGGTGTCCCTGGACAAGAACGCCGCGGCGCTCGCGCGCAAACTGCCGGTGGCGCCGGACTTCAAGCTGCTGGCCGGGGCAGGGCACTTCGTCTTCATGGCACCCTGCAACGATGAACAGATCGTCATCATGCCGGCACTGTGCACCGATGCCGATGGCGTCGACCGCGAGGACATTCACCGCAACCTGATTACCGAGGCCGGGCGCTTCTTCTCGCGTACTTTGGGCAGATCAACCCGGGCTGGAATGCAAACTGCCGATCAATAAGCTGCCTGCTTGAAACGCAATCAACTGTGGGAGCGAGCCTGCTCGCGATAGATATCCAAGGCCCCGCGTTCAGTCAGTCCGCACGCGTTTTCGTTGGCGATTATCGCGAGCAGGCTCGCTCCCACAGGGGCAACATGAGGTTCAGACGCTGGCCCGATGTTTGAGCAGCAACGTCAACCCAAGCGCCCCAATCGACAACAACGCCGCAATGAAGAAAATCCACGAATACCCCAGATTCAGCGCCACCGCCCCCATCAACGGCCCGGCAATCGCCAGCGCCAGATCGAAAAACACCGCATAGGCACTCAAACCCGCGCCACGGCTGGAGTTGGGCACCTGCTTGATTGCCTCCACGCCAAGCGCCGGATACACCAGCGACAGACCAAATCCGGTGAGCCCTGCGCCAATCAAGGCGTAGCCTGTCGAGGGCGCGAGCCAGAGCAGTGCCAGACCCAGAGTCTCGATGGTCATACAGGCGATAGCCGAGCTGAACCCGCCGAAACGACTGATGCTGGAGATAAACAGCAACCGCGCCAGAATGAAGCACACGCCGAAAACCGTCAGGCAGTAGGCAGCGCCGGTCCAGCCGCGATTGAGGTAATACAGGGTGATAAAGGTGGTCAGGGTTCCGTAGCCGATTGAGGCCAGGCTCAGGCTGGCACCGAACGGCGCAATACGCCCGAACACCGCCCAGAACGGCAGGCGTTCACCGCGCACCACCGGCACCGAGGGCTTGTTGCGAATCAGCAGCAAGGCCATTGCGGCCAGCAGCGACAGCGCAACGCCCAGGCTGGCGAACCCCAGCTGCGCCACCATCACCACTCCAAGTGGCGCACCAATGGCAATTGCGCCATAGGAAGCGATGCCGTTCCAGGAAATCGACCGCGCCGTGTGCTCGGCCCCCACCTGGCCCATGCACCAACTGATGGTGCCAACGCCGATCAGGCCCTGGGCGATCCCCAACAGCACGCGCCCCGCGATCAATATCAGCAGGCTGAGCAACGGCAGGCTCTGCAACAGCGTCGACAACAACGTCAGCACGCCACTGAGGACGATGCCCGACAAGCCGTAGATGATCGCGCGCTTGGTGCCCACGGTGTCGGACATGCGCCCGGCCATGGGCCGGCTGAGCAGGGTGGCCAGGTATTGCGAACCGATGGTGAACCCGGCGATGACCGCGCTGAACCCGAGTTGCTCGTGCACATAGCCGGGCAATACCGCGATCGGCAGGCCGATGCAGAGGAAGGCGATGAAGGTGTAGAAGACGATGGAGACGATCTGCAGGGTGATCGCCATGGAGCTTTGCGGTGGGTGTTGCTGCGCAGACATGAGGACTCGTTCGCGGGCGGCGGTGGGAGAGCTGCATGATGGCGCGGGGGAGGAAGAAATGAAAGCAGGCTAACGATATTTCCTGCGACCTACAGGCATTCACGTCCCCCTTGTAGGAGCGAGCTTGCTCGCGATGGACGCCCGGACAACGCGGTCATTCAAGCTTCCCGCGTTATCGTTCGCCACCATCGCGAGCAAGCTCGCTCCTACAGTGGGGAGATGTTTAGAACACTACACCCTGGCTACGCAGGTAATCATCGTAAGTGCCGCTGAAGTCAGTCACCCCATTCGGGCTCAGCTCGATGATGCGGGTGGCCAGGGACGATACGAACTCGCGGTCGTGGCTGACGAAGATCAGCGTGCCCGGGTAGTTCTCCAGCGCCAGGTTCAGCGCTTCGATCGATTCCATGTCCAGGTGGTTGGTCGGCTCGTCCATCACCAGTACGTTCGGCTTTTGCAGGATCAGCTTGCCGAACAGCATGCGGCCTTGCTCACCACCGGAAATCACCTTGACCGACTTGAGGATCTCGTCGTTGGAGAACAGCATCCGGCCCAAGGTGCCGCGAATCATCTGCTCGCCCTGGGTCCACTGGCCCATCCAGTCGAACAGGGTGACGTCGTCTTCGAAGTCGTGAGCGTGGTCCTGGGCGTAGTAGCCCAGCTCTGCGCTTTCGGTCCACTTCACCGAGCCGGCATCCGGGGTCAGCTCACCCATCAGGGTGCGCAGCAGGGTGGTCTTGCCGATGCCGTTCGGGCCGATGATCGCCACGCGCTCCCCGGCTTCGACGGTGAAGCTGAAGTTCTTGAACAGGGTCTTGCCTTCGAAGCCCTTGGACATTTTCTCCAGGGTCACGGCCTGACGGTGCAGCTTCTTGGTCTGTTCGAAACGGATGAACGGGCTGACACGGCTCGATGGCTTGACCTCGGCCAGCTGGATCTTGTCGATCTGCTTGGCGCGGGAAGTGGCCTGCTTGGCTTTCGAGGCGTTGGCCGAGAAGCGGCTGACGAAGGTCTGAAGCTCCGCGATCTGGGCTTTCTTCTTGGCGTTGTCCGACAGCAGTTGCTCGCGGGACTGGGTCGCCGCGGTCATGTACTCATCGTAGTTGCCCGGGAACAGGCGCAGCTCACCGTAGTCCAGGTCGGCCATGTGAGTGCAGACGCTGTTGAGGAAGTGACGGTCGTGGGAAATGATAATCATGGTGCTGTTACGCGCCGTGAGAATGGTTTCCAGCCAGCGAATGGTGTTGATGTCCAGGTGGTTAGTCGGTTCGTCGAGCAACAGCACTTCAGGATTGGAGAACAGCGCCTGGGCCAGCAGGACCCGCAGTTTCCAGCCCGGCGCGACTTCAGTCATCGGACCGAAGTGCTGTTCCAGCGGAATACCCAGGCCCAGCAGCAGTTCACCGGCACGGGATTCGGCGGTGTAGCCATCCATTTCGGCGAATTCGGTTTCCAGTTCCGCCACGGCCATGCCGTCTTCTTCGCTCATTTCCGGCAGCGAGTAGATGCGGTCGCGCTCGGCCTTGACCTTCCACAGTTCCTCGTGACCCATGATCACGGTGTCGATGACGGTAAATTCTTCGTAGGCGAACTGGTCCTGGCGCAATTTACCCAGACGCACGTTCGGCTCGAGCATGACCTGGCCGCCGGATGGCTCGAGGTCGCCGCCGAGGATTTTCATGAAGGTCGACTTGCCGCAACCATTGGCGCCGATCAGACCGTAACGGTTGCCGTTGTTGAACTTGACCGAAACGTTTTCGAACAGCGGCTTGGCGCCGAACTGCATGGTGATGTTAGCTGTAGAGATCAAAGGTTTTTCCTGCGAAGCATTCAGAGTAGCCAGGGTGCGGAGTACCGCGCTTGGCCCGAGTCGAAGTGCGCTGAAGCCGGGACATTTCCCGTCAGCAACCAAGGAGGGCGCAAAGTTTGGCGGCGATTGTACTGGTCTGGCACTTTAAACGATAGGGCAATGAGGTCGCCGCGACGCCAAGCGGTACTGACGTACAGATTTTGGTTGTTATAGGTTAACTATTGGTTACAAACTGTGGCTAAAATGCCATCCATTACCAAATACGGTGATTTGGCAAGGCTCAGGGAAGGCCGACCAGGCTCGATTGCAGACGCTGCACAAGCCCCTTGGCCGCACGCAGGGGCGCAGTTTGTTCACTTCTGACATGTGACGATTTCCGTGAAACTCATCATTGCCGCTATCTATGTTGTTTCCATTGCTTACGTGCACTTGCGCGGTCGCGTGCGCCACAAACTGGGCCGCCAACTGAGCGACCACTCGACGTTTCTGGCGCCGATCAACTGCTTCCTCTATCTGTTCTCGAAAATCCCCAACAAGCCTTACCTCGATCCGGCGGATTTCCCTGACCTGAGTCCGTTGCAGAAACACTGGGAAGAGATTCGCGCCGAAGGCCAGAACCTGCTGCATGCCGGTGAGATCAAGCGTTCGAACCAGTATGACGATGTCGGCTTCAATTCGTTCTTCAAGACCGGCTGGAAGCGTTTCTACCTCAAGTGGTACGGCGACAGTCACCCGTCTGCGATGAAGCTCTGCCCGCGCACCACTGAACTGGTGCAGAGCATCGGCTCGATCAAGGCGGCGATGTTCGCAGAATTGCCACCGGGCTCGAAACTGGTGCGCCACCGTGATCCGTATGCCGGCTCTTACCGCTATCACCTGGGCCTGGAAACGCCCAACGATGCCGGTTGCTACATCAACGTCGACGGCGAGAACTACCACTGGCGCGACGGCGAAGCGGTGATGTTCGACGAGACCTTCATTCATTACGCGGAAAACACCACCGACAGGAACCGCATCATCCTGTTCTGCGATGTCGAGCGGCCGATGAAATATCGCTGGGCGGCGGCCTTCAATGGCTGGTTCAGCCGCAACGTGATGTCGGCGGCCGGTGCGCCGAACGAGGCGGGAGACAAGACAGGCGGAATCAACCGTCTGTTCGGCAAAATCTACAAGATTCGCCTGCGGGGCAAAGAGCTGAAGAAGCGCAATCGCAAGCTCTATTACCTGGAGAAATGGGCGATTTTTGGTGGTTTGCTGGCGATCTTCATCCTCATCTGAATACACCACAACCCCTGTAGGAGCGAGCATGCTCGCGATGGTCGTCAACGATAACGCTGGCGGCCTGATGCCCTGCGGTGTTCTTGCGTGCATCGCGAGCATGCTCGCTCCTACAGGGGGTCGCATTCACTTCGAGGCTTTCTTCTTGGCTTTCGGCGCCTTGCCCCCCAGGCTGCGCTTGAGCAACTCGGTCAAATCGATCACATCCGCCGTCTTGCGCGCTTCCTCGCCGGTATCGGTTTCCACATCCTCGATCTTGCCCTCGTGGGCCTTCTTGTCCACCAGCGCCATGATCTTGTCCTCGAACTCGTCCCGGTAATCCTCCGGCGACCACTTCGAACTCATGTCCTGTACCAGCCGCTTGGCCATGTCCAGTTCGCCTTTGGCCAGGGTCGGCTTGGTCACGTCCGGACCCAGGGCCAGTTCATCCAGGCTGCGCACTTCTGCCGGCCAGCGCAGTTTCACCAGCACCAGCGCCGATTCCAGCGGCATCAACGCCGCCAGATATTGACGGGTGTGCAGCACCACCCGGGCGAGGGCGACCTTGTTGGTCTTGATCAGGGTTTCTCGCAACAGCGCATACACCTTGCCACCGCGTTTATCCGGCGCCAGGTAATAAGGCGTGTCGATGTTCTGCAGCGGGATCTCTTCGCTATCGACGAAGGAAAAAATATCGATGGTCTGGGTCGACATCGGGTGTGCCGAGCGGATTTCCTCTTCACTGAGCACCACATAGCGGCCTTTTTCGTAGGCGACGCCTTTGACGATATGCTCCTTGGTGACTTCCTTGCCGGTGACCTTGTTCACCCGCTTGTAGCCCACCGGCTCCATGCTGCGGCTGTCCAGCCAGTCGAAATCAACGCCTTGTGAAGATGTCGCCGAGACCAGCGCGACAGGGATATGCACCAGCCCGAAACTGATCGCGCCTTTCCAGATTGCCCGCGCCATGGTCGCTTACTCGAAAGTGATGTTCTGGTGACCCTGGGCCTTTGGCAAAAGTTTCAGTGAGGTGTAGCCCCCTGCAAATGTCGTGTTACAGGTTTTGTTTAACAAATCCGAACCCCAGGCGTAGCGTGATATCGAAGTCCTTATCCACGCATTCGTCGAGAGGCTCCCCATGAACCGATGCGTAACCGGCGCCATTGTGCTGGCCTTGAGCGGCGTGCTCGGCCAGCAGACCCTGGCGCAAGAGCTGTCGCCGCCGATAACGCTGCAGCTTGCCCAGAGTCTGCCCAACAGCGGCAACAACAATCCCTACAACAGTCCGATCCGCCGGGCCAACCCCAACAGCATGCAGGGCACCCAACCCAGCGCGCCAGCGGTTCGCGGGCCCAACACCGTGCCGGTGCCGCGTCCACCGACCCTGGACAACGGCGGCATCGGCAACCGCTACCCGCAAAGTCAGCCGGCTCCCGCGAGCCCTCCAAAGTTCATCCCCAATCCGCCGCCCCGCAATTGAGAAACAGGGCTGTCGAGCCACTCCCATGACATAAGGAATCGTGCATGTTGCGTAAAACCCTTCTGGCCACCTTCTGTGCCGGCGCATTGATCACCGTGGTGCCCGTTTTGGCGGCATCCTCCCAGGAAATGAACAGCGAGCAGGGCACCCTGGAAGTGACACCCATTGTCCAGGGTCTGGAGCATCCCTGGGCGCTGGCCTTTCTGCCCGATCGCAAGGGCATGCTGGTCACCGAACGGCCGGGTAACCTGCGGCTGGTGAGCGTCGATGGCAAGCTGTCCGCGCCTATCGATGGCGTGCCCAAGGTCTGGGCCAAGGGGCAGGGCGGTTTGCTGGATGTGGCGCTGTCGCCGGACTTCAGGCAGGACCGCACCGTTTACCTGTCCTACGCCGAAGGTGGCGGCGAGGGTGGGACGGCGGGCACGGCCGTCGGCCGCGGGCAGCTGTCGGACGATCTGAAGAGCCTGAAGAATTTCACGGTGATTTTCCGCCAGGAGCCGAAATTGTCGGTAGGCAACCATTTCGGCTCGCGCCTGGTGTTCGATCGCAATGGCTATCTGTTCATCACCCTGGGGGAAAACAACGACCGCCCGACCGCCCAGGATCTCGACAAGCTGCAAGGCAAGATCGTGCGGATCTATCCGGACGGCAAGATCCCGGATGACAACCCCTTCGTCGGCCAGCCCGGCGTGCGCCCGGAGATTTGGGCCTACGGCGTGCGCAATCCGCAGGGCGCCGCGCTCAACCCGTGGAACGGGGTGCTTTGGGAGAACGAACACGGCCCCCGTGGCGGCGACGAGGTGAACATCATCGAGCGCGGCAAGAATTACGGTTGGCCGCTGGCCACTAACGGCATCAACTATTCAGGCCAGCCGATCCCGGAAGCCAAGGGCAAAACCGCCGTGGGTACCGTCAACCCGCACCATGTCTGGGAAAAATCCCCGGGGGTAAGCGGCATGGCGTTCTATGACGGGGACCGTTTCAAGGCCTGGCAGCACAATGCGTTTATCGGCGCGCTAGTGAGCCAGGAATTGATTCGCCTTCAGTTCGATGGGGACCGGGTGGTTCACGAGGAACGGTTGCTGGGCGAGCTGAACAAGCGCATTCGCGATGTGCGGCAGGGGCCCGACGGTTACTTGTACGTGCTGACCGATGAAGACAATGGCGGGCTTTACAGAATCGGCCTGAAATAACCGCGATCCCCTGTAGGAGCGAGCATGCTCGCGATGGTTGCATGAACACCGCGGGGTATCAGATGCCCAGCGTTATCGTTAACGACCATCGCGAGCATGCTCGCTCCTACAGGGATTTGTTCATGCGCAATGCATCGATGTTGTCTTGATAAAAAGCAGGGATCGAGCCGAATTTCCGGTAGCCATGACGCTCATATAGCGCGATGGCCGCCGGATTGTCGACCCGCACCTCCAACCGCAAACCAGTGCATTTGCGCTCCCGGGCACAAGCCTCCACGCGCTCAAGCAAACCTCTGCCCAAGCCTTTCCCCCGTGCCCGCTCGCCAATGGCGATCGAATACAGCCGCGCTACAGATCGGCTTCGATGAAACAGCACCACCGCGTAACCCGCCAGTTCCTCCCCGTACTGAGCCACCAGCAATCGCCCGTTGGCACCTTCGATCATCCATCGAAAACTGCTGCGGCTCAGCCGGTCCGTGCTGAAACACTGCTCTTCCAACCGCAGTAACTCAGGCAAATCCTCCAACAACGCCAAACGAAACAACGTACTCATATGACCGCCGTAAAAGTTGCGTAACGAAACGAGACTTTCGAAAAAGTTCGTGCTTAATAGAAAAGGTCTTGTTCTCCAACGGATCAATTTCTATGTCAGCGGTACAGGGTCATTGGCGCGAAGTATCCGGGCAAACTTTGCCGGCAGCAATCACTGGTTCAACTTATTTGAATAACGCGAATAAAGCTTCCAGCCAGTTGATGATCATCGTCGAACGCAAGGAAGACTGGGCATCGTATTTCCCCAGCGAGGACATCGTCACGGCCCAGGAATACCTGGAACAGACCGCTGACAGCGAGCCGGGCAAGCGTGTTCAGGTGATCAACCTGTGCCGCAGCTACAAGTATCTGGGGCACGGCTATTACTGCTCGTTGCTGGCCGAGGCTCGCGGACACAAGGTCATTCCGTCAGTGCGAACCATCAGCGAACTGACCCGAAAATCCCTTTACGGGTTGGCACTGGACGATCTGGATAAAACCCTCGAAAAAACCCTCAGCCACCACGCTTACAGTGACACTGAAGGTTTTACCCTGACACTTTATTTCGGCAAGACCAATATCGAGCCCTTGCAGGATCTGGCCCGTCAATTATTTGAAGTATTTGCCTGTCCAATATTGCTGGTTGAATTCAAACGAACTAACGGATGGCACATCGAAGGCATCAAGTCTGGCGCCTTGCACAAGTTGCGTGAAGATCAGGAAGACCAGTTTGCCCTTTCACTGGACAGTTTCAGCCGCAAAATCTGGCGCATGCCCAGGTCGCGACGTCTGGCCCGATACGACCTGGCAATCCTGCACGATCCCCAGGAAGCCTTGCCGCCGTCGAACCCCAGAGCCCTGGCGAATTTTGTCAGGGTCGGCAAGACGCTGGGCATCGACGTCGAGCTGATCGAACGCAAGGATTACTCCCGGATTGCAGAATACGACGGCCTGTTGATTCGCGAGACCACCAGCGTCGACAACCACACCTACCGCTTCGCCAAGAAAGCCGAGAGCGAAGGGCTGGTGGTGATGGACGATCCGGCGTCGATTCTGCGTTGCACCAACAAGGTCTATCTGACCGATCTGCTCAGGAGCCACCAACTGGGCATGCCGGCTACCGAAATCCTCTACAAGGAACGGCCGCAGGATTTCGAGCGGGTCGGCGAACGCCTGGGGTTTCCGCTGGTACTGAAGATTCCCGACGGCTGTTTTTCCCGGGGCGTGATCAAGGTGGAAAGCCAGCAGGCGCTGCTCGAAGCCACCGCCGAACTGTTCGAGCATTCGGTGCTGTTGCTGGCTCAGGAGTTTTTCTACACCGAATACGACTGGCGCATCGGCGTGCTCAACCGCAAACCGATCTTTGCCTGCCAGTACTTCATGTCCCGGGGGCATTGGCAGATCTACAACCACAAGGCCAAGGGCCAGGACATCAATGGCGAATGTCGTACCCTGGCGGTTCACGAAGCACCGCGGGCGGTGGTGGAACTGGCGGTGAAGACCGCCAACCTGATCGGTGACGGGCTCTACGGGGTCGACCTCAAGCAGTCCGGCGACAAGGTGGTGGTGATCGAGGTCAACGACAACCCGAACCTGGATGCCGGCATCGAAGACGCCTACCTGCAGGACGACCTGTATGGGTTGGTACTGGAAGAATTCGTGCGTCGCCTGGAACTCAAACGTCGCGGCCAGGCCTGGTGAGTAATCGATGATCAAGAGCTTTCAATTGGCAGATGGTGCCTTGCACGCCGTCGAACGGCTGGACGCCGAGGTGCTGCTGTTCAGCAATCCCGACGCCGGAGAAAGAGACCTGCTGCACAGTCACTTCAAACTCGATGAACACGCGCTGGCTTCGGCGCTGGACCCGGATGAGGTCTCGCGCATCGAGTTCCACCCCGACAACCTGTTCCTGATCTGGAAGCGCCCGGAAAACTACTCCGGTGCCGACAGCCTGGCCTTTGAAGTGTCGTCCTGCGGGCTGCTGTTCTGCCCGGGTCGCTTGCTGGTGATCGCCACCGACGATGCACCGCTCAACGGACTGGGCAGGCATCAGCCGCTGACGACGCCGCTGGATGTTTTGCTCGACCTGTTGCTCAACAACGTCCATCACTACCTGGGGCATCTGAAGGTCATCAAGCTGGTCGCCCGGGAGCTGCAACAGAAATTCAACGCCTCGATGCAGAACCAGCACCTGATCCAGATGTTCAATTTGAGCGAAAGCCTGATCTATTACATCAACGCGATCCACAGCAACGGCGCGGTGCTGACCCGGCTGCGCAATCACGCGGAAAAGGAGCGCTTCGGCGCCCATGCCATCGGCCTGATCGACGACCTGATCATCGAAAACAACCAGTGCTACAAACAGGCGGAGATCTACTCGACAGTGTTCTCCGGGCTCATCGAAGCCCGGGGCAACCTGATGAACAACAGCATGAATAACCTGCTGCGCAAACTGACCTTGATCAACGTGGTGTTCCTGCCGCTGAACCTGGTGGCGAGTATCGGCGGGATGTCGGAGTTCAGCATGATGACGGCGGGCACGCCGTGGTGGGTGTCCTATCCTTCGTTTCTACTGGCCATGATGTTGGGAGCCGGAGTGATGGTCGTGGGGCTCAAACGCCTGGCGAAGTGAGGGCTGGATAAATTGGTCGTTGACTTGCAATCGGCGCCCGGCTAACTTCCGGGCATGACTTTCACCGTACTGCGCTGCCAGCCAAGCATTATTACCGCCATTCCTCATTTGGCGGGCTAGCTCACGACTGCAGCACCCAACCCGCCCTCGAGGCGGGTTTTCACTTTCTGTCTCCCGGGTTTTTGACCAACAAGGAGATGGCCATGAACAATACTGCCCAACAATCCCTGCTTGAACACTACGTCAAAAAGATCCTCGCGGCCCCCGTCTACGAACTGGCTGTGCGTACGCCGCTGCAACCGGCGCCGGCGTTGTCTCTGACGTTGGGCAATCAGATCCTGCTCAAGCGCGAGGATCTGCAACCGACCTTTTCCTTCAAGATCCGCGGTGCCTACAACAAGCTGGTAAATCTGAGCGAAGAACAAAAGGCCCGTGGCGTAATCACCGCTTCGGCGGGCAATCACGCTCAAGGTGTGGCGCTGGCGGCGCGGGAGTTGGGGATCGAGGCCACCATCGTGATGCCCGCGACCACGCCGGAACTGAAGGTGGGCGGCGTGCGCAGTCGCGGCGCCGAGGCGCGGCTGCACGGTGAAAGCTTTCCGTTTGCCCTGGAGCAGGCGCTTGTGCTGGCCGAGCAGACCGGAAAGACCTTCGTGTCGCCCTTCGATGATCCGGATGTGATCGCCGGGCAGGGCACCGTGGCCATGGAAATTCTGCGCCAGCATCAGGGCGCGCTCGACGCGATTTTCGTGCCGGTGGGCGGCGGAGGGCTGATCGCCGGGATCGCGGCCTACGTCAAATACCTGCGACCTGAAGTGCGCATCATCGGCGTGGAGTCGGAGCATTCCGCCTGCTTGCAGGCAGCGTTGCAGGCGGATACGCGGGTCGCCTTGCCAGCGGTGGGCACTTTCGCCGATGGCGTGGCCGTCGCGCAGATCGGGGAATACGGATTCGAGGTCTGCATGTTTTGTGTGGACGAGGTGCTGACCGTCAGCAACGACGAGTTGTGTGCCGCGATCAAGGACATCTACGACGATACCCGCTCGATCACCGAGCCCTCTGGCGCGCTGGCGGTGGCGGGGATCAAGAAGTATGTGGGGAAGACCGGAGTGAAGGGGCGGACGCTGGTGGCGATCGATTCGGGGGCGAACATCAACTTCGACAGTTTGCGCTATGTTGCCGAGCGCGCCATGAGCAGCGCCGTGGCGTGAAGGCAGGAGCATGCAAATTGCAGGGCCGTAGGAGGCATTTCTTGCAATTTGCATGGCGGTTTTTGTGAAGCGATCGGCTAAACCCTTGATTTACCGATGAGCTGCACGGCGAAATTCAAGGCATGAATTATGCTCTAGCTTTCTTGAGCTGGCCGGGATGACAAACGAGTCAGTGCCGATAGTTGTTTGGCAGTTTTATTAAGGAGAGGTTCGCCATGTTTCTTTCTGCCCTGGAACTTCGCAACATCATTGAGAGCAGTTTTTTGCCGAAACGCTGCCAATGCACGCTGTCGCCTGACTTGTCCATGACCGTGAAAGTGTACGCCGACGGAGATACCGACCAGTTGGAGTTAATGAGGACCGGCATCAATGCCCAGCGCCTCACAGGCTGTCGGGAAATCAATAATCTGATTGCTGAACTGCGTACCGAAATTCAACATCAATACATTGCACCGGTACACAGCCCAGCGATGCGCAGAGCGCTTTAATCCGCGGTTTCAGTTCGGGTTTCAAGTTCGACCGACACGCGCCGGGTCTGGAAAAATGCCAGACCCAGCGCCAGTTCCACACCCACCGCAACCAGGATGCCTGGACCGGCATGGCCGTTGAGCCATTCGCCGAAGCCTAGTATCGCCAGCCCCCAGCAGCCAACCATGAAGGCATTGCTCAGCGCATTCCGCGTCTGGGATTGCGCTTCGTTACGCAGCAGAAAGAACATCAGGGCGAGGACCATGAACAGCACGGCCATGCGTCGTGAGATGAGGCCGGAAGCGAGGGAGTATTCGATATCCCAGGTGGCCAGTATCCGGTCGGGCGCGAAGCCCCAGACAAGCGCGAGAAACAAACAAAGTGCGGCGGTAAAAGTTGACAACGTCCTGAACGAAAACTGCATAGCTGATCCTTGCGGCAGTGAGGGTGGCGCTAGAGCATAGCGTCAGAACCCTCACTCGAATACTGCAAGGTGCTATTTCAGACTTTTCCGTCAGTTTTGATAACTGCATGCGTAGGAAAGTTTTCTATAGGCAAGCTCTGCCGGTTTGCCGGTCTGGGTGTCGATGTATTGCATGGTTGCCGTGACCACCTCGCAGTCCAGCGTGTCGGGTTCGGACAGGGCGATGACCTTGCCTACGTGCAGCGGCAGGCCGTAGTGGTAGGAGGGTATGGCCGAGGAGGAGGTGGTGTCGCCGGTCTGGGCCATGGCGGCAAACGGCGTGCAGGCGAGGGCGGCGCAAAGCAGCAGGGCGCGTGAGTTCATGAGGTTATCTCCAATGCAGGCAAAAGTAGGTTCGACGTGGCGTCGAACTTGCCGCACTGGTCAACAGAGTGATGGCATCCGATAGCACTGAAGGCGTGCGGTCCATTCATCATTTAAGGCCACGGTTAAACATCCGTTAAGCCATCGGCGTGCCACCTGTCGCATTTGCCACTACCGTCCGGCGGACAAGGCCCTGCCTGCCAGCGTTATCGTTGACGACCATCGCGAGCAGGCTCGCTCCCACAGGGTTTGATGGTGCTCACAAATCTGTGTTCCACCATCGACCACTGTGGGAGCGGGCTTGCCCGCGAAGAGGCCTGTGAGGTCAGCGAAGTTCCAGCTGATGCCGATAAGGCAAATCCGGCCCGGTCTTGCCGCAGGTCAGCGCGGCGGCGCGGACTGCGAATCGGGCCATGTCGTCGATCTGCTGGCGGCTGAGCTGGCGCACGCCTTCCACCGAATCCAGCTGCTGCTCGGTCAGCCACGCAATCAGTGCCGCCTGGAAGGTATCGCCGGCGCCCACGGTATCGGCGATCTGCACCGGTTGCGCCGGCACCGACCACGAGCCGTGTACCCGGCTGAACACCGTTGCACCGTCGCCGCCACGGGTCAGGAATACCACCTGACAGCGGTGCTGCAACCATCCTTCGATCACCTGTGCAGGCGCTTGATCCGGATAGAGCAAATGCAAATCCTCATCGCTGACCTTGATCAGATCCGCATGCTCGACCAGCGTGGCAATGCGCGAACGCCACAGTTCGATGTCCGGCTGCGGATTGAGCCGCACATTCGGATCGAGGCTGATCAGGCGCTGCCCGCTTTCGCGCTGCACCAACGCCAACAAGGTATCGGCGATCGGCTGTACGACCAGCGAAAACGACCCGAAGTGCAAGCCGCGCACTTCGGGCCCAAAGGTCGGTAGATGTTCGACCTGCAACTGCCGATCCGCGCAGCCTTCGCCACGGAAGCTGTACTGCGGCGAGCCATTGGCGCCCAGCGCGACCATCGCCAGGGTGGTTGGCGCGGCAAAATCCAGCAGGTAATCGGTGCGCACGCTTTCGTCCTGCAACACCTTGAGCAGACGCCGGCCCAGATAGTCGGTGGACAGCCCGGCAAACAGCGCCGCGTCCACGCCCAGGCGGCGCAGACCCACGGCAACGTTGAACGGCGAACCGCCGGCAATCGCCTTGAAGTTCACTTGCGAAACCAGACCGCTGGCGTCGTTGTTACTGAAAAAATCGAACAGCGCTTCGCCACACACCAGATACATATTCATTCACTCTTCAAAGGGTTGCGACATGCTGTCGGTAGCGCTCGTAGGCCTGTTGCGCGGCGGCCACGTTCTCGGCAATCGGCCGGGTTTCGCTGGCGACATCGAGTTTGACGCAACGCTCGCACAGCGCCTGCAGGCTTTCTTCCTGTCCATTTGACCCAGAGGTGCACCACGCTGCCTGAATCGCCGCGCCAAGTGCGGCGGCTTCACTCTGTTCGGTGCAGATGACCGGCGTATCCATGATGTCAGCGACGATCTGCCGCCAAACCGGGCTTTTCGAGCCGCCGCCGATCAGGCAGATGCTGCGGCTTTGTAAGCCATTGTGACGCAGCAGGTCCAGCCCGTAGCGCAATCCGAAGGTGGTGCCTTCGACCACTGCCCGGCACAGGTTGGCCCGGGTCAGGTTGCTCGTGGTCAGGCCGTGCAGGCTGCCGGTGGCTTGGGGCAGGGCCGGGACGCGTTCGCCGTTGAGAAATGGCAACAGGCTCACGCCTTCGCAGCCGATGGGCGCCTGGGCCACCAGATCGTTGAAGCTTTCGAGATCCAGATCGAGCAATTCGCGAATCGCACCGGTGGCGTTGGTCAGGTTCATGGTGCAGATCAACGGCAGCCAGCCGCCGGAGGATGAGCAGAAGGTCGCCACCGCCGCGTCCGCGCTGACCTTCGGCGAGTCGGCATAGGCGTACACCGTGCCGGACGAGCCGAGGCTCATGGTGATCGCCCCGGGCTGAATGTTGCCGGTGCCGATGGCGCCCATCATGTTGTCGCCGCCGCCGCTGGACACCAGCGCGTTCGGGTTGATGCCCAGGTGCGCGGCGATTTCCGGTAGCACGGTGCCGACGACGGCCTGCGCATCGATCAGCTCCGGCAATGCTGATTGCAGGCGCCCGCTGGGGTCGATGTGCCTCAGCAACTGCAGGTCCCACTGACGGCTGCGCACGTTGAAATAACCGGTGCCCGAGGCATCACCGTATTCGCTGCAACTGCGGCCGGTAAGCCAGAAGTTCAGGTAGTCGTGGGGCAGCAGGATGCGGGCGATGCGCGAGAAGACCTCGGGGTGCTGTTCCCTGGTCCACAGCAGTTTCGAGACGGTGTAGCCGGGGGCGATGACCACGCCCAGGCGCTCCAGCGAACCTTGCTCACCACCCAGGTGTTGCAGCAGGCGATCATTTTCAGCCGTGGTTTCGGTATCGCACCAGAGCTTGGCCGGGCGCAGGACCTGGCCCTGATCGTCGAGCAGGACCAGGCCGTGCTGCTGACCGGAGACGCCGATGCCGAGGATGTCCTTGCCGTCGACGCCGGCGGCCAGCAAGGCGCGGCGGGTGGCCAGGGTGAGTGCGTCCAGCCACTGCGCCGTGTCCTGCTCGCGCCGGCCATTGGCGCCGCTGATCATGGTGTGCGCCGCGGCGCCCAGGCCCAGGACCTCGCCGCTTTGGGCATCGAGAATCAGGGCTTTGGTGCCCTGGGTGCCGCAGTCGATGCCGAGGAATAGTTGTTGGTTTGACATGGGAATCCTTGAGGCGTCAGGTCGATATCAGTTCAGGATCAAAATAAGCGGTGACTGTCAGGCCGCCTTCGCGGGCAAGCCCGCTCCCACAGAGGTTGGTGTTGGAATACAGATTTGTGCAAGACACTGAACCCTGTGGGAGCGGGCTTGCTCGCGAAGACGGTAGTCGACTCACCACCGCATTCAAGCCAGCACCCGCTCCAGCGTTCCCGTCACTCCATGTTCCCGCAAGCTGTTGCAACACCACTCGAACGCCGCCACAAACTCCGCCGAACGCGGAATCGCCGTGCCGAAAATCTCCTCCACCGCCAACAATCGCTGGGTAATCAACGCATCATCGGCCACCAGCGCCTGGCAGAACGTCGCCCTTGGATCGGGAATGCTGTAAGTGTCGCCGTTCTCGTCCACCCCCTTCAAATACAACGCCCAGGCCGCCACCACCAGCGCCGCACGCTTGGTATCCCGACCATCCGCGATCAACCGGTTGATGGTTGGCACCGTGAACTTGGGAAACTTCGACGACCCGTCCGAACACACCCGCTCCAACTGGTCGGCAATCGCCTGATTGGAAAAACGCTCAACCAGGGTGTTCTTGTATTCAGTCAGATCAATCCCCGGCACCGGCGACAATTGCGGGGTCACGTCCAGATCCATGTAGGCGCGCATGTAGCGCACGAACAGTGGATCGTTCATGGTCTCGTGGACGAAGCGGTAACCCTTGAGAAACCCCAGGTAAGTCAGGGCCAGGTGGCTGCCGTTGAGCAGTTTGATCTTCATTTCTTCGTATGGCGTGACGTCGTCGGTGAACTGCACGCCGACCTTTTCCCAGGCCGGGCGGCCGTTGACGAACTTGTCTTCCAGCACCCATTGCACGAACGGCTCGCAGACCACCGGCCAGGCGTCGTCCACGCCGTGGCGGTCGGCCAGTTGCAGGCGATGCGCGGTGCTGGTCATCGGCGTGATGCGGTCGACCATGGCGTTGGGGAAGCTGACGTTGGTAGCGATCCAGTCACGCAGATCGGCGTCGCGCAGCGCGGCGAAAGCCAGCAGGGCCTTGCGGGTGACGGCGCCGTTGTGCGGCAGGTTATCGCAGGACATCAAGGTGAAGGCCGGCGTGCCCGCGGCCCGGCGCTTGGCCAGCGCGGCGCAGAGGAAACCGAACACGGTTTTCGGTGCGTGCGGATTGGCCAGGTCATGCTGGATCTGCGGCAGATGGGCCATGAATTCGCCGTTGCTGTCGTCGATGCAGTAACCGCCTTCGGTGATGGTCAGCGAGACGATGCGGATCTGCGGATCGGCGAGCTTGTCGATCAGCGCCTGGGCATTGTCTTCGGCCAGCAGCATGTCGCGAATCGAGCCGATCACCCGCACTTCGGTGTCGTCGTTGTCCCCCAGTTCGAACAGGGTGAACAGGCAGTCCTGGCCGTGCAGGTCGTCGTGGGCGCGACGGTCCTCGGCGCGCAGGCCGAGCCCGCAGATGGCCCAGTCCAGGCCTTCGCCCAGGTTCATCAGCGCGTCGGTGTAATACGCCTGATGAGCGCGATGGAAGCCGCCGACGCCGATATGGGCGATGCCCTGACGGGTGTCGCTGAGGGTGTAGGCGGGCAGGACCACCTCGGGGGCGAGACGGTTGAGGTTTTGTTTGTTGAGTTTCATACAGGCTCTCTGAAATCAGGCGGCAACGCGCAGCGGACGGGCAAGCGCCACGCCGTCGGCATCGAACAAATGGCAGTGCTCGGCATCCAGGTGCAGGCTCAGGGTTTCGCCGTAACGGCTGGCCAGATCCCCACGCACTCGCATGGTCAGGGCCTCGCCGGACGAGGTCCGTACGTGGCAGAAGGTGTCGCTGCCCAGGCGCTCGCTGATGTCGGCGGTGACCTGCAAGGTGCAGTCGCCGGGTTTGGCCAGCTCCAGGTGCTCCGGACGAATCCCCAGGGTCACCGCGCCGCCGACGCTGAGGTTGGCGCCGCTGAACGGCAAGCTGATGCGGGTGCCGGCATCCAGCGTCACTTCGCAGCCCTGGCTGTCGATGCTGCTGACTCTGCCCTTGAGGAAGCCCATTTTCGGCGTGCCGAGAAAACCCGCGACGAACAGGTTGGCCGGGTGGTGATACAGGTCCAGGGGCGAGCCGACCTGCTCGATCTTGCCGCCATTGAGCACTACGACCTTGTCGGCCATGGTCATGGCTTCGACCTGATCGTGGGTCACGTAGATCATGGTCGCTTGCAGATCCTTGTGCAGGCGCAGCAGTTCCAGGCGCATCTGCACTCGCAGGGCGGCGTCGAGGTTCGACAGCGGTTCATCGAACAGGAAGATTTTCGGGTTGCGCACGATGGCCCGGCCGATGGCCACGCGCTGACGCTGGCCGCCGGACAATTGCTTTGGCTTGCGCTCAAGCATCGGACCCAACTCGAGGATGCGCGCCGCTTCGCCGACTTTCTTCTCCACTTCGGCCTTGGACACGCCGGCCAGATCGAGGGCGAAGGACATGTTCTTGCGCACGCTCATGTGCGGGTACAGGGCGTAGGTCTGGAACACCATCGCCAGGTCGCGCTTGGCCGGGCTGACTTCGGTGATGTCGCGGCCATCGAGCTCGATGGTCCCGCCGCTGACTTCTTCCAGCCCGGCGATCAGGCGCAGCAGTGTGGACTTGCCGCAGCCGGACGGGCCGACGAAGACCACGAATTCCTTGTCGTTCACCTCAAGGTCGATGCCCTTGATGATGGAAAAGCCTTCGAAGCCTTTTTGCAGGTTCTTGATTTTCAGGTTGGCCATGGTGGTGGGCCTCCTATTGTTTTTGCTCTTGGTGGGAGCGGGCTTGCTCGCGAATGCGGTGTGTCAGCTACATCTTTGTTGACTGACACTCCCTCTTCGCGAGCAAGCCCGCTCCCACAGGGGATTTGTGTAGGGCTGGCCTATTTCACTGCACCGAACGAAAGACCACGCACCAGCTGCTTCTGGCTGAACCAGCCAAAGATCAGGATCGGCGCGCAAGCCAGGGTCGAGACCGCCGACAACTTGGCCCAGAACAGCCCTTCAGGACTCGAATACGAGGCGATCAGCGCGGTCAGTGGCGCGGCTTTCGACGAGGTCAGGTTCAGCGACCAGAACGCCTCGTTCCAGCACAGGATCAGCGACAGCAGCACCGTGGACGCCAGGCCGCCCTTGGCGATCGGCAGCAGCACCCGCAGCATTTCCTGGGCCAGGGTGGCGCCGTCCAGGCGGGCGGCTTCGAGGATGTCCTTGGGGATGTCCTTGAAGTAGGTGTAAACCATCCAGACTACGATCGGCAGGTTGATCAGGGTGTAGATCACGATCAGCGCGATACGCGTATCGAGCAGGCCGAACTGCTTGGCCAACAGGTAGATCGGCATCAGCACGCCCACCGGCGGCAGCATCTTGGTGGAGAGCATCCACAGCAACGTGCCCTTGGTGCGCTGGGTTTCGTAGAACGCCATCGAGTAGGCCGCCGGTACCGCAATCAGCAGGCACAGGGCGGTGGCGCTGAAGGAAATCACCACCGAGTTCCAGGCGAAGCTCATGTAATCGCTGCGTTCGTTGATGTGCAGATAGTTCTCAAGCGTCGGCGTGAAGATGAACTGCGGCGGCGTGGCGAACGCGTCGATTTCGGTCTTGAAGCTGGTCAGCACCATCCAGAAGATCGGGAAAAAGATCAGGATCGCGATGGCCCAGGCCAGGGTGCCCAGCAGCAGGCTTTGCAGGCGACGGGATTGTTGTAGGGTCATGGCGCGGGCCTCAGGCTTTGTCTGTCAGGTTTTTGCCAATCATCCGCACCAGGATGATGGCCGCGATGTTGGCGATCACCACCGCGATCAACCCGCCCGCCGAGGCCATGCCGACGTCGAACTGCACCAGCGCCTGGTTGTAGATCAGGTAGGCGAGGTTGGTCGAGGCGTAGCCGGGGCCACCGTTGGTGGTGGTGAAGATTTCGGCGAACACCGAGAGCAGGAAGATGGTTTCGATCATCACCACCACCGCGATCGGCCGTGCCAGATGCGGCAGGGTCAGGTGCCAGAAAATCGCGATGGGCCCGGCACCGTCCAGGCGCGCGGCTTCTTTCTGTTCCTGGTCGAGGGACTGCATGGCGGTCATCAGGATCAGGATCGCGAAAGGCAGCCACTGCCACGAGACAATGATGATGATTGACAGCAGTGGATAGTGCGCCAGCCAGTCAACCGGCTCTGCGCCGAACAGCTTCCAGACGTAGGCGAGGATTCCCGACACCGGATGGAAAATCAGGTTCTTCCAGATCAGCGCGCCGACGGTGGGCATGATGAAGAACGGCGAGATCAGCATCACCCGGACGATGCCACGACCGAGAAAGTCTGAGGCCTCGAGCAGGGCGCTGATCAACACCCCCAGCACCACACTGATCAGCAGCACGCTGCCCACCAGCAGCAGAGTGTTGGTGGCGCCGGGCATGAAGCCCGAGTCGGTCAGGAAATAAGTGAAGTTCTCCAGCCCCACGAATTCGTTTTCGCCGGGGTAGAGCAGGTTGTAGCGGATCATCGAGAAATAGACGGTCATGCCCAGCGGCACGATCATCCACAACAGCAGCAACGCCACCGAAGGGCTGACCAGAAACCAGCCGGGGTTGGCCACCCGGCTTTTGCGCAGCGGCTGGGGGATGTCCATGTGGGCTTTGGCGGTTGATGTGTTCATGGCATTAAAACCGGTAGAGTGCGTGACACCTGTAGGAGCGAGGCTTGCCCGCGAAT
>NZ_JAIQWX010000006.1 GCF_020164475.1 Pseudomonas sp. REP124 | reverse complement strand
GCGAACCCACCTACGAACTGGATCGGGCCAGCGTTCACCGACTCGGCCCGCAACAGAACTCCAGCTATCTGATGCCTAAGGATGAAGCATGACTTCAGCCAAGCCCGGCAGCCGCAAAGGGCTGTTCTCACTAGAAGATTATCTGGCGCCTCCCGCTGTCCCGACAGGGCAAACACCCAAAGATGTGCTCAATACTATCTGGCGCAAGAACGAGGTGTTTCTCGATATCGGTTCTTACAGCATCGGCTCTTTTGTGATGGTGCTTTGGCCGGTAGTCCTGATCTTTCTATGGATGGCATGGGACATGGGTTTTGAGTCGCTGAATGTTGCCTTTTGGTATGGATTCATGTGTTTTTGCGGCTTTCCGATACTGATGCTCATCTACATTCTGAGATGCCCTGTGCCTCTCCCTGTACGCTTCAACCGCCAACGCCGCGAAGTCTGTGTGCCTTTCGACGATGGTCGTTACTGGATCGTGCCGTGGGAGCAGGTCACAGCCCAAGCCGTGGCGATGGATTCAGTTGGTCGGCACGGAAAGACCACCCAAGGTTTATTGGTCGTTGGCTTTCGAAATCCCGACCCCGATGCGCCCGAAAAGGAGCGTGATTTCAGCCTGGGATTCAGTTGCGGCGGCGGTGAAACGGCAATGTGCCTTTGGGAGTGCATACGCAGCTATATGGAGGTTGGGCCTGACTCTGTTCCGAAATGCAATTTTGAGGGTGAAAACACGGAGAAAAGTTTTTTGGGATGGACTTTCACTCTTTTGTTCGACGCGTTGAAATCTGCTGCAAAGGGAGACTTAAAGGATGCACTCAAACATGTTGTCTTCACTGTGTTTTTAGGCGCTCCCTTGGGTTTCTATCTGCAAGAGCGAAAGTTAGTTCCGCCACCGGATCTAACTGACGCGGGAATAAAGGAATGGTCCAAACCTCTGCCTCCCGAAGAGTGGGCTCAACGCTCAGCGGAGCTGGAGACAGCCATCGCCATGCGTGAGGCGGAATTAGCTCCGCAGCAACATTCCCAAAGCAGTCGGTTCACCTGACACAGCGCGCTCGCAGGAACTGGGGCGGCTTCGCCGCCCAACGGGGATAAATCCCCTCACCACAGATACCCCCTCATCACTGATAAATACACCCCTCACAGATAAACCGCTCGCCCCACAAACCGGCACCACCAACCCGAGTTCGCAACCCCAAAACAGTGCAGGCTTTCCACCGCGCCCATTTTCGTGCACTAATCGCTTCCGGCAATTTCCTGAATACCTTTTAAACGCTTGTTCGGCACTCTGGTTCGGAAATTGCTACCTTCATTAGGTCTTACGCTTACCAGTAACAATAATTCTGCGCCACAAGCGCTCATATTGGTTCTTAGGGATTGAATAATGAAAAAAGCATTGCTGACCCTGTCTGCACTGGCATTGTGCGTAGCTGCTGGCTCTGCGCTGGCGAAGGAATACAAGGAATTGCGCTTCGGTGTTGACCCTTCCTACGCTCCGTTCGAGTCGAAAGCGGCCGATGGCAGCCTGGTAGGCTTCGATATCGATCTGGGCAACGCAATCTGCGCCGAGCTGAAGGTCAAGTGCAAATGGGTCGAAAGCGATTTCGACGGCATGATTCCGGGCCTGAAGGCCAATAAATTCGACGGTGTCATCTCTTCGATGACCGTCACCCCGGCCCGCGAAAAAGCCATCGACTTCTCCAGCGAGCTGTTCTCCGGCCCGACCGCCTATGTCTCCAAGAAAGATTCCGGCGTGACCACCGACGTCGCTTCCCTCAAAGGCAAAACCGTCGGCTACGAGCAAGGCACCATCCAGGAAGCCTATGCCAAGGCGGTTCTGGACAAGGCTGGCGTGAAAACCCAGGCCTACCAGAACCAGGATCAGGTATATGCAGACCTGATGTCCGGTCGTCTTGATGCCGGTATCCAGGACATGCTGCAGGCCGAACTGGGCTTTTTGAAGTCACCGCAAGGCACCGGTTATGAAGTCAGCCAAGCGGTCGACAGCGAACTGCTGCCAGCCAAAACCGCCGTCGGTATTAAGAAAGGTAACACCGAGCTGAAGGCACTTTTGGACAAAGGTATCAAAGCGTTACACGATGATGGCACCTACGCCACCATTCAGAAGAAACACTTTGGCGATCTGAATCTGTACAGCGGCAAATAATGCCCGGCGCCCATCTTGCGATGGGCGCTTTTCTCTTCCGCTCAGGTTGCTGATTTATGTTCGAAAACCTATTACAAAATCTGGGGCTCTCAGCCTTCAGCCTCAAGGGCTTCGGTCCGTTGCTGATGGAAGGCACCTGGATGACCATCAAATTATCGGCGATGTCGCTGCTGGTGGCCGTGTTGCTCGGCCTGATCGGCGCCAGTGCCAAGCTGTCAAAAGTCAAAGTGGTGCGCCTGCCTGCCCAGTGCTACACCACGCTGATTCGCGGGGTGCCGGACCTGGTGCTGATGCTGCTGATCTTCTACAGCCTGCAAACCTGGCTGACGTCGTTTACCGACTACATGGAATGGGAATACATCGAGATCAACCCGTTCAGCGCCGGGGTACTGACCCTGGGCTTCATTTATGGCGCGTACTTCACCGAGACCTTCCGTGGCGCGATTCTCGCCGTGCCCCGCGGCCAGGTCGAAGCGGCCACCGCCTACGGCCTCAAGCGCGGCCAGCGTTTCCGCCTAGTGGTGTTCCCGCAGATGATGCGTTACGCCCTGCCGGGTATCGGCAATAACTGGATGGTGATGCTCAAGGCCACCGCACTGGTGTCGATCATCGGTCTGGCCGACCTGGTCAAAGCCGCGCAGGACGCCGGTAAAAGCAGCTATCAACTGTTCTATTTCCTGGTGCTCGCCGCTGTGATCTACCTGCTGATCACCAGCGCCTCCAACGTCATTCTGCGCTGGCTGGAACGCCGCTACGCCGCAGGCACACGGGAGGCCGTACGATGATCGAACTCCTGCAGGAATACTGGAGGCCTTTCCTCTATAGCGACGGTCAGAACATCACGGGCCTGGCCATGACCATGTGGCTGCTCAGCGCGTCGATTTTCTTCGGTTTCATCGTATCGATTCCGCTGTCCATCGCCCGGGTCTCGAGCCGTTTCTACATTCGCTGGCCGGTGCAGTTCTACACCTACCTGTTCCGTGGCACGCCGCTCTACATCCAATTGCTGATCTGCTACACCGGGATCTACAGCCTGGCCGCCGTGCGCGCGCAACCGCTGCTCGACAGTTTCTTCCGCGATGCGATGAACTGCACCATCCTGGCGTTCGCCCTGAACACCTGCGCCTACACCACGGAGATTTTCGCCGGGGCGATTCGCAGCATGGCCCATGGTGAAGTCGAAGCGGCCAAGGCCTACGGCCTCACCGGCTGGAAGCTGTACGCCTACGTGATCATGCCCTCGGCCCTGCGCCGTTCGTTGCCCTACTACAGCAACGAAGTGATCCTGATGCTGCACTCGACCACAGTGGCTTTCACCGCGACCATTCCGGACATTCTGAAAGTGGCTCGGGACGCCAACTCGGCGACCTTCCTGACCTTCCAGTCGTTCGGCATCGCCGCGCTGATCTACCTGGCCATCACCTTTACGCTGGTCGGCCTGTTCCGTCTTGCCGAACGCCGCTGGCTGGCCTTCCTCGGACCGACCCACTAGCACCTATCCTGTTTCAGGGAACAAGCGATGCGCCACCAGATACATGATCTGCTGTCTCCGGTACCGGGGACAGCACGACAGATCCACAGCTTCCACTTCGGGCCGACCTCGGCCCAAGGCAAGATCTACATCCAGTCGTCCCTTCACGCCGATGAAATGCCCGGCATGCTGGTGTCCTGGCACCTCAAGCAACGTCTGGCGGAGCTGGAAGCCGCCGGCCGCCTGCGCAGCGAAATCGTGCTGGTCCCGGTCGCCAATCCGGTCGGCCTGGAACAGGTGCTGATGGATGTGCCGCTGGGCCGGTACGAGCTGGAAAGCGGGCAGAACTTCAACCGCTGGTTCGTCGACTTGAGTGAAGAAGTCGGCAACGAGATCGAAGGCCAGCTAAGCGACGATCCGCATCACAACTTGCAACTGATTCGCAGCAGCCTGCGCCATGCCCTGGCGCGTCACACCGCCAGCACCCAACTGCAATCTCAGCGCCTGACCCTGCAACGGCTCGCCTGTGATGCCGACATGGTGCTGGACCTGCATTGCGATTTCGAAGCGGTCGCTCACCTCTACACCACCCCCGAGGCCTGGTCGCAGGTCGAACCGCTGGCGCGCTACATCGGTGCCGAAGCCAGCCTGCTGGCCACCGATTCCGGCGGTCAGTCGTTCGACGAATGCTTCACCCTGCTGTGGTGGCAATTGAAGGAACGCTTCGGCGAGCACTTCGATATTCCGCTGGGCAGCTTCTCCGTGACCGTTGAGCTGCGCGGCCAGGGCGACGTCAATCACCCGCTGGCCAGTCTCGACAGCCAGGCGCTGATCGATTACCTGATTCACTTCGGCGCTATTGCCGGCGAACCGGCGCCCTTGCCCGAACTGCCCTACCCGGCCACCCCGCTGGCCGGCGTCGAACCGGTCGCCACGCCGGTCGGCGGCCTGCTGGTGTTCACCGCCATGCCAGGGGAATACCTGGAAGCCGGACAACTGATCGCCGAAATCATCGACCCCATTTCCGACAGCGTCACGCCGGTGCGTTGCACCGCCAGCGGCCTGATGTACGCCCGCTCGCTGCGACGCATGGCCACCGCCGGTATGGTGATCGCTCACGTTGCAGGCGCCGAAGCCTATCGCAGCGGCTACCTACTTTCGCCTTGAGGATGCTTGTTCCATGTACAAACTGACCATTGAAGACCTGCATAAAAGCTATGGCGATCATGAGGTGCTCAAGGGTGTTTCGCTCAAGGCCAACACCGGCGACGTCATCAGCCTGATCGGCGCCAGCGGCTCGGGCAAAAGTACCTTCCTGCGTTGCATCAACTTTCTTGAACAACCCAACGACGGCGCAATGACCCTCGACGGCCAGTCGATCCGCATGATCAAGGATCGCCACGGTATGCATGTCGCCGATCCGGATGAGCTGCAAAAGATCCGCACTCGCCTGGCCATGGTGTTCCAGCACTTCAACTTGTGGAGCCACATGACGGTGCTGGAGAACATCACCATGGCGCCACGCCGGGTGCTGGGCTGCGGCAAGCAGGAAGCCGAAGACCGCGCTCGCCGTTACCTGGACAAGGTCGGCCTGCCGGCGCGGGTGGCCGAGCAATATCCGGCGTTTCTTTCCGGCGGCCAGCAACAGCGCGTGGCGATTGCCCGGGCGCTGGCGATGGAGCCGGAAGTGATGCTGTTCGACGAACCGACCTCGGCGCTCGACCCGGAACTGGTGGGCGAAGTGCTGAAGGTGATCCAGGGCCTGGCCGAGGAAGGCCGGACCATGATCATGGTGACCCACGAAATGAGCTTCGCGCGCAAGGTTTCGAGCCAGGTGCTGTTCCTGCACCAGGGCCGGGTGGAAGAAGAAGGCGCGCCGGAAGAGGTGTTGGGTAATCCGAAGAGCGAGCGTCTCAAGCAGTTCCTGAGCGGCAATCTCAAGTAAACACGCCTCCCCTGTGGGAGCGGGCTTGCTCGCGAAACGGTGTGTCAGTCGATACAGTTTTGTCTGACATACCGCATTCGCGAGCAAGCCCGCTCCCACAGGTTCGTGTGGATTTTCAAGCTAACTGGAACGCCAACTAAACTACCCACCACCGGCCGTGGTCACTGAAAGAACACTTTCAGAGCGCACACCACCGGCATGGGAAGCTCCTCCGACTTCGCAAAACAATGGTTCACCACCCGCGACTGGAAGCCGTTCGCCTTTCAGAAACAGGTGTGGACCGCCGTCAAGAGCGGGCAATCCGGATTGCTGCACGCCAGCACCGGCGCCGGTAAAACCTACGCCGTCTGGTTCGCCGCGCTCAATCGCTTCGCCCGCATCCCGCCTCCCGTTGATACCCCGCGCAAACGCAAACCGCTCGCCGAACCGCTGACCGTGTTGTGGATAACCCCCATGCGAGCCCTGGCAGCCGATACGGCTCGCGCGCTGCAAACGCCCCTGACCGATTTACAGATCCCGTGGACTGTCGGCCTGCGCACCGGTGACACCAGCAGCAGCGAACGCGCGCGGCAGAGCCGGCGCTTGCCGAGCACCCTGATCACCACCCCGGAAAGCCTGACCCTGATGCTCGCCCGGGCCGACGCCGAAACCGCGCTCGCCACCTTGCACATGGTGGTGGTCGATGAGTGGCACGAACTACTGGGCAACAAGCGCGGCGTGCAACTGCAACTGGCATTGGCGCGTTTACGTCGCTGGCAGCCGCAGCTGATCGTCTGGGGCGTTTCCGCGACCCTGGGTAATCAATCCCACGCCGAACAGGTGCTTATCCCACAGGGCGGCGGCATCAGCGTTCAAGGTCAAGCCAGCAAAACGTTGCAGATCGACACGCTGCTCCCTCCTGCTATCGAACGCTTTCCATGGGCCGGGCATATCGGCCTGAAGATGTTGCCGCAGGTGGTCGCGGAACTCGAATCCAGCGCCAGCAGCCTGGTATTCACCAACACCCGCGCCCAATCCGAGATCTGGTATCAGGCCTTGCTCGAAGCCCGCCCGGACTGGGCCGGGCTGATTGCCTTGCACCACAGTTCGTTGTCCCGCGATACCCGCGACTGGGTCGAACGCGCGCTCAAGGATGGACAACTCAAGGCGGTGGTCTGCACCTCCAGCCTGGATCTGGGTGTGGACTTTCTGCCCGTGGAGCGGGTGCTGCAAATCGGATCGGCCAAGGGTGTGGCGCGGCTGATGCAGCGCGCGGGGCGTTCCGGTCACGCGCCAGGACGGGTGTCGCGGGTCACGCTGGTGCCGACTCACAGCCTGGAACTGGTGGAGGCAGCCGCGGCACGGGACGCGGTGGCGCAAGGCCGGATCGAACCGCGACTGTCGCCGGTCAAGCCACTGGATGTGCTGGTGCAGCACCTGGTCAGCATCGCTTTGGGAGGCGGATTTTTGCCTGATGAGTTGTACGAAGAGGTGCGCGGCGCCTGGGCCTATCGTGACCTGAACCCGGCCGAATGGGCGTGGGCGCTGGCTTTCGTACGCCATGGCGGGCTTTCTCTGACGGCCTATCCGGATTACCGCCGGGTCGAACCGGATGATCAGGGCGTGTGGCGGGTGCCTGATGCCAGGCTGGCGCGGCGACACCGGATGAGCATCGGCACCATCGTCAGTGACGCGAGTATTCATCTGAAGTTCTGGAGCAAGGGCGGGGGCGGCAAACAGCTTGGTAGCGTCGAGGAAGGTTTTATCGCACGCCTCAAGCCCGGTGACGGCTTCCTGTTTGCTGGGCGTTTGCTGGAGCTGGTGCGGGTGGAAAACATGACCGCCTACGTCAAGCGCAGCACCGCGAAAAAAGCTGCGGTGCCGCGCTGGAATGGCGGGCGCATGCCGTTGTCCAGCGAACTGGCGGATGCGGTGGTCGCACGCTTTTCGGCTGCGGCAAAGGGCACGTTCGAGGGCCCGGAAATGCGCGCGGTGCGGCCGTTGCTGGAGGTGCAACAGCGCTGGTCCGGGCTGCCGACCGAGCACAGTTTGCTGGCCGAAACTCTGAAGTCCCGCGAGGGCTGGCACCTGTTCCTTTATCCCTTCGCTGGACGCCAGGTGCATCTGGGGCTGGCCAGTCTGCTGGCGTGGCGAGTCAGTCAGCGCCAGCCCGTGACCTTCTCGATCGCGGTCAATGATTACGGTCTGGAATTGCTCAGCGCGACACCGGTCGACTGGGCGCGGGAGCTCGATAGCGCGTTGCTCAGTCCCGAGCACCTGTTAAATGACGTATTGGCCAGCCTGAATGCAGGCGAGCTGGCCTTGCGCCGATTCAGGGAAATCGCCCGGATTGCCGGTCTGGTCTTCGCCGGCTACCCCGGCGCGCCAAAAAGCACGCGTCAGGTCCAGGCCTCCAGCGGGTTGTTCTTCGAGGTGTTCAAACAATACGACGCAGGCAACCTGCTACTGGCCCAGGCCGGGGAAGAAGTGCTGGCTCAGGAGCTTGATATCCGCCGTCTGGAACAGTCGCTGGAGCGAATCAACCGGATGAGCCTGGACCTGCACCCGATCAAACGTCCAACGCCCCTCGGTTTTCCGCTGTTGGTGGAACGCATGCGCGAAAGCATGAGCTCGGAAAAACTCGCCGATCGCATCAGACGCATGGTCAGCGATCTGGAGAAAACCGCCGAAACCGGGAAGGAATGATGAGTACGCCCTACCCCATAAGTCTGGCGGGAGAAACCCTCTGGTTATTGCCGGAAAAAGCCATTTACTGGCCGGCGCAGCAGGCGCTGTTGGTGGCGGATGTGCATTTCGGCAAGGCGGCGGCTTATCGAAGCCTTGGCCAGCCCGTCCCTCGGGGCACCACGACCCACAACATTGCCGTGCTCGATACCGTATTGAAGGTCTTGCCCTGTCGGCAGCTGATCTTCCTGGGGGACTTTCTCCATGGTCCGGGCTCCCATGCTTCAGCAACGCTCGATGCCCTTGCGTCATGGCGTGCGCGGCATGCTGATCTGTCCATGACGCTGATCCGCGGCAATCACGACAAGCGTGCGGGCGATCCACCCGCAGCCCTGAACATTGGCGTGGTGTCCGAGCCAATGTTGCTGGGGCCGTTCTCCTTGCAGCACGAGCCAGATCCGCATGCGGACAGGCATGTGCTGGCCGGGCATGTGCATCCGATTTATCGGCTGCATGGCAAAGGGCGGCAAAGCTTGCGGCTGGCTTGTTTCAAGATTGGCGAGAGGGTGAGCCTGCTGCCGGCGTTCGGGGCGTTTACCGGGGGGTATCAGGTTGAGCGCGATGACAGCTGTCGGATCTTCGTCATCGGCGACAACGAAATCTGGCCGCTCACCCTGTAGGAGCGAGCTTGCTCGCGATGAACGACAGAACACCGCGGAGCATCAGGACTCCAGCGTCATCGTTGACCACCATCGCGAGCAAGCTCGGCTCCTACAGGAAATCACGCAACGGGCGCGGGCGGCGGCTCGTCCGGCAGCATCGGCTCACCGGGCTCGGTGGGTTGTTCATTGGGGGTATCGGGATCAGGCTGGCCTGGAATGCCGCCTGCCATGCTGATCGGCGGGTGTGCCAACAAGGACCAGGCCAAAACGCCAACCTGATTGGGCTCGAGCCTTGCCAGTTCGGCACTTATTCGCGGGTCGATCTTCATAATGCACTCCTGAGCAATGGCCCGATCCGCCTTGCGCGGTTCGGGCAGTACACTCCATAGAGTGTACGCTCGCTCAGGAATTCCCCTGATTTGTCAGACGGCTGACTCAGGTCCGCGGCAGGGTCACGCCGCGCTGCCCCTGGTACTTGCCGCCACGGTCCTTGTAGGACACTTCGCACTCTTCGTCGGATTCGAGGAACAGCATCTGCGCCACGCCTTCGTTGGCGTAGATTTTCGCCGGCAGGTTGGTGGTGTTGGAGAATTCCAGGGTCACGTGGCCTTCCCACTCCGGCTCCAGCGGGGTCACGTTGACGATAATGCCGCAACGGGCATAGGTGCTCTTGCCCAGGCAGATGGTCAGGACATTGCGCGGGATGCGGAAGTATTCGACGGTGCTGGCCAGCGCAAAAGAGTTCGGCGGGATGATGCAGACATCGCTTTCGATGTCGACGAAGCTGCCGGCGTCGAAGTTCTTCGGGTCGACGATGGCCGAATTGATGTTGGTGAACACCTTGAATTTATTGGTGCAACGCACATCGTAGCCATAGCTGGACACGCCGAAGGAAATCACCCGGCTGTCGCTTTCGCCGCGCACCTGGCGCTCGACGAAAGGCTCGATCATGTTGTGTTCCTGCGCCATGCGGCGAATCCACTTGTCCGATTTGATGCTCATGGCGGTGTCCTGAAATAGCGAGGTGGAAAAATCTGTCCGGCATCTTACCGGGGAGCGCCTTGCGGTTCAAAGCGCCGGGCACAATTCTCGACGATCACCCCCGATTAACGGACCTTCGAAACAATAGGGCGCACCGTCGATCATGAAAACCGAGAAACCTTCGCAAGAAGCATTGGCACCTTAGGGAAAAACGGTTAAGGTGGCGCCACTGTGTTGCTTGTGTCACTGAGAATCTCTACACGATATGTTGAATTTCGATCCAACCATCTACAAGAATTTTTCCTGCTCTTTGCACTCAGTCTCGGCCAGGGTTCTTCCTGAGTCGCAGTTATCTTTGTTCAAGGAGTTACACCATGTCTAATCGCCAAACCGGTACCGTTAAGTGGTTCAACGATGAAAAAGGCTTCGGCTTCATCACTCCACAATCCGGTGACGACCTGTTCGTTCACTTCAAAGCTATCCAATCCGACGGCTTCAAAAGCCTGAAAGAAGGCCAACAGGTTTCTTTCATCGCTACTCGCGGTCAGAAAGGCATGCAAGCTGAAGAAGTACAAGTTATCTAACTTGTCCTTGCTTTAGTAAAAAGCCCCGCCCTCAACAGCGGGGCTTTTTTGTGCCTGTCGGTTTTCCACAGGCAAAAAAAATCGCAGTCCCGGTAGCCCCTGTATGAGCTGCCGAAGACTGCGATTTTTTGCCTTGTTACCAGGTCACGCCAAACCCCGCGGTGTACCGGGTCTTGTCCAGATCAGCGTCGTTGGTACCGTCGATGATGTCGCGCTCGGCCTTGAGGTTGAGCGAAGCCCAGTCGGTGACCTTGTAACGCAGCCCCATCTCGGCATCCAGCGCATACTCGGCCACGCCCGACAGCGGCTTGCCCACTTCACCATTGGTGAAGAACTCAACCTTCTTGCCAATCAGGTAGCGGTTGTAGTCCCACTTCATCGCCACCGAATAGAAGTTCTCCTTGCTGCCGTCCGCGAACTCGTAGTCTGTGCGGTTGACCAGCGAACCCAGGGAGAACGCGCCCAGTTCGTCATCCCAGAACTGGTAGCCAGGGCCGGTACCGACGGTGCGCTGGCGGGACAGGTCTTCCACCTTGTCGCGCTTGTAGACCAGTCGACCCTGCCAGAACCATTTTTCCGTCAGGAAGCGATCGAGGGAATACTCGGCCCGCCAGTTGTCAGTGGTGACCACGTCATCCTGGAACTCGCGGTTGTACTCGCCTTCCGCGGTGTGCCGCCAGCGACCGTGACGCGCGGTGGTCTTGAAGTCGATGTCGTAATCGTCGGTGTCCTTATCGGCACGCTGGTAATCGAGGGCCGCATCGATATTGCCCTTCCACACCAGATCCTCGACCACAGGTTTGGGCTTGAGGATCTGCTGGACGCTGGCCAGCTCCACGGTCTTCGGCGCATCGCCGTTGGCCAGGGTCACCTTGCCGTCTTCGGCGGCGTGCAGCGACTTGGCCTTTTCACCGGTATAGGCATCCTGCTTGACCAGCAACTCCTGATCGCTTTCCAGAGTCTTGACCTGTTTCCAGTCGATCGGGACCGCACCGGCGTATTCGGTCTGGACCAGCAACTTGCCACCGTCGAACAGGATGATCTTGCCGCTCAGCTTGTCACCGTTCTTCAACCAGACGGTGTCGGCGAGCACGGGAGTGGATGCACTGATAACAGCGAGGCACAGCAGGGTTCTGGAGAACATAAGCAACAACGAACTCGGGTTTGCGAAAAAAAGTCAGCATTATCCGGGAAATAACGCCCTGGTTAGGACTGACCCGACTATTTCTATTGAGTTCATTTCTCATCTCGTCATCCACGATTTACTCTACAGACGGTACTGCGATTTTTTTCAGGATTATCCGGACGTGAAACAACCCACCGCTGAAGCCGAGAGCGAGGCACAAATCCGACGCACGGCGCTCTACCTGACCCTCGCGCAAGTCCCCGAGGGCAAGGTGGTGAGCTATGGTCAGTTGGCCGAGCTTGCAGGCCTGGGCCGCGCTGCCCGCTGGGTGGGCCGGACATTGAGCCAACTGCCCGGCGACAGCAAATTGCCCTGGCACCGGGTGCTGGGTGCCGGTGGACGCATCAGCCTGCCCGTGGGCAGTCCGTCCGGGGATGAACAACGCGCTCGATTGCGCATGGAGGGCATCAGTATCCTGAATAATCGTGTTGATATTCGGCGCCATGGGTGGCGCCCGGTAGAGCACAGCGGTTAGAGTGCGCGCTTTGTTTTCGTATTTCTTGAGGCAGACTCCAGCCCATGCCCCGTAAAACCTGGCGCGCCGCGCTCGCTGCCTATGCCAGCCCCTCGACGCTTGTACTGCTGCTGCTGGGTTTCGCCGCCGGCTTGCCCTACATGCTGGTGTTCTCGACGCTTTCGGTCTGGTTGCGCGAAGCCGGTGTGGCTCGCGAAACCATCGGCTATGCAAGCCTGATCGGCCTGGCCTATGCCTTCAAATGGGTCTGGTCACCGCTGCTCGACCAATGGCGCCTGCCGCTGCTCGGCAAGCTGGGACGACGACGCTCGTGGCTGGTGCTGTCCCAGAGTCTGGTGATCCTCGGCCTGATCGGCATGGGCTTCTGTGACCCGCAAAAACATCTCTCCTGGTTGATCGCCATCGCGGTGATCGTCGCTTTCGCCTCGGCAACGCAAGACATCGCGGTGGACGCCTACCGCCTGGAAATCGCCGAAGACAATCGTCAGGCGGCCCTGGCGGCCAGCTACATGTCCGGCTATCGAATCGCGGCGCTGCTGGCCACTGCCGGCGCCCTGTATTTCGCCGAAGGCTTCGGCTCCACCGGTTTCAACTATCAGCATTCCGCCTGGGCCGGCACATATATCCTCTTCGGCGTGCTGATGATTCCGGCACTGCTGACCAGCCTGTTCATGCGCGAGCCTCCAGTGCCGCTGCGCACTCAGCTGCAGGCTGGGCGCTACACTTTCGTCCATCAACTGGCTTCGGTTTTCGTCCTGATCGTGCTGCTGGTGTCCGTGCCGGCAATGTTCACCCAGCTCTACAACACCGATTTCGCCAGCGTGCTGTTCGAAGGCGTGAGCCTGCTCGACCTGCTGCTTCAGGACCGTGCCTTTCTGCGTGCGATCCTCTACATCACCCTTACCGCCCTGTGCCTGTCGTCCATGGGGCGCCGCGGCCTCGCGCCGGTGCTGACACCGGTCAACGACTTCATCCTGCGTTACCGCTGGCAAGCCCTGCTGCTGCTCGGGCTGATCGCGACCTACCGGATGTCCGACACGGTGATGGGCGTGATGGCCAACGTGTTCTACATCGACCAGGGCTTCACCAAGGACCAGATCGCCAGCGTCAGCAAAATCTTCGGGCTGATCATGACCCTGGTCGGCGCCGGCATGGGCGGCCTGCTGATCGTGCGCTTCGGCATCCTGCCGATCCTGTTCATCGGCGGCGTCGCGTCTGCCAGCACCAACATCCTGTTCCTGATGCTGGCCGATATGGGCCCCAACCTGCAGATGCTGATCCTCACCATTTCCTTGGACAACTTCAGTTCGGGCCTGGCGACATCTGCGTTCGTGGCGTACCTGTCGAGCCTGACCAACCTCAAGTTCTCCGCCACCCAATACGCCCTGCTCAGTTCGATCATGCTCCTGCTGCCGCGCCTGATCGGCGGCTATTCGGGGGTCATGGTGGAAAAGTTCGGTTACCACCAATTCTTCCTGATCACCGCCCTGCTGGGAGTTCCCACCCTGGTTCTGATCGCCTTGCACTGGTTCCAGGAGAGCCGCCGCGAAGGTCCGAAACCGACGCCGGAGCCCGTTCCCGGTCAGGTTGCGGAAGAATCGTAGGAAATATCTGCAGGAAAATCAGCGAGGGCGCCGGGATTTATGCCCTCTGCACACCACCGACCGCACGCCTGTACGACAGCGGATCTCGCCCGTACAATGCTCCGTCATTTCTCGTCATCAGCTATCGATAACGGCCAACCATGCGTACCAGTCAATTTTTGCTCGCAACACAAAAAGAAACGCCTTCCGACGCGGTCGTGATCAGCCATCAGCTGATGCTGCGCGCCGGCATGATCCGCAAACTCGCCTCGGGCCTGTACACCTGGCTGCCGATGGGCTTGCGAGTGATGCGCAAGGTCGAAGCTATCGTTCGCGAAGAAATGAACGCTGCTGGCTCCCTTGAAGTGTTGATGCCAAGCACTCAACCATCCGAGCTGTGGCAGGAATCGGGTCGCTGGGAAGAGTACGGCCCTGAATTGCTGCGCTTCAAAGATCGACACGGTCGCGACTTCTGCGCCGGTCCGACCCACGAAGAAGTCATCACCGATCTGATGCGTAACGAGTTGAGCAGCTACAAACAGCTGCCAATCAACCTGTACCAGATCCAGACCAAATTCCGTGATGAAATCCGCCCACGCTTTGGTTTGATGCGCGGTCGCGAGTTCGTCATGAAAGACGCCTACTCGTTCCACGCTGACCAGGCATCGCTGCAGGTCACCTACGATCGCATGCATCAGGCCTACTGCAACGTGTTCACCCGCCTGGGTCTGAAATTCCGTCCGGTTGAAGCCGACAACGGCTCCATCGGCGGTGCCGGCTCCCACGAATTCCACGTACTGGCCGAATCCGGCGAAGACGATATTGTCTTCAGCAACGGTTCCGAATACGCGGCAAACATCGAGAAAGCCGAAGCCGTGCCACGGGAAACGTCCCGTCCTGCACCGTCTGAAGAGCTGCGTCTGGTAGACACTCCAGACACCAAGACCATTGCCGCGCTGGTGGAAAAATTCAATCTGCCGATTGAAAAGACCATCAAGACGCTGATCGTGCACGCCGAAGAAGAAGGCAAGCTGATTGCCCTGATCATCCGCGGCGACCACGAACTCAACGAAATCAAGGCCGCCAACCAGCCTGGCGTCGCCAGCCCGCTGGTCATGGCCAGCGATGCCGAACTGCGCGACGCCATCGGCGCCGGCGCCGGTTCCCTCGGCCCGCTGAACCTGCCACTGCCAATCATCATCGACCGTTCGGTCGAGCTGATGAGCGACTTCGGCATCGGTGCCAACATCGACGACAAGCACTACTTCGGCGTGAACTGGGAGCGTGACCTGCCGGTGCCGACCGTTGCCGACCTGCGCAACGTGGTCAGCGGCGACCCGAGCCCGGACGGCAAGGGCACCCTGGAAATCAAGCGCGGCATCGAAGTCGGGCACATCTTCCAGCTGGGCAACAAGTACAGCAAGGCGATGAAGTGCGAAGTGCTGGGCGAGAACGGCAAGCCGGTCACCCTGGAAATGGGCTGCTACGGTATCGGCGTTTCCCGCGTGGTTGCAGCTGCCATCGAGCAGAACAGCGACGACAAGGGCATCATCTGGAGCGACACCCTGGCGCCATTCCAGATTGCTCTGGTGCCACTGCGCTATGAAACCGAGCAGGTTCGCGAAGCAACCGACAAGCTGTACACGGAACTGACCGCTGCCGGCTTTGAAGTGCTGCTGGACGATCGCGACAAGAAAACCAGCCCGGGCATCAAGTTCGCAGACATGGAACTGATCGGCATTCCGCACCGGATCGTGGTCAGCGACCGCGGCCTGGCCGAAGGCAACCTGGAATACAAGAGCCGTACCGAGGCCGAGCCGCAAGCGCTGCCGGTCGCCGACGTACTCTCCTTCCTTCAGGCTCGTATCCGCCGCTGATTCCAGATAGAGACGTCATGTTCAAGCGAAACACCTTAGGCCTCGGTGGTGCCGCCCTGTGCGGCACCCTGCTGGTCAGCGGCTGTGCCAACCACATGTCGCAGCGCAGCGAACACGAGGAACGTGTCGAGCGCAAACTGCTTGATCACAGCCTGCAGATCGATGTCGGCGAGCCCAAGGTGCTTGAGCTGCCGCAACGTCGGGTGAAGATCCACGAGCAGAAGACTTTCGAAGTCACTGAGTTCGAAGTCACGCGCCATTACGATCGTTACACGCCATACCAACCCTGGCGGGAGATCTACGAGATCCCGCTGGGCGCAGTAGCTGTTGTGGGCGGCGTAGGTGCGAACGTGGTCAACGTTTTCGCCTTCGGCAACCTGCCCGATAGCATGACCAAGGACTGGTTCAACTATGGCTTCGCCGGCCTGAACCCGTTCATGAACGTGCAATCCAACGGTCGCGCCCAGCAGAACCTGGCCGGGATCGATGAGGTTCAGCTCGACAAGCGCACCGAATACTCGAGCCTGCCGTGGAGCGAGCGTCCGGTGGAAGTTAAGGCGGGCAAGGAAACCTTCGAACTGAGCACCGACAAGAATGGCGTGCTGCGCCTAAACCTGCTGGACAGCCCGTTCGCCGAATACGACCTGAACCGTCTGACCAGACTCCAGATCCGCGTCGAGAATCCCACCGATGACGTGCACACCGATTCGTCCCTCGCCGTCAGCAGCACGCTGCGCGGCAAGTTGCTCGAAGCGCACGGGCTGATCTACGACGACCTCGAAGACGATGAAGTGAGCCAGTGGGTACACCGGGTCAAGCGTCTGTCGGAGTTGGGTCTGGAAGAAGAAGCCGTCGAACTGGAACAGAGCCTGATCGAACTGACCCGCAACGATCCAGAACTGCAGACCGAATTCCTCAAGTCCTTGACCAAGGATGCCGGGCGGCTGGTGGCGGATCCGGGACCGCATTAAAACCTGAAAAACATCGCGAGCAGGCTCGCTCCCACAATTGACCGTTTTGTCCCGAACAACGCGGCCTAATGTGGGAGCGAGCCTGTTCGCGATGAATTCAACACAATCTACCGTTCAAACAACTCCATCTGCTCAAACCCGCCCCGCAAATCCTCCAGCCTTACCCCCACCCCCAACAACCGCACCGGCTTGCCGCCACGATTGAACGCCTGGGTCAGCAGCAACTGATAACTGCCCAGATCCCGCCCTGCCCCAGCCTGCTCAAGTGTGGTCTGGGTGAAATCATGAAACTTCACTTTGACGAACGGCTTGCCCGGCCGGTAGCTGCTGTCGATCCGCGCCATGCGCCCGGCCAGGGTATCGAGCAACTCGGGCAATTTATCCAGGCAACTCTTCAGGTCCGGCAGGTCGGTGTCATAGGTATTTTCGACGCTGATCGATTGCCGGCGACTGTCGTTGTGCACCTGCCGCTCGTCGATGCCACGTGCCAGGCTCCAGAGACGCTCGCCAAAGCTGCCGAACTCTCGCACCAGGGCCAACTTGTCCCACTGGCGCAACTGCTCACAATCGGCGATCCCGAGCTTGCCCAACTTATCGGCGGTGACTTTGCCGACCCCGTGCAGCTTGCTCACGGGCAAACCGCTGACAAAGTCCTCGACCTGATCCGGGGTAATGACAAACAGGCCGTTGGGTTTTCTCCAGTCGCTGGCGATCTTGGCGAGAAACTTGTTCGGCGCCACGCCCGCCGAGACCGTGATGTGCAACTGATTCGACACCCGCCGCCGGATGTCCTGGGCGATGCGCGTTGCGCTGCCGCCGAAATACGCGCTGTCCGACACATCAAGGTAAGCCTCGTCAAGGGAAAGCGGCTCGATGATGTCGGTGTAATCGCGAAAGATCGTGTGAATTTCCTTCGACGCTTCTCGGTAGGCATCCATGCGCGGCTTGACGATGGTCAGGTCCGGACACAGCTTCAACGCATGCCCCGAGGACATGGCCGACCGCACGCCGTAGGCCCGAGCCTCGTAATTGCAGGTCGCAATCACCCCACGGCGATCCGCCGCCCCACCAACCGCCAGCGGTTTCCCGGCCAGTCGCGGGTCGTCGCGCATCTCGATGGCGGCGTAGAAGCAGTCGCAATCCACGTGGATGATTTTTCGCTGGCTCATATCGAAGCGGTATTCAGCTGAAGAAAAGGCGATAGGTCGTGTCAGGTCGGCAGTATCTCACCGACACCTGTATATAGCACCAGTAGTCTGAATCTTCTCTAATGACTGTAGGAATAAGCAGCGGGAAAAATTTATTTTCTCAATCACCCGCGTCCGACTGATAGAGCCGGAGCCATTGCCCTGTCTGCCTCTCAGGCCGATCCGCCGCCGCTTTAAACAGCTAAGCAATTGAACCAGAACAGGTTTTATCGGCCTTGAAGGTTGACAGCCTGCCATTCCTCTGTAGAATGCCGCCTCACAGACGCGGGATGGAGCAGCCTGGTAGCTCGTCGGGCTCATAACCCGAAGGTCGTCGGTTCAAATCCGGCTCCCGCAACCAAACGTCTGAAAAAGGCCATTCGAAAGAATGGCCTTTTTTGTGCGCGCCTGTTTTGTCGTCAAACACCTTCCTTCAGGTTTGTGCGCAAACGAGAATCCTTTCAGATTCCGAAACTTAGGCCTCCCCTGCGACCGCTTAACGTTTATTTGACCATCATCGAGATTAACGGTTGACACCTCGGCGTATCTCTATAGAATGCCGCCTCACAGACGCGGGATGGAGCAGCCTGGTAGCTCGTCGGGCTCATAACCCGAAGGTCGTCGGTTCAAATCCGGCTCCCGCAACCAAACGTCTGAAAAAGGCCACTCGAAAGAGTGGCCTTTTTTGTGCCCGATGAAAAAGTCCTTTCGCAACAATGATCTGTCACCGTGTCGCAAGCCTTCGCAGGTCACCCGGGCGCCAAGTTCAGACTATGCTGAAATCGCGCCCCAAACACCCGGCGACTAGCGATTCGCCATCGCCGAGACTCGGTGATAGGCGTTAATATTTGTGATTATTTTTTTCCACAGGGATTGGTAACTTGGCTGGATACCTCCATCCTGTCGCGCACAATCCAAGAGGTGATTGATGCGCGCCAACTCGTCTGACTCTCAAGACACCGCGACAGCGACACAACCGATCAAGGCTGAACGGTTGCGCTTGCTTGATCTCATCAGCAAGTACCGACAGCCCATCGGCCTGGCGGTCACGCTGCTATTGTTCGCCATTGCACTGGTTGCCTGCCGCCACCTGCTGAGCGAACTGGATCTGGATGCACTGCATGACTCGATCCTGGACGTGCCCAAACCCGCCCTCCTCGGCGCACTGGGTGCGACCGTGGCAGGTTTCATCATTCTGCTGGGTTACGAATGGTCGGCCAGCCGCTACGCTGGCGTGACGCTGGCCCCTCGCACGCTCGCGCTGGGCGGCTTCACCGCGTTCGCCATCGGCAATGCCATCGGCCTGTCGATGCTCTCCGGTGGTTCGGTTCGTTACCGCCTGTATGCACGCCATGGCCTTGGTGCAACCGAAGTCGCCCACATGACGCTGTTCGCCAGCCTCTCCCTGGGCTGCGCCCTGCCGCCACTGGCCGCGCTGGCAACCCTGAGCAACCTGTCCGGCGCTTCTGTGGCCCTGGGGCTCTCGGAAACCTTGCTGGGCACAATCGCCGCCGCCGTGTTGTTGCTATCCGCCGTGCTCGCGGTGGGCATCTATCGCCGCCGCCTGCCGGAGCAACCCTATCCCGACAACCTGCTGGTCAAGATCGGCCGGCGCACCTTGCGCCTGCCGGGGCGCCGCCTGACTTTCCTGCAACTGGTGATCACAGCGCTGGACGTCGCTGCCGCCGCCACGGTGCTCTATCTGTTGCTGCCGGAAGCACCGCCGTTCGGCGCCTTCCTCCTGGTTTATCTGCTGGCGCTGGCCGCAGGCGTGCTCAGCCACGTACCGGGCGGTGTCGGGGTGTTCGAAGCGATTCTGCTCGCAGCCTTTTCCGATACCCTGGGCGCCGCACCACTGGCTGCTGCCCTGTTGCTGTATCGCCTGATCTACGTCGTGCTGCCAATGCTGGTGGCGTGCCTGTTGTTGCTGATCAACGAAGGTCAGCGGCTGTTCCAGACGCGCCAGACCCTGCGCGCCGCCTCGGGTCTGGCCGCACCGATCCTAGCCGTACTGGTGTTCCTGTCGGGCGTGGTGTTGCTGTTTTCCGGCGCCACTCCGGAAATCGATACCCGCCTGGAACACATCGGTTTTCTGATCCCCCATCGACTGGTCGATGCCTCGCACTTCGGCGCCAGCCTGATCGGCGTACTGTGCCTGCTGCTCGCCCAGGGCCTGCGTCGCCGACTGTCGGCGGCCTGGATGCTGACCACCATTCTGTTGCTGGTGGGCGCCCTGCTCTCCCTGCTCAAGGGTTTCGACTGGGAAGAAGCCACTCTGATGACCCTCACGGCTGCCTTGCTTGGGGTTTTCCGGACGTCGTTCTATCGCCCCAGCCGCCTGACCGAACTGCCGTTTTCTCCGCTGTATCTGGTGGCCAGCGTTTGCGTACTGGCCGCCTCGATCTGGCTGCTGCTGTTTGCCTATCAGGACGTACCGTACAGCCATCAACTGTGGTGGCAATTCACCCTGGACGCCGACGCCCCACGCGGCCTGCGCTCGCTACTGGGTGCCGCAGTCCTGCTGGTGGTGATATCCCTGACCTGGCTGCTGCGCACAGCACGCCCGGTGATCCATCTGCCGACGCCCGACGAACTGGAGCGCGCGCACAAGATCCTCATGGCTTCGGCACAACCCGATGGCGGCCTGGCGCTGACCGGTGACAAGGCACTGCTGTTTCACCCCAACGACGAGGCGTTCCTGATGTACGCCCGCCGTGGCCGCAGCCTCGTGGCACTGTATGACCCGATCGGTCCGGGCCAGCAGCGGGCCGAGATGATCTGGCAGTTCCGTGACCTGTGCGACATCCACCACGCGCGCCCGGTGTTCTACCAGGTCCGCGCCGAGAACCTGCCTTATTACATGGACATCGGCCTGACCGCGATCAAGCTCGGCGAAGAGGCCCGTGTCGATCTGCAGCGTTTCGATCTCGAGGCCAAGGGCAAGGAGATGAAGGACCTGCGTTACACCTGGAACCGTGGCACCCGCGATGGCCTGTCGTTGGAGATCCATGAGCCGGGACAGGCGCCGATGGATGAGCTCAAGGTGATTTCCGACGCCTGGCTGACCGGCAAGAACGTGCGCGAGAAAGGCTTCTCCCTCGGTAGATTCAGCGATGACTACCTCAAGTATTTCCGCATTGCGGTGATTCGTTTCGAAGGGCGCCCGGTGGCGTTCGCCAACCTACTCGAGACCTACGGCCATGATCTGGCCAGCCTCGATCTGATGCGCGCGCACCCGGACGCCCCCAAGCTGACCATGGAGTTCATGATGGTCGGCCTGATCCAACACTATAAGAGTCACGGATACGCGCGCTTCAGTCTGGGCATGGTGCCACTGTCGGGGTTGCAACCCCGCCGCGGTGCGCCACTGACCCAGCGCCTGGGCTCGATGGTTTTCCGCCGTGGTGAGCAGCTCTACAACTTCCAAGGCTTGCGCCGCTTCAAAGACAAATTCCAGCCTGACTGGGAACCCCGTTATATGGCCGTGCCCGCCGGACTCGATCCGCTGGTTGCGCTGGCCGACACTGCTGCCCTGATCGCGGGCGGCTTGACTGGATTGGTGAAACGCTGATGATTCAACGCTCCTTGCGCTACATACTCGGCACGCTGATTGTGCTGGCCGTGATTCTCGGTGGTGGCTACTGGTACCTGAAGCGCCCGGCTCCGGAGCCGACCCTCGAACAACTGACCCCGACCGATGGCCCGGCGATGACCCGTGTCATCCCGGGCAATACGCCACGCGCCCAGGTACTGGTGGCGGTCAACGAAGACCAGAAACTCAGCGACAAGCAATTGCTGACCCTGAGCCGCAGTGCCTCCGCCCAGATTGTTCAGGTGATCCTGCCGAAGGACTGCCTGCTGCAAAGCCGCGCGCTGCAAACCGGCCTGCGTGAACTCAAGGGTCCGGCGACCCTGGTCAGCGGTATCGGCCCCGGCGCCGTGCTGGCATGGCGCTGGTTGTCCGAGCAGAAGAACGACAAGGCCCAGGCGGTTTCGGTGGACCTGGCCCTGGAGAAACCCGGCTGCACTCACCTGTTGCCGAAAAGTGCCGCCCACGGTCACTGGCTGGTGGCGTGGAACGACAACCCGGACGACACCAGCGCCGGCTTCGTGCGTGATCAACCTAACGCCGAAACCAGCATCAGCGACTACGACATCAACCTGCCGCAAGTGCTGAACAACGAACTGCGCAAAATCCTCGTCGGTGGCGACAAGGCTGCCGGCGGCCTGCAAATCCCGGTGGTCGAAGTCCCGGCCGGGCAAGCGAAAGACACCGTGACCCTGTTCCTGTCCGGCGACGGCGGCTGGCGCGACCTGGACCGCGATGTGGCAGGCGAGATGGCCAAGATCGGCTATCCGGTGGTCGGCATCGACACCTTGCGCTACTACTGGCAGCACAAGAGTCCCGAGCAAAGTGCCCTGGACCTGACCGAACTGATGCAGCACTACCGGCAGAAATGGGGCACCAAGCGCTTCATCCTGACCGGCTACTCGTTCGGCGCCGACGTTCTGCCAGCCATCTACAACCGCCTGCCCGAGTCCGAGCAACAAAGGGTCGACGCAATCATCCTGCTGGCCTTCGCCCGCACCGGCAGCTTCGAAATCGAAGTCGAAGGCTGGCTCGGCAACGCCGGCAAAGAAGCCGCCACCGGCCCGGAAATGGCCAAGCTGCCACCGGCCAAAGTGGTGTGCATCTTCGGCGAAGAGGAAATCGACGAAAGCGGCTGCACCGACAAGACCGCCGTAGGCGAAACCATGAAACTGCCCGGCGGCCACCACTTCGACGAAAACTACCCGGCCCTGGCCAAGCGCCTGGTGGACGTGATCGAAAAGCGTCAGGCGCAGGAAACCGAGGCTAAGGAATAATCTGAAGCCCGACAAAAAGCCCCCGCAACCTTTGGGTTACAGGGGCTTTTCTTTCATCCGAAGGATAAATCCCTTGTGGGAGCGAGCCTGCTCGCGATGGTCGTCGGCGATAACGCTGGAGGCCTGGTGCCCAGCGGCGCACTTGCGTCCATCGCGAGCATACTCGCTCCTACAGAGACCGCGTTACATCTCCACCTGCGTCCCCAACTCAATCACCCGGTTCAACGGCAGATTGAAGAAGCGCAGATTGCCGTTGGCGTTCTGCAACATGAAGGCGAACAGGGCTTCGCGCCAGCGGGACATGCCGACCAGTTTGGAGGCGATGACCGTTTCGCGGCTGAGGAAGTAGGTGGTGCGCATCGGGCTGAAGTCCAGCTCGGCCAGATGGCAGAGCTTCAGCGCCTGTGGCACGTCCGGTTCGTCGGTGAAGCCGAAATGCAGGATCACCCGGAAGAAACCCTCACCGTAGGCTTCGACTTCGAAGCGGCGGTTCGTCGGCACCCGCGGAATGTCTTCGTACACCACGGTCAGCAGCACCACTTGCTCGTGCAACACCTGGTTGTGCAGCAGGTTGTGCAACAAGGCGTGGGGGACGGCGTCGGGTCGCGCGGTGAGGAACACGGCGGTGCCCTGCACGCGATGCGGTGGCTGTACGGCGATGCTGCTGATGAAGATATCCAGCGGCAGCCCGCCCTCATCGATACGGTCCACCAGTAACTGCTTGCCGCGCTTCCAGGTGGTCATCAGCACGAACAGCGCGAGACCTGCGATCACCGGGAATGCACCGCCCTGAACGATTTTCGGCACGTTGGCGGCGAAGTACACGCCGTCCACCAGCAGGAACCCGAGGCAGATCGGCACCGCAAGCACCGGCGGCCACTTCCACAGCAGCAGCATCACCGCCGACACCAGAACGCTGGTCATCAGCATGGTCCCGGTCACCGCCACGCCGTAGGCCGAGGCCAGGGCGTTGGACGATTCGAAACCCAGCACCAGCAGCACCACGCCGACCATCAGCGACCAGTTCACCGCGCCAATGTAGATCTGGCCCTGCTCGGCGCTGGAGGTGTGCTGGATGTGCATGCGCGGAATGTAACCGAGCTGGATCGCCTGGCGAGTCAGGGAGAAGGCCCCGGAAATCACGGCTTGGGAAGCAATGACGGTGGCCATGGTCGACAGCGCCACCAGCGGAATCAGCGCCCAGTTCGGCGCCAGCAGATAGAACGGGTTGCGTGCGGCTTCCGGATCACCCAGCAGCAACGCCCCCTGGCCGAAGTAGTTCAGCACCAGCGCCGGCAGCACCAGGATGAACCAGGCCCGAGCGATCGGCTTGCGACCGAAGTGACCCATGTCGGCGTACAGCGCTTCGGCACCGGTCAAGGCCAGCACCACGGCACCGAGGATCGCCACGCCCATGCCCGGATGCACAATGAAGAAACGCACGCCCCACACCGGGTTCACCGCTTGCAGCACTTCCGGGTGCTGCATGATGCCGTAGACACCCAGAGCGCCGAGTACCACGAACCAGGTGACCATGATCGGCCCGAACAGAATGCCGATGCGCGCGGTGCCGTGGCGCTGAATCAGAAAGAGCCCGACCAGCACAATCAGCGACAGCGGCACCACCCAGTGATCGATGCCTTCGAACGCCAGCCCCAGGCCCTCGATGGCCGACAGAACGGAAATCGCCGGGGTGATCATGCTGTCGCCATAGAACAGCGCCGCGCCAATCAGTCCGCACACCACCAGAAGCGTGCGCAGCTTCGCGTGCCCTGCCGCCGCTCGCCGTGCCAGCGCGGTCAGGGCCATGATCCCGCCTTCGCCCTGGTTGTCGGCGCGCAGCACGAACATCATGTATTTGATCGACACGACCCAGATCAGCGACCAGAAAATCAGCGCCAGAATACCCAGCACGCCGTCGTGGTTGACCGGCACGCCATAGCCGCCGGAAAACACTTCCTTGAGGGTGTACAACGGGCTCGTGCCGATATCGCCATAAACCACCCCGACCGCCGCCACCAGCATCCCGATCGGATTTACCGTCGAATGCCCCGCGCCCGCCGCGTGACTACTTGCCTGACCCATCCAACACTCCTGATTCCCAGACCGGCTTCTTCGAACGAAGCACTAAGCTTTGTAATGCAGCATGGGTTGTTTTACCTCTTGTTACAGACGTTTTGTTGACTGTAAAAAAAAGGTAAAGCCCAACGGCGCGAAGCATAGCGCAGCACTCGTCGTATTTCCCTGCATAAAGCTGGTCAAGTGAACGTCTCATCGATAGAATTGCGCACTTTTTGATCAGAGGCGCAAAAAAGCGTCCGTCTGTCGCCTTGCCCCTGTTGGCTTGAGGCGTCCCAAAATACCGAGGTTAGACATGTCCACCACTCCTGCGCCGGCCAATCCGAAAGTTGGCTTCGTATCCCTGGGTTGCCCCAAAGCACTGGTCGACTCCGAGCGCATCCTGACTCAGCTGCGCATGGAAGGTTATGACGTTGTGTCCACCTACCAGGACGCCGATGTCGTGGTGGTCAACACCTGCGGCTTCATCGACTCGGCCAAGGCAGAGTCCCTGGAAGTGATCGGCGAAGCGATCAAGGAAAACGGCAAGGTCATCGTGACCGGCTGCATGGGCGTGGAAGAAGGCAACATCCGCGACGTGCACCCGAGCGTACTGGCCGTGACCGGTCCGCAGCAGTACGAGCAAGTGGTCAACGCGGTGCATGAAGTCGTGCCGCCGAAACAGGATCACAACCCGCTGATCGACCTGGTGCCGCCGCAAGGTATCAAGCTGACCCCGCGTCACTACGCCTACCTGAAGATTTCCGAAGGCTGCAACCACAGCTGCAGCTTCTGCATCATCCCGTCGATGCGCGGCAAGCTGGTCAGCCGCCCGGTCGGTGACGTGCTCGACGAGGCCCAGCGCCTGGTCAAGTCCGGCGTCAAGGAACTGCTGGTGATCTCCCAGGACACCAGCGCCTACGGCGTCGACGTCAAATACCGCACCGGTTTCTGGAACGGCGCGCCGGTGAAAACCCGCATGACCGAACTGTGCGAAGCCCTGAGCACCCTCGGTGTCTGGGTGCGCCTGCACTACGTTTACCCGTACCCGCACGTCGACGAGCTGATCCCGCTGATGGCCGCCGGCAAGATCCTGCCGTACCTGGACATCCCGTTCCAGCACGCCAGCCCGAAAGTGCTGAAGTCGATGAAACGCCCGGCGTTCGAAGACAAGACCCTGGCGCGAATCAAGAACTGGCGCGAAATCTGCCCGGATCTGATCATCCGCTCGACCTTCATCGTCGGCTTCCCTGGCGAAACCGAGGAAGACTTCCAGTACCTGCTGGACTGGTTGACCGAAGCCCAGCTCGACCGCGTCGGCTGCTTCCAGTACTCACCGGTCGAAGGTGCTCCAGCCAACGATCTGGATCTGGAAGTGGTGCCCGACGACGTCAAGCAGGACCGTTGGGAGCGCTTCATGGCGCACCAGCAGGAAATCAGCTCGGCGCGCCTGCAAATGCGCATCGGCCGTGAAATCGAAGTGCTGGTCGATGAAGTCGACGAGCAAGGCGCGGTCGGCCGCTGCTTCTTCGACGCGCCGGAAATCGACGGCAACGTGTTCATCGACAACGGCAGCAACCTCAAGCCTGGCGACAAGGTCTGGTGCAAAGTGACCGACGCCGACGAATATGACCTCTGGGCCGAACAGATCTAAACGCTGAAATTATGAAAAGCCCCGCTCTTTTGACGAGATGCGGGGCTTTTTTACGGCTATCGTTTGGTGAATGAAGGGATTCTCAAGTTTGTGAACGACCGCAATCGAAACAAGGAGCAGCCGGGAATGCGCCAACATTCGGTCATCCACACGCCGAAACTGAGTGACTACCAGGAATTGACCCGGGTCTGGGAAGCATCGGTGCGCGCCACCCACGACTTTCTGCCGGACAGCTACATCGAGCTGCTGAAGAACCTGGTACTGACCCGCTACCTCGATGCGGTGATGCTGATCTGCACCAAAGACTCGCGCCAGCGAATCACCGGGTTCGCCGGAGTCGCGGCGGGCAAGATTGAAATGCTGTTCATCGACCCTGCGCATCGCGGCCAGGGCCTGGGCAAGCAGTTGTTGCGTTATGCCATGGAGCACCTGAACGCCGACGAACTGGACGTCAACGAACAGAACCCGCAGGCGCTGGGGTTCTATTTCAAGCAAGGGTTCGAGGTGATCGGGCGCTCGGAGGTCGATGGCATGGGGCAGCCGTATCCTTTGCTGCATATGCGCTATCGCCAGTCCGGGCAACTGACGCGCAAGGCCTGACAGACGGCAAAACACTTGTGGGAGCGAGCCTGCTCGCGATGAGGCCATCCGTCTCGACATCGATATTGAATGTTCTACCGCTATCGCGAGCAGGCTCGCTCCCACATAGAGCAACCCTGCGACGAAATGGGATCGCGATTAACTCGAGCCATGCAGGTACAATGCCCACCCTTTTTTTCTTACGGCCCCGTCATGACTGACCCGATTCGACTTTCCAAACGCCTTATAGAACTCGTCGGTTGCTCCCGCCGGGAAGCCGAGCTGTTCATCGAAGGCGGTTGGGTGACCGTTGACGGCGAAGTCATCGACGAGCCGCAATTCAAGGTCAGCGACCAGAAAGTCGAACTCGACAAGGATGCCAAGGCCACCGCGCCCGAGCCGGTGACCCTGCTGCTCAACGTGCCTGCGGGCATTGACGCCGAGACCGCCATGGCGACCCTGAGCGCCGAGACCCTGAGCGAAGAGCACCGCTTCGGCAAACGCCCGCTGCGCGGCCACTTCCTGCGCCTGACCGCCAGCACTGACCTGCAACCCAACGCCAGCGGCCTGCTGGTGTTCACCCAGGATTGGAAGATTCTGCGCAAGCTCACCGCCGACGCCGCGAAGATCGAGCAGGAATACGTGGTTGAGGTCGAAGGCGACATGATCGAGCACGGCCTCAACCGCTTGCAGCACGGCCTGACTTACAAGGGCAAGGAGTTGCCATCGGTCAAGGCCAGTTGGCAGAACGAAAATCGTCTGCGCTTCGCCTTGAAGAACCCGCAACCGGGCGTGATCGCCCTGTTCTGCCAGGCCGTGGGCCTGAAGGTCGTGGGCATCCGCCGCATCCGTGTCGGCGGCGTGTCCATCGGCAAGGTGCCGTTGGGGCAATGGCGCTACCTGTCCGGCAAAGAGAAGTTCTAAGGTTTCTCTCGCCGCAACACATTTCGGCAGCGCGCCCTGGTGCGCTGCCCACAGCTGAATATCAGGACTGCACACATGATTCATAACGACGTACTGCGCAGCGTGCGCTACATGCTCGACATCAGCGACAAGAAAGTCGTCGAGATCATCAAGCTCGGCGGCATGGACGTGAAGCTGGAAGACGTGGTGACCTGGCTCGACAAGAAAGAGGAAGACGAGGAAGGTTTCGTGCGCTGCCCGGACGACGTCATGGCGCACTTCCTCGACGGCCTGGTGGTGTTCAAGCGCGGCAAGGACGAAAGCCGCCCACCGATGCCGATCGAAGTGCCGGTGACCAACAACATCATCCTGAAAAAGCTGCGGGTGGCCTTCGAACTCAAGGAAGACGACATGCACGCGATCCTCAAGGCCGCCGAGTTCCCGGTGTCCAAGCCTGAGCTGAGCGCGCTGTTCCGCAAGGTCGGCCACACCAACTACCGTCCGTGTGGCGATCAGTTGCTGCGTAATTTCCTCAAGGGCCTGACCCTGCGCGTGCGCCCTCAATAAGGCTCGACTCTCTTGAGCTGCAATCTCGCAGCTCAAGGCCGGGCTCTATGACAGCCCATTCCTCGCAAAAATAGTGGCTCCGCTCCCCGCGACTGACGACTAGGGTGTAATGACCTTCAGCTCTCAGGATTCGCCATGCATCACTACTTCTCCCTGCAAGGCCGCACTGCGCTGGTCACCGGCGGCACCCGGGGCATCGGCAAAATGATCGCCAAGGCCTTTGTCGAGGCCGGCGCCACCGTCTATGTCTGCGCCCGCGATGTCGAGGCCTGCCAGCAAACGGCTGACGAACTCGGCGCCTATGGTCGCTGCCATGGCATCGCGGCCAATCTGGCCACCGAAGAGGGCGTGCTGCAACTGGTCGCGCGACTGGGCGAACAGATCAACCATCTAGACATTCTGGTCAACAACGCCGGCACCACTTGGGGCGCGCCGCTGGAGAGCTACCCAATCAAGGGCTGGGAAAAGGTTATGCAGCTCAACGTGACGTCCGTCTTCAACTGCATTCAGCAATTCCTGCCGCTGTTACGCAAGGCCGGTTCCGCGGCAAATCCGGCACGGATCATCAACATCGGCTCGGTCGCGGGCATCACCTCCCACGGCGAGCAGGCCTACGCCTACGGCCCCAGCAAGGCGGCCCTGCATCAACTGTCGCGGATGCTCGCCCGGGAACTGGTGACCCAGCACATCAACGTCAACGTGATCGCACCGGGGCGCTTTCCGAGCAAAATGACCCAGCACATCGGCAATGATGAGCGGGCGCTGGCCGAGGACACGGCGCTGATCCCGATGAAGCGCTGGGGACGGGAGGAGGAAATGGCGGCGCTGGCAATCAGTCTGGCGAGTACGGCGGGGGCCTACATGACCGGGAATATCATTCCGCTGGATGGCGGGTTCAGTCTCTGAAATCGGTGGTGTGGCTTTCGCGGGCAAGCCACGCTCCCACAGGGTTTTGGGGTGTACTCATATGTTGTGTCCACTGCAGAACCCTGTGGGAGCGAGGCTTGCCCGCGAAGACTGACTAACAGGCAACATCGAACCACCGGTCGATCGGGTTATCATGCCCACCTCATTCCCCCTCGACCGCCACCCATGACCTACAGCGTTTCCCCCATCGGCTTCGTACACTCCTGTTTCAAGGAGAAGTTCGCCATCCCGCGCCAACCGCAACTGGCCCCGGCTGCCCGCGGTGTTCTGGAACTGGTGGCACCCTTCGATCAGGGCGATGCGGTGCAGGGGCTGGAGCAGGTCAGTCATGTCTGGCTGCTGTTTCTGTTCCATCAGGCGCTGGAAGAAAAACCGCGCCTGAAAGTCCGCCCTCCCCGCTTGGGGGGCAACAAGTCCATGGGTGTGTTCGCTACCCGCGCGACGCATCGGCCCAATGGCATCGGCCAGTCCGTGGTCAAACTGGACAAGGTCGAAGCCAATCGCCTGTGGATATCCGGCATCGATCTGCTGGACGGTACGCCGATTCTGGATATCAAACCCTATGTGCCCTACGCCGACATCATCGACACGGCCTCCAACAGCATCGCCAGCGCTGCGCCGCAGTTGATTGAGGTGCAGTGGAGCGACAGCGCGCTGCAACAGGCTCATGGACACGCTCAGCGCCTTGCGGAGCCACTGGTCGAGCTGATCGAGCAATGCCTCGCGCAAGACCCACGCCCGGCGTATCAGACGCCGGCGCCAGAGCGGGAATACGGCGCGCAATTCTGGGATGTGGATGTGCGCTGGCACTACCCAACGCCGGAGTTGATCCGCGTACTGGAAGTCGTGCGAAAACCGACCCTGTAGGAGCGAGCATGCTCGCGATGGAGGCACAGGCACCGAGGGGTGTCAGGCAGCCAACGTCATCGTGACGACCATCGCGAGCATGCTCGCTCCTACAGGAAAGCAAAAAGCCCGCGCTGCCTGGAGGCAACGCGGGCTTTTTGGTGTTGCGCCGTCTTACTTCTCGACGAACGCACGCTCGATCAGGTAATCACCCGGCTCGCGCATACGTGGCGAGACTTTCAGGCCGAAGCTGTTCAACACTTCGCTGGTCTCGTCGAGCATGCTCGGGCTGCCGCACAGCATGGCGCGGTCGTCCTGCGGGTTGATCGGTGGCAGACCGATGTCGCTGAACAGCTTGCCGCTGCGCATCAGGTCGGTCAGGCGGCCTTCGTTCTCGAACGGCTCGCGGGTCACGGTCGGGTAGTAGATCAACTTGTCACGCAGCGCTTCGCCGAAGAATTCGTTCTGCGGCAGGTGCTCGGTGATGAACTCGCGGTAAGCGACTTCGTTGACGTAACGAACGCCGTGGCACAGGATCACTTTTTCGAAACGCTCGTAGGTTTCCGGATCCTGAATGACGCTCATGAACGGCGCCAGACCGGTACCGGTGCTGAGCAGGTACAGATGCTTGCCAGGCTTCAAGTCATCCAGCACCAGGGTGCCGGTTGGCTTCTTGCTGATGATGATCTCGTCGCCTTCCTTCAGATGCTGCAGCTGGGAAGTCAGCGGACCGTCAGGCACCTTGATGCTGAAGAACTCGAGATGCTCTTCCCAGTTCGGGCTGGCAATCGAGTAAGCGCGCATAAGCGGGCGGCCGTTTGGCTGTTGCAGGCCGATCATCACGAACTGACCGTTCTCGAAGCGCAGGCCCGGATCGCGGGTGCACTTGAAGCTGAACAGAGTGTCGTTCCAGTGATGAACACTGAGGACACGCTCGTGGTTCATGTTGCTCATGTACGGGGACTCCTGGAGATTATCTGCGCGTGCTCCGAACTCTCTGGAAGGGTGCGCAATTGCATCGCATTCTAATAGCAGAGAGAATATCTGTTAAATGGATTATTAAGATAAGGGTTATCGGTTATATCGATATGCGATTTACTCTCCGTCAACTTCAAGTCTTCGTCGCCGTCGCCCAGCAAGAGAGTGTTTCCCGCGCCGCGGGCCTGCTCAATCTCTCGCAATCGGCGGCGAGCACCTCGATCACCGAACTGGAGCGCCAGTCCAGCTGCCAGCTGTTCGATCGCGCCGGCAAACGGCTGAGCCTCAACGCCCTCGGCAAGCAGCTGCTGCCGCAAGCGGTGGCAATGCTCGACCAGGCCAAGGAAATCGAAGACCTGCTCAACGGCAAGTCCGGTTTCGGCTCATTGGCGGTCGGCGCCACCCTGACCATCGGCAATTACCTGGCCACCCTGCTGATCGGCGGCTTCATGCAGCGCCACCCGGAAAGCCAGGTGAAGCTGCATGTGCAGAACACTGCCAACATTGTGCAACAGGTCGCCCACTACGAAATTGATCTGGGTCTGATCGAGGGCGATTGCAACCACCCGGACATCGAAGTGCAGAGCTGGGTCGAGGACGAACTGGTGGTGTTTTGCGCCCCGCAGCATCCGCTGGCCCAACGCGGCATCGCGACCATGGACGAACTGAGCCAGGAAGCCTGGATTCTGCGCGAACAGGGTTCGGGAACGCGGCTGACCTTCGATCAGGCCATGCGTCATCACCACAGCGCGCTGAACATTCGTCTGGAGCTGGAGCACACCGAAGCGATCAAGCGTGCTGTGGAGTCAGGTCTGGGGATTGGCTGCATTTCACGGCTGGCACTGCGCGATGCGTTTCGTCGCGGCAGTCTGGTGCCGGTGGAGACACCGGATCTGGACCTGGCGCGGCAGTTTTACTTCATCTGGCACAAACAGAAGTACCAGACCTCGGCGATGCGCGAGTTTCTCGATCTGTGCCGCGCTTTCACCGCAGGAGTCCAGCGCAGCGACGAGATCGTACTGCCGGCAATCGCTTAGAGCAGAATCACTGCCCAGACCAGGGCGATCATGGTCAGTGCCACCAATTGCGCGGCGCTGCCCATGTCCTTGGCGTTTTTTGACAGCGGGTGCCGTTCGAGGGAGATACGGTCAATCGCCGCCTCCACTGCCGAGTTGAGCAACTCGACGATCAGTGCCAGCAGGCAGACCGCAATCAGCAACGCCTGCTCGACGCGACTGACGTTCAGGAAGAACGACAAGGGAATCAGAATGACATTGAGCAGGACCAGCTGCCGAAAAGCCGCCTCGCCGGTAAAGGCGGCGCGCAGGCCATCAAAGGAATAGCCGGAGGCATTGAGAATGCGTTTAAGGCCGGTCTGGCCTTTGAAAGGAGACATAAGAGTAGGCAACTGACCAGAAAAGGAGTGAGGAAACTAGATTAACCCAAGTCAAAAAAGCGTGAAGACGCCAACCCTTAGTGGCTCGAAATTGACTCAAGTTGTTGCAGGAGCAACGCTGCCTGGGTCCGCGTTCGTACATTGAGCTTGCGGAAAATCGCCGTCACGTGGGCCTTGATGGTCGCTTCGGAAACACTCAGCTCGTAGGCGATCTGCTTGTTCAGCAAACCTTCGCAGACCATGGTCAGCACGCGGAACTGCTGCGGAGTCAGGCTGGCAAGGCCTTCACTGGCCGCCTTGGCTTCTTCGGACACGGCAACGGCTTCAAATGCCTGCGCAGGCCAGTAGACGTCACCATCGAGCACCGAACGCACGGCTTTCTGGATCACCTTCAGGTCGCTGGACTTGGGTATGAAGCCACTGGCGCCAAACTCCCGGGACTTGACCATCACCGAGGCTTCTTCCTGAGCCGAGACCATCACCACCGGAATCTGCGGGTATTGGCCACGCAACAGCACCAACCCGGAAAAGCCGTAGGCTCCGGGCATGTTCAGATCCAGCAGCACCAGGTCCCAGTCGGACTTTTCGGTCAGGCGGGTTTCCAGTTCGGCAATGCTCGCCACTTCCACCAGACGGACATCCGGGCCAAGGCCCAGGGTCAACGCTTGATGCAAGGCGGAACGAAAAAGCGGGTGGTCATCGGCAATCAGGATTTCGTATGTGGCCATTTTTCAAATGATCCTGTTTTCAAACAACTCGAAGTACAGCCACGGAGCTGCACCAACAGGGCACGTTCAACACCAGTACACACGGTGTATCAAATTTCGGCCGCACCCTAATCGGCGCCAAGCATGCCCAGCGAAGCCAGGGTGGTCAAGCTACATGGCCAGTACAGTCTTTTGCAGTATGGGCGACAATCAGCTCATGACCGCAGCAGCGTTTCGCACAAACGGCAACAACTCGGCATGCGCCGGTGTTTCAACATTCATTTCCAGTTGTCGCTTGGCATCGAGGTAATGCTGGCTGAACACATCGAAATAGGCTTCCAGGGCCGATGCGGCCTGAACATCGCCTGCCAGATCCAGGCACAGCGCCGCGACTTCGGCCGTGCACAGGTGCTCGCTGCGGGTCGAACGACGCAACTGATAGCGGGAAAGTTTTTCGGGCAGCAGGCTGAGGATCGGCAACGCGTCGAAATAAGGGCTTTTACGGAAAATCTTGCGGGCTTCGGTCCAGGTCGCATCCAGCAGAATGAACAGTGGACGCTTGCGGCTATCGGTCGTCACCGTGTTGGTCACGCGCTCAGGCGCCACGTACTCGCCGGGGAACACCAGGTAAGGCTGCCATTGCGGGTCGGACAGCAGCGCCAGCAACTGCTGATCGACTTCAGTCCGCGACCAGATGAACGCATGGTTGTCGCGCACCACATCGGCAATCAGCCAACCAGTATTGCTGGGCTTGAACACTTCCTTGCTGGTCATGATCAGACAGATACCGGAACGACTCTCGACCTGCGGGCGCCAGGCGCACAGGCAATGACTCTCGATCACTCGACAGGCGCGGCAACGGGGCGCGCGCCAGCCTCGGGCCTGAATCGGCTTGATACCTTCATCTTCACGTTGGTCACGCAGACGGGCGACGGCGTTTTGGGCGTGGTTCATCAATGGCAACGCCGGCAGACTGGGAAACTCGACACGAACAGGACTCGGCAGGGCAATAAAGACCGGCAGTTTATCAGAGCCGCCGGCACAAGCCTGTACCGTCCAGACGGGCTCCCCTATAATTCGCCGCCACTGAACGCACAGTCACGTGGCTGGTCGAAGCACCAGTCACTGAACCAGGAGAGTTTCATGCTGCGCCTTATCGTCCCAACCGCTGCCATTCTGCTGGCGTCGTCCTTCAGCGCTCAGGCTGCGTCCCTGAGTGAGCAGAATCTGAACAAAGAGCTGCGCAATGTCGCCGCACAAAGCAGCGTTGGCACTCCACGGGCGATCAATGAAGACATTCTTGATCAGGGCTACACCGTCGAAGGCAACACGCTGATCAACCACCTGAGCGTGCAAAGCAGCCACGCCCAGAAAATGCGCGCCGATCCAAAGGCGGTGTATTTCCAGCTCGGCGCCTCGGTCTGCAACAACCCCGGTTTCCGCAAGCTGATGGCAAAAGGCGCGGTGATGCGTTACGACTTCACCGAGATCAAGACCAATCGCCCGGTAGGCTCGGCAAGCTTCCAGGAATCGGACTGCCCGAAAGCAACGCCGAAGAAAAAGTAATCAGTGGGATTTTGCGCGCCGCTGTTCATCCTCGGCGCGCAGTTCTGCCAGCAGTGCCTGCAAATAGCGCGAACGATGCTCTCCCCCCTCCAGTCGTCGGCAGCACTCTTCTTCAAGACTCAAATGATTGGTCTCGGCCGATGACTTGAGCAATCGATACAGTTGTGTATCGATCTCTATTTCCAGAACGACTCTGGCCATGGCTCCCGCCTCCTTGCTACTCGCTCTTGTTGAGCGATCAATCCCTGTACCGCTTGAACCCAAGCCCTGCTTTGACGCAAAGCTGTCGTATGACGCCTGTAAATTAGTAAATCAGAGTGGCAGACGCACGGCGCAGCTTCAGACGAGCGGCGAAACCACTTCGTAAACAGTCAATAAGCGGTTGCCAGAAAAGACTTTGCGGCGCAATGATCCAGTCAGCGCAAATCACCACAAGGGTCTAGATTTCAAGGTATCGATCGTTATGTTTCAGGGCTGAAGGGGGCTGCCCGATACCCGTTGTGTCATGCGAACGTTTCTTTCATCCAAGGGAAAAACAGAGCCTGTATGGATGACCCGATGTTGTTCGGGTCAAGTGGATCGCCCAGGCATGGGCCTGGGCAGACAGCGACACAGGACGTGTCGTGGCGTCGACGAATGCGTTGTCGAAGCCTTGGGTTCTGTGCAGAAGGAGAAGTTGAATGCCTTACCAACCGAATGACCTCCTGAGCCGTCATTTTCAGGAAAGCGGCCACGACCTCATCAGCAAGGTCGAAGAACAACTCAACCTGGTTTCACCCAACAGCCCCAACATCCCCATCTACCGCGACATGATCCTGACCGTGCTGCGCATGGCCCAGGAAGACCACAACCGCTGGAATGCCAAGATCACCCTGCAAGCCCTTCGCGAGCTGGAGCAAGCGTTCCGGGTACTCGAGCAGTTCAAGGGGCGACGCAAGGTCACGGTGTTCGGCTCGGCCCGCACACCGATTGAACACCCGCTGTACGCCATGGCCCGGGAACTCGGCGCCGCGCTCGCCCGCTCGGAGATGATGGTCATCACCGGCGCCGGTGGCGGCATCATGGCGGCGGCCCACGAAGGCGCCGGACGAGACAACAGCCTGGGCTTCAACATCACCCTGCCGTTCGAACAGCACGCCAACCCCACCGTGAACGGCACGACCAACCTGCTGCCGTTCCACTTTTTCTTCACCCGCAAGCTGTTCTTCGTCAAGGAAGCCGATGCCCTGGTGCTCTGTCCGGGCGGATTCGGCACCCTTGATGAAGCGCTGGAAGTACTGACACTGATCCAGACCGGCAAAAGCCCACTGGTGCCGGTGGTGTTGCTGGATGTACCTGGCGGCAAATTCTGGCAAGGAGCGCTGGACTTCATCCAGCAACAGCTGGAGGAAAATCGCTACATCCTGCCTACAGACATGAAACTGGTGAGACTGGTCCACACCGTCGAGGAAGCGGTCGAGCACATCAACCAGTTCTACAGCAACTTCCACTCCAGCCGGTGGCTCAAGCATCAGTTCGTGATTCGCATGAATCACCGGCTCAGTGATCGAGCACTTGAAGACATGCAGGAGGCGTTCGCGGATTTGTGCCTGAGCGATCATTTCCATCAGCACGCCTATAGCGGTGAAGAGCATGATGAAGCGCAGTTCGGCCATCTGGCTCGGCTGGCCTTCACTTTCAACGCCCGTAACCACGGCCGGTTGCGAGAGCTGGTGGATTACATCAACCTGTCGGAAAACTGGGAACAATCTCAGTCTCAATCTCAACTTCAGGCCCAACCCCAAGCGCAGCAACGATCGCGGGAAACTTCGAAAGAAATCTGAGGCAAAAAAAACGGCCCGCTATCGAAATAGCGGGCCGTTTTTATTCAGTCAGTAATCCATGCTTCGGCCACTGAGCAAGCGGCTGATCATTTCCATGGAGTATCCCCGATAGGCCAGGAACCTGCCTTGCTTGGCGCGTTCCCGTGCATCTATCGGCAACTCGGAAAACTTGCGCCGCCAGGTGTCTTCCAGTTGCGCCTGCCAGTCGATACCGCATTCGCGCAAGGCCAACTCGATATCGCTGCGTTGCAGGCCCCGCTGGCTCAACTCTTCACGAATGCGCAAAGGGCCATAGCCGGAGCGGGCACGATAGGAAACGAAGCTTTCGAGATAACGGGATTCGGAGAGCAAGCCCTCTTCCGTCAATCGGTCGAGCGCTGTTTCGATCAGTTCTGGGAGAGCGCCGCGCTGACGCAGTTTACGCGTCAGCTCGACTCGACCGTGCTCGCGTCGCGCGAGCAGGTCCATGGCGGTTCGCCGCACCGCGACGAGTGTATCGAGTACGGCGGTCGTCATCGGATCAATCAGATATCAGCGTCAGCCAGATCGTCTTCGGTCTCTTTAACCGCAGAAGCTTTGGCGTCTGCTACCGACGCAGGAGACAGCAGCTTGTCACGCAGTTGTTTCTCGAGCGCAGCGGCAACATCCGGGTTATCCGCCAGGTACTTGGCCGAGTTGGCTTTACCCTGACCGATCTTGGTGCCGTTGTAGGCATACCAGGCACCGGATTTTTCAACGAAACCGTGCAGAACACCCAGGTCGATCATCTCGCCATTGAGGTAGATGCCCTTGCCGTAAAGAATCTGGAACTCGGCCTGACGGAACGGCGAAGCCACCTTGTTCTTCACAACCTTGACGCGGGTTTCGCTACCGACGACTTCATCACCTTCTTTCACCGCGCCAGTGCGACGGATGTCCAGACGAACCGAAGCGTAGAACTTCAGCGCGTTACCACCGGTGGTGGTTTCCGGGCTGCCGAACATCACACCGATTTTCATACGGATCTGGTTGATGAAGATCACCAGGCAGTTGGCGTTCTTGATGTTACCGGTGATTTTACGCAGCGCCTGGGACATCAGACGGGCTTGCAGGCCCACATGCATGTCACCCATTTCGCCTTCGATTTCAGCCTTCGGTACCAGCGCCGCCACGGAGTCGACGATGATCACGTCAACCGCGTTGGAACGCACCAGCATGTCGGTGATTTCCAGGGCCTGTTCGCCGGTGTCCGGCTGGGAAACCAGCAGATCGTCGACGTTCACGCCCAGCTTGCCGGCGTATTCAGGGTCCAGGGCGTGTTCGGCGTCGACGAATGCGCAGGTCGCGCCAGCTTTTTGAGCCTGGGCGATCACGGAGAGAGTGAGAGTGGTTTTACCGGAAGATTCAGGACCGTAGATTTCAACAATACGGCCTTTTGGCAGACCGCCGATGCCAAGAGCAATGTCCAGACCCAGAGAGCCAGTAGAGATGGATGGGATCGCCTGACGGTCCTGATCGCCCATACGCATTACGGCACCCTTGCCGAATTGACGTTCGATCTGACCCAGGGCCGCAGCCAAGGCTTTCTTCTTGTTGTCGTCCATTAAAGTCCTCACGTAATCAATAAGGCCTGACGGCCAACACCTGTATAAGTAGCCAGTATTATTCCACAGCGATTGTGGATCGCCTACCCCTGATTTGAGATTTCTGCCGCGGCATACCGCAGCAACCCCTCTAGCGCGGCCTTCACCGTTTGTCGGCGAACCTCGTCGCGGTCACCGGCGAAGTGCTGCAACTCGCTGAATACCCGCTCGCCCACGCCCCAGGCCAGCCATACCGTGCCCACCGGCTTGTTCGGCGAACCGCCGTCCGGCCCGGCAATGCCACTGACCGCCACGGAGAAAAACGCCCGGCTTTTTTCCTGCGCCCCCCTGGCCATCGCCTCGACCACCTCCTGGCTGACAGCGCCCACCGTCGTGAACAACTCGACCGGGACACCCAGTTGCATGTTCTTCTGCAAGTTGGAGTAGGTGACATAACCGGCCTCGAACCACGCCGAGCTGCCAGGAATGCGAGTGATGGCCTCGGCGATCCCGCCACCGGTACAAGACTCGGCCGTGGAGACATGGGCGTTGAGCATCTGCAAGTGCCTGCCAAGATCGGCGGCCAGTTGAGTGGTTACTTTCACGGTCATCTCCTGATGGGCGGAATGAGACCTACCGTACACGAGCGCATCGCGCTTGCAAGTTACAGGGTCGCTCAAAATGTTAGCGGATTAGCGCCCTCACATATGCCTGACACGCCTGCAAGGCAATCAATCCCCGGTCGCCGGCATCGGTGATGGCGATAATTCGTTGAGCATGCGCCGGGTCAAGTCGGGCGCGTACGGGGCCAGAATCCACGCCGCCGGGGCCGGAGGCGGCTGGCACTGTACGGATTGAAGCCGTGTCAGCGGCATCGAGGAGGACTGACAGCCGCACATCAGCAGTGGCAAGACGATCGCGCAGGCGATCCTGATCACGTTGGACATCGCTCAACACTCGGAAATGGTTTTGTTCGCTGGTCGACAGTTGTTGCTCGAGGGCCAGGCGCTTGTTCTGCTCGATTCGTTGCTGCATCGCCGCCGCCAGATTCAACTGATTCAGCGATTCACTGTGCAAGCGAGCCTGCTCCGCCAACTGCCGACCATAACGCCAATCCTGAATCCGCCAGGCCAGCGCCGCCGAACCGCAGGTCAACACGACCAGCACCAAGGCAGCACAGAACCACCGATAGACCGCAGGCTTCAAACCGAAGGCTGACATAACACCGCCCTCGCCCGCGCCCAGAGCTGCAAACGATCCTGCAATCCGTTCAAGCCACCGTTGATACGCCGCGTGATGCTGTTGAACTGGTCGCGATCAGCCAGTTCATTGAGGCCGTTCTGCTCCCAGAACCACGCCGCAGACTCGGCGGCCCACTGCGGTTGCTCGAGCAGTTCCGGCAAAGCCAACAAACGCTCATCACCAAACAGGCCAAGGCTGCACTGGCGATAGTTATTGCGACCGGTGATCTGGATCAGACCCCGACCACGATAACGCTGACCATCGCCATCGGGCTCCGGCGTATTGCCCAGGCGAGCAGCCAGGGATCCTGTGTCGTATTTGCTCAGGTATTGATCGCTACCCAGTTCACGCACGTACTGCAACTGCCCGGATTCATGGCCGACTTGTGCGAGGAAGGCGGCGATGCGTTTGGGCGAGTTGATTTTGCGGCGAGCCATGGCGGTGTTGAGGGGGGAAACGAAAACGCCCGCATGGATGCGGGCGTGGGAATAGATTTCAAGCAACTGCGCAAAGGTGAGCTCCATCGTCGAAGAACCTCAATACTTAATGACGCGTCAACGCGTGAAGTCTGGCCAGGACGTGAATTACAAGAACTTCCTCCTGAATTTCAGTTCTGGTCAGATCGGGAATCTCGGGGCGGCGGCACCTCACAAACCCCGATACGCTTCGCAGCCCAACGCTCGTAAAGCCCGATTGCCACGTCCGCTCCCGCCATCGCGGTAAGACACCCAAAGGCGCCCGAGGTCCAGATCGACATACCGGCTGCGTAGAGCAGCATAACGGCCGAAACGCCGCAGACCATGCAGGCACCAGAACGAAGGGCCAACCGTCTCAGCAATGACCAGCCGCGAGCGCCGTCCTTGTCGGCGCGCCACATTTCGCCGGATATCCCGCCCAGCAGGGCGAGAACGATGACGAGCCAGATCGGCATGTCCAGCAACACTTGTTGCTCGTATGTCATGTCTCACCTCCTGGGGTGATTGATGGTGTGTGCCGGATTCGAAGATGACCGAGGCAGGCATTCCAAAAAGCCCGGTGTTAGCCAGGCTTTTCAGTAATGCACTCCGCTTGACGGGGTGTATTTACAGATGGCTGAAGTTGAACTTACGGAATCTCGGGCCAGGTGACGGTCAGCGGGTAGCCCGGTTGCTTGTTCACGCTGCTCATATCGATGAAGAACTGCTTGTAAGCCAGCAGAGCGGCTTCATCGGCGGCAGTGGCGACTCCCAGATCAACCTTGTACTGAAGCGCTGTGGAATCCAGAGTGGTGTTTACCTTGAGGTACCGTTGCTCTCTTGCCATTCGCATTTGCCAGGCCAGTTCGGATGGCTGCGCCCACGGATTACTGTCCGTGAACGTCCAGACGCCATCGGTATTCACCGCATTCCAGGAGTAGTCGATCCTGGGCAATGCAGTGACATCCACCCAGACCTGATCGGTCGGGAATTCCTCGGTGATCGGGTTGCTGGTTTCGAAGATGTTGTCGACTTGGCCATCGACGACGCGTGCGTATTTTTTCATCGTAATTTCCTTATTGAGGCCGGAGTCCCCCGGCACGTGGTATCTGCCCTGTCAGGTAGGCATTCCAAAAAGCCCGGCATGAACCGGGCTTTTCAGTAATGCGGTCCTTCGCGTCGACCTTTCGGCGCTACTGGCGCGGTACGGGTCTGTTCAGATTGTTCTTCCGGCCGCGGTCCCTGCCCGCCGGATAACTGCTTTCGGTGCTTTACGCTGCACACCCGGGTCAGTTGCCAACCCTCTGAACCGTTGAGGCCGGTTCATCGCTGCCTTTTGGTGTAACTAAAGAGCTTCGTTTCGAGCCACTTTGTGTAGCGGCTTGAGACAAAGAATATGCATGGATGCATATACAGTCAATGCGTAAATGCATTTATTTATGCACGACAAATGCACCAGCGCATTAAAAGCCCCGCAAACAAAGGCTTGGCCAGCTTTTTCAAGGCGAAAAAAACCCGCCTGAGGGCGGGTTTTTGTCGAATGGTGATCGGGTTAGCGGGCGTACATGCCCCACCAGAAGACGTGGCCGAGGATCACGATTTGTTCTTCCTGCATTTCCTGGAAGCTGTAGTCCTCGTCGGGGTGTTCGTCGCGATTGAAGCTGCGCAGACGAATGCCGGTGGGCAGGCGGTAGAGTTGTTTCACCCGCAATTGGCCGTTGTGGTTGATCGCATAAAGGTCGCCATCGACGATGTCGCCAATCCCGGACTTCCCAGCGTTGACCCCCACCGTGGCGCCATCGCGCAGCACCGGCAACATGCTGTTGCCGCGAACGGTCACGCATTTGGCCTGGTCGAACTGCACGCCATTGTGGCGCAGGCTGCGCTTGCCGAAGCGCAGGCTTGCGCGCTCGCTCTCTTCGATGACGAATCTTCCTGATCCCGCGGCCAATTCAACCTCGCGAAGAAAGGGGACCGAGACCTCGTCGTCATCGACGGGGGTGTCGTCGTCCCACAGACTTATATCCTTGAGTTCCGAATGTGATTGATCGCGCCCGCCAACTGCTGCCGACGCGACATCCGCGCGGCCACGCAACTGGTCGGTGCTCACCGAGAAGTATTCGGCGATTTTCGAGATGTGTTTATCCGAAGGATCGACGATCTTCCCGCTGAGAATCCGCGAGAGAGTGGATTGAGGCACGCCGGTGCGACGGTGGAGCTCCGTGGGGGAGATCCCGTGCTGGTCGAGCAGTGCTCTTAGGACGGTAGAAACATTGCGTTTTTGCATAACGCGCATATTGCTCGTTCTATTGACAGAAGACAAATGCTCAATTGCATAAATGACGCATAAGCCGCGAAGGACGCTGCATAACAGAACCACGCAGCGTTCATGCCTGCGTCCTGCAGAGCGCCCATGTTAATCTTGCGCCCATTGCGGAAAAGTCGGGCCGATGCCCCATTTTTGCCCTACACCTTTGAACGAGTTTTCCGATCACCGATGAATAAAGCCCTTACCGACCTGTCCTCCCACACGCCAATGATGCAGCAGTACTGGCGCCTGAAGAACCAGCACCCCGACCAGTTGATGTTCTACCGCATGGGTGACTTCTACGAGATCTTCTATGAGGACGCGAAGAAGGCCGCCAAGTTGCTCGACATCACCCTGACCGCTCGCGGGCAGTCGGCAGGTCAGGCGATTCCGATGTGCGGCATTCCTTATCATGCGGCCGAGGGTTACCTGGCCAAACTGGTGAAGCTCGGCGAGTCGGTGGTGATCTGCGAGCAGGTCGGAGACCCGGCCACCAGCAAGGGACCGGTGGAGCGTCAGGTGGTGCGGATCATCACGCCGGGAACGGTGAGTGACGAAGCGCTGCTGGATGAGCGTCGCGACAATCTGATCGCTGCCGTTCTTGGAGACGAGCGCCTGTTCGGTTTGGCAGTGCTGGATATCACCAGCGGTAACTTCAGCGTCCTGGAAATCAAGGGTTGGGAAAACCTGCTGGCGGAACTCGAGCGTGTCAATCCGGTGGAATTGCTGATCCCGGATGACTGGCCGAAGGATCTGCCGGCGGAGAAACGCCGTGGTGTTCGCCGCCGCGCACCATGGGATTTCGAGCGAGATTCGGCGCATAAAAGCCTGTGCCAGCAATTTTCCACTCAGGATCTGAAAGGTTTTGGCTGCGAGACCCTGACCCTGGCCATCGGTGCCGCCGGTTGCCTGCTGGCCTACGCCAAGGAAACCCAGCGTACTACCCTGCCCCATTTGCGCAGTCTGCGTCATGAGCGTCTGGACGATACCGTGGTGCTCGACGGCGCGAGCCGGCGCAACCTGGAACTCGATACCAACCTGGCCGGTGGCCGCGACAACACGCTGCAATCGGTGGTCGACCGTTGCCAGACCGCCATGGGCAGCCGCCTGCTGACCCGCTGGCTGAACCGTCCGCTGCGTGACCTGACTGTTTTGCTGGCTCGCCAGACATCGATTTCCTGCCTGCTCGACCGCTATCGCTTCGAACAGCTGCAACCGCAGTTGAAGGAAATCGGCGATATCGAGCGGATTCTGGCGCGGATCGGTCTGCGCAATGCGCGTCCGCGAGACCTCGCGCGCCTGCGCGACGCACTCGGCGCGTTGCCTGATCTGCAAGTGGCAATGACCGAACTGGAAGCCCCGCACCTGCAGAAGCTGGCGACCACCACCAGTACCTATCCGGAGTTGGCGGCGCTGCTGGAAAAAGCCATCATCGACAACCCGCCCGCGGTGATCCGTGACGGTGGCGTGTTGAAGACCGGTTACGACAGCGAACTCGACGAGTTGCAGTCGCTGAGTGAAAACGCCGGGCAATTCCTGATCGATCTCGAAGCTCGCGAAAAAGCCCGTACGGGCCTGTCGCACTTGAAGGTCGGGTACAACCGCATCCACGGTTACTTCATCGAGTTGCCGAGCAAGCAGGCCGAATCGGCGCCGGCGGACTATATCCGTCGCCAGACCCTCAAGGGTGCCGAGCGCTTCATCACCCCGGAACTTAAGGAGTTCGAAGACAAAGCGCTATCGGCCAAGAGCCGGGCTTTGGCTCGGGAGAAGATGCTTTACGAAGCATTGCTCGAAGATCTGATATCACAATTGCCGCCGCTGCAGGACACCGCCGGCGCCCTCGCCGAGCTGGATGTGCTGAGCAACCTGGCCGAACGTGCGCTGAACCTGGACCTGAACTGCCCGCGTTTCGTCAGCGAACCGTGCATGCGCATCAGTCAGGGTCGCCACCCGGTGGTCGAGCAAGTGCTGACCACGCCGTTTGTGGCCAACGATCTGAGCCTCGATGACAACACCCGCATGCTGGTGATCACCGGTCCGAACATGGGCGGTAAATCCACCTACATGCGCCAGACCGCGTTGATCGTGTTGCTGGCCCATATCGGCAGTTTCGTACCCGCAGCCAGTTGCGAATTGTCACTCGTGGACCGGATCTTCACCCGGATCGGTTCCAGCGATGACCTGGCGGGTGGACGCTCGACCTTCATGGTGGAAATGAGCGAAACCGCCAACATCCTGCACAACGCCACCGAGCGCAGCCTGGTGCTGATGGACGAAGTCGGGCGCGGCACCAGTACTTTCGACGGCTTATCCCTGGCTTGGGCTGCGGCCGAACGCCTGGCGCATTTGCGCGCTTACACGCTGTTCGCGACTCACTACTTTGAGCTTACGGTATTACCGGAATCGCAGCCGCTGGTAGCCAACGTGCACCTCAATGCCACCGAGCACAACGAGCGCATCGTGTTCCTGCACCACGTACTGCCGGGACCTGCCAGCCAGAGTTATGGCCTGGCGGTAGCCCAACTGGCCGGCGTGCCGAGCGAAGTGATCCTGCGCGCCCGCGAGCACTTGAGCCGCCTGGAAGACACCGCCTTGCCCCATGAAGCACCCAAGCCAGCCAAGGGCAAACCGGCCGCGCCGCAGCAGAGCGACCTGTTCGCCAGCCTGCCGCATCCGGTGCTGGATGAGTTGGCCAAGCTCGATCTGGACGACATGACACCACGTCGTGCGCTCGAAATGCTCTATACACTAAAGACACGGATCTAACGCACAGGCTTGCAAGCTGTTAGAATCTCGCGCGGTTTGGGATGCTGCAGGCTTTAGCCTGGTCTGCAGACTATCGCTCCCGAACCATGCGACCCCCACGTGAAGGGGCGCAGCAAGCCGCGCCTGAGGAGAAAATTAGAAATGACCTTCGTCGTCACCGACAACTGCATCAAGTGCAAGTACACCGACTGCGTAGAAGTGTGTCCGGTGGACTGCTTTTACGAAGGCCCGAATTTCCTGGTGATTCACCCGGATGAGTGCATCGACTGCGCACTGTGCGAACCTGAGTGCCCTGCTGTGGCCATCTTCTCCGAAGATGAAGTCCCAGCCGGCATGGAAAACTTCCTTGCATTGAACCTGGAATTGGCTGAAGTCTGGCCAAACATCACCGAGCGCAAAGATCCTTTGCCCGACTCCGCGGAGTGGGATGGCAAGCCAGGCAAGATCGAACACCTCGAACGCTGATTACCCGCGCGTTCCCGAAAAAGGCCCCACAAGGGCCTTTTTGCTTTTCTGCGGGCAAAAAAAGGGGCGGTATGACCCGCCCACTTTCTTTCCCTATTCCCTGTGTTTCCTTTTTCATCATCCTGATGAATCGCGTCCTGCGATGTCCTTTTCCCCTCGATCCTTGAAGGGCGTGTCTGTCCGTTGACACAACCCAGATACTAGGCCGATTCCCGTTCAGAGCAACCGTGCTTCTGGACTAATACTATCTGTCATATGCCCTTAATCTAAAAAATAGCTGTTATTTTTCAGGTGGTTAGATTTAAACAGAGCCGCCTTGGGCCGACTGCATCAGTGTAAAAATAACGAACACCTACGCTAAGAGTGAGAGAAGGCTTACAGCCAGGCGCTGCAAATCCGCGCGTGGTGGGCTTGGCTTTCGCGCGAGCAGCCTCGCTCCCACCAAAGGCCCTGGCAGCTTTTTCCGGGGCAACAAAAAGCCCCGAACAGTCGGGGCTTTTTGTTGCCAGCTACACGAGCCTGTTATTGAAACAGCGACTCGCTCGACAGGCCATTTTTCTCCAGGATCTCCCGAAGACGCTTCAGGCCTTCTACCTGAATCTGCCGTACCCGTTCGCGGGTCAGACCGATTTCCAGGCCTACATCTTCCAGAGTGCTGCTCTCGTGGCCGCGCAGACCGAAGCGGCGAACGACCACCTCGCGCTGCTTGTCGGTCAGTTCGGACAGCCATTGATCGATGCTCTGGGACAGGTCGTCATCCTGCAGCAGTTCGCATGGATCGGTTGGGCGATCGTCAGTGAGGGTGTCCAGCAGGGTTTTATCCGAATCCGGACCCAGCGAGACGTCGACCGAAGAAACCCGCTCGTTCAAGCCGAGCATGCGCTTGACCTCTCCCACCGGTTTTTCCAGCAGGTTGGCGATTTCTTCGGGTGAGGGTTCATGATCGAGTTTTTGCGTCAGCTCCCGTGCGGCCCGCAGGTACACGTTGAGTTCCTTGACCACATGGATCGGCAACCGGATGGTCCGGGTCTGATTCATGATCGCGCGCTCGATGGTCTGACGAATCCACCAGGTTGCGTAGGTCGAGAAGCGGAAGCCGCGTTCAGGGTCGAATTTCTCCACCGCCCGGATCAGGCCCAGGTTGCCCTCTTCGATCAGATCGAGCAGCGACAGACCACGATTGACGTAACGCCGGGCGATTTTCACCACCAGCCGCAGGTTACTTTCGATCATGCGCTTGCGCCCGGCCGGATCGCCACTTTGCGACAGACGCGCAAAATGAACTTCTTCTTCGGGGGACAATAACGGGGGAAAAGCCGATTTCATTGAGATACAGCTGCGTGGCATCGAGCGCCCGCGTGTAATCAATGTATTTGTGTTGCTTTAGCGAAGCGGAGTGTTTGGATTTGGCACGAACGGAAGGTGAAGCCGCCCCTTCATCATTCGACATCGAATCCGTATCGATGCCGGTCTCCATCAGGAGAACCTCATCGTCGATGTCAAACTCCGGCACTTCTTTACTGAGAGCCATTGTTATAGTCCTTTGGTGAGTTCGACCCCAAGCTCAAGCGGCGCCTTTATCCTTGGCAACGCTGGAGCCTGTCCCCTCTACGTGACGGAACAGGCTGGTAGCGATCAACGGCGTGGCAGGAATTGCAGCGGATCTACAGGTTTACCTTGGCGGCGAATCTCAAAATGCAGTTTCACCCGGTCTGTACCCGTTGACCCCATTTCGGCAATTGTCTGTCCGACCTTGACCTGCTGCCCCTCCCGAACCAACAGCCTGCGGTTATGTCCGTAGGCACTGACGTAGGTTTCGCTGTGTTTGATGATGACTAATTCGCCGTAGCCCCTTAAGCCACTCCCGGCGTATACGACTGTCCCATCAGACGCAGCTAAAACAGGCTGTCCCAAATCTCCGGCGATATCAATTCCTTTATTCAAACTACCGTTTGAAGAGAATTTTCCAATCAAAATGCCACTAGAAGGCCATCCCCAGCCGGTCGGGGCCGGGCCGGGAGGCGGCGAAGGTGCGGTTGCCGGCTTGTTGGCGACGGACGGTACAACCACCGGAGCGGGGGTAGTGGCACCGTCTACCGGACGGCGAATCACCGTGGTTTTACTCGAGGATGACGGAGTTGTATTGGTCGAACTGACCACCGTCGTCGGCGTTGAACCGGTGCGCCCATCGAAGCGAATCGTCTGACCCGGATGGATCGTGTACGGCGCCGGAATGTTGTTGCGCGCGGCCAGGGCCTTGTAGTCCCAGCCGTAGCGGAAGGCGATCGAGAACAGGGTGTCTTTCGGTCGGACCACGTACTGTCCGGTGGTAACTGCCGGGCGCTGGGCGACGGCATTGTTGCGGTCGACGACGCGAACGTCGCTGGATTTGTTGCTGGAACAACCGACCAGCAAGGTGCTCATGACAAGGCCAGTCACCAAGCGCTGAAAGCTCGTTTTACCCATACGCTGCGCAATGACTGTGAGACTCACCCGCCGCTCCCTTTGTGGTGGCTGAAAATTTGATTTGCCCATGTGTCGGCACGAAATGTCGCAAGTATAACGGCCCGTGCAGGCTTTACTCTTAATGAAGCGAAATGGCTTCACGCACACGTTTGCCGTTACACAAAACATCCTGTTTAAACCATCGATGCCGGTGTAAGACAAAGGCCATCGAAGAGAATTCAGCGTGCCTGAATAAATGCTCAGGCGAGTGGTCCGTTGAGCAGCGGGACGAAGCGAACTGACCCCAGAAAGCGCCTGGAAAAACCCTGTTCCTCGCGAATGATCAACATCAACTGCTGCACTTCACCGGACCCCACCGGGATCACCAGACGCCCCCCGGGAGCAAGCTGATCGAGTAACGCCTGAGGCACATCGGTCGCCACCGCGGTGACGATGATGCCGTTGTAAGGCGCCAGCGCCGGCCACCCCTCCCAGCCATCGCCCCAGCGAAACACCACGTTGCGCAAATTCAACTCGACCAGACGTTCCTTGGCCCGATCCTGCAATACCTTGATGCGTTCGACCGAGAAGACCCGCTCGACGAGCTGCGACAGCACAGCCGTCTGATACCCCGATCCCGTGCCGATCTCCATAACCTTGTCCAGCGGCCCCGCCTCCAGCAGCAGCTCGCTCATGCGCGCCACCATATAAGGCTGGGAGATGGTCTGGTTGTGTCCGATCGGCAGCGCGGTGTCCTCGTAGGCCCGGTGCGCCAGCGCTTCATCGACGAACAGGTGACGCGGCGTGCGACGGATGACTTCCAGCACCTTGGGGTTGGACACCCCTTCTTCATACAGACGCTGGATGAGGCGTTCGCGAGTCCGCTGGGAGGTCATGCCGATGCCGCGGCGCAGCATATCGTCTTGCTCACGAGACATCAGCGCAGGCCCTCCAGCCAGCCATCCAGATTTCTGAAGGCGTCATTGAAGGTGCGATCCAGCTGCAGGGGCGTGATGGACACATAGCCTTGCATCACCGCATGGAAATCGGTGCCCGGTCCGCCGTCTTCGGCGTCACCTGCGGCGGCGATCCAGTACCCGGCCTTGCCGCGCGGGTCGACCACTTTCATCGGTGCGGCGGCGCGGGCGCGATGACCCAGGCGCGTCAATTGCACACCGCGAATGTGCTCCAGCGGCAGGTTGGGGATGTTCACGTTCAGAACCGTGCGCGGCGGCAGGTCGAGATCGCCCTGGGCCTCGACCAGTTTTCGTGCGAAGTAGGCGGCCGTCGGCAGGTTGTCGACCTGGCGCGAGACCAGCGAAAAGGCAAATGCGGGACGGCTGAGGAAACGCCCTTCAAGCGCTGCGGCCACGGTCCCGGAATACAGGACATCGTCCCCCAGATTGGCGCCCAGGTTGATCCCGGACACCACCATGTCCACGTCGCGCTCCAGCAGGCCATTGAGGCCCAGGTGCACGCAATCGGTCGGGGTGCCGTTGATGCTGATGAAGCCGTTGGCCAACGTGTGCGGATGCAACGGGCGGTCGAGCGTCAGCGAGCTGCTGGCGCCGCTTTTGTCCTGGTCCGGGGCGATAACCACGCATTCGGTGTAATCCGCCAGCGCAGCATGAAGCGCGGCGAGACCGGGTGCGGTTACCCCATCGTCGTTAGAAATCAGAATACGCATGGGCTGTCCGTCTGCCCTACCGGCACCAGATCGACAAGCTCGCGCACCAATACGGTGGCGAAGCATCCGGCCGGCAGGACGAATTCCAGTTGCAGAATGTCAGGCTCGGGATAATGCCACGTCAACCCGGCGATGGGCAGCCGCAGGATACGACGTTCGTGGCTCATTCCGGCGTTGATCAACCAATCGCGAAGGTCGGCTTCGCGAGCGGCGATAGCCTGCTCCAGTTCATGGACAGCGCCCGTGGCCGGCGAGTCACCTTCGCCCCACTGCGGTCCCGTCGGGTGCAGATCGAGAATCGCCAGGCGCGGGTCGCTGCACTCGGCCTCACCGGCGGGAAAGAAGCTGCGACTGTCAGTGAACGCCAGCAGATCGCCAACCTGTGCTTGCTGCCAGGTGCCGTCGGCGACGCGGGCGGCCAAGACCTGGTTGAACAGAAAACTGCGGGCCGTCGAGAGCAGACGCGAGCGCACATTGCGCTGCTCCGGCAAAGCCTTGCGCGCGGCCCAGGCACGGGCGTCGACCACGTTGCCACCGTCATGCCCGAAACGCTGGGCGCCGAAATAATTGGGGATGCCTTGTTTGGAGATCAGTTGCAGGCGCGCGTCAATGGCGGCCTTGTCGCCGTCGAACTGGGTCAGGCGCAAGGTGAAGCCATTGGCCGAATGGGCACCGCGTTGCAGCTTGCGCTTGTGTCGGCTGGTCTTGAGGATTTTCAGCGTCTCGTTTTCCGCTGCCGAAAGATCCGGATCGGCCTTGCCCGGCAGTTGCACACTGAACCACTGGCGGGTCAGCGCCTGACGGTCCTTGAGCCCCGCATAGCTGACGGTGCGCAATGGCACGCCGGCGGCCTTGGCAATGCGCCGCGCCGCTTCCTCAGTGTTCAGGCCACGCTTCTCCACCCAGATCCACAGGTGTTCGCCGTCGCCGCTCAAGGGAATGTCGAGAACTTCATCGACCTGGAAATCTTCGGCGATGGCTTTCAATACTGCAGTGCCGAGGGCCTCGCCATAGGCACGCGGGCCGAGTAATTGCAGTTCGTTCATGCGCGAAGCAACAAGGCAACGGAATGCACGGCAATGCCTTCCTCGCGACCGACGAAGCCCAGCTTCTCGGTGGTGGTGGCTTTCACGTTCACCTGATCGAGTTCGACTTGAAGATCCGCGGCAATCAGTGCGCGCATGGATTCGATATGCGGAGCCATTTTCGGTGCCTGGGCGACGATGGTGTTGTCGACGTTGCCGACCTTCCAGCCCTTGGCGTGGATCAGTGCGACGACATGACGCAGCAGCGCGCGGCTGTCGGCGCCCTTGTACTGCGGGTCGGTGTCCGGGAAGTGTTTGCCGATATCGCCCAGCGCGGCGGCGCCAAGCAAGGCATCGCTCAAGGCGTGCAGCAGGACGTCACCGTCGGAATGAGCGAGCAGCCCGAAGCCGTGTGCGATACGCACGCCGCCCAGAGTAATGAAATCGCCTTCAGCGAAACGGTGTACATCGTAGCCGTGGCCAATACGCATAAAAAAACGCCCCGATTTTTGTCAGGGCGTGATTCTACCTGCTATTGGGCACCTAGAGCATGCGCGTGATGCCGCAAGTGATCTTCGATGAAACTGGCGATGAAGAAATAGCTGTGGTCGTAGCCCGGTTGCAGGCGCAACGTCAGCGGATGACCGGCCATTTTGGTCGCCTGTTGCAAGGCTTCGGGCTTGAGCTGAGTGGCGAGGAAATCGTCACGGTCCCCCTGATCCACCAGTAGCGGCAGCTTCTCATCCGCCTCGGCGATCAAGGCACAGGCATCCCACTCGCGCCATTTCGAACGGTCTTCGCCCAGGTAGCGGGAAAAGGCCTTTTGCCCCCAGGGGCAGTCCATCGGATTGTTGATCGGCGAGAACGCCGACACCGACAGATAACGCCCCGGATTGCGCAACGCACAGACCAACGCCCCGTGACCACCCATGGAGTGCCCGCTGATGCCGCGCTTGTCCGACGCAGGGAAATGCTCTTCGACCAGGGCCGGCAATTCCTGCACGACGTAATCATGCATCCGATAGTGACGCGACCAGGGTTCCTGAGTGGCATTGAGGTAGAACCCGGCGCCCAGGCCGAAGTCCCAGGCACCGTCCGGATCACCCGGCACGTCGGCACCGCGTGGACTGGTGTCCGGCGCGACGATGATCAATCCCAGCTCGGCCGCCACGCGCATTGCGCCGGCCTTCTGCATGAAGTTCTCATCGGTGCAGGTCAGGCCCGACAACCAATACAGCACCGGCAACTTGCCGCCCTGCTCCGCCTGCGGTGGCAGATACACGGCGAACACCATGTCGCAGCCGAGGGTTTCCGAGCGATGGCGATAACGCTTGTGCCAGCCACCGAAGCTTTTCTGGCAAGAAATATTTTCCAGAGTCATGGGAGTTCTCCCAGCGACAAGCCACGAGCCGCGAGCTGCAAGAAGGCGCACCCACTTGCAGCTTGCAGCTTGTAGCTCACAGCTGCTTCTTAGAAATGAATGACGGTACGGATGCTTTTGCCTTCGTGCATCAGGTCGAAAGCCTTGTTGATATCTTCCAGGCCCATGGTGTGGGTGATGAAGGTATCCAGAGGGATCTCGCCGGTTTCGGCCATTTCCACATAGCTTGGCAGCTCGGTACGACCGCGCACGCCACCGAAGGCCGAACCGCGCCATACGCGGCCGGTCACCAGCTGGAATGGACGGGTCGAGATTTCCTGGCCGGCACCGGCGACGCCGATGATCACCGACTCACCCCAGCCCTTGTGGCAGCACTCGAGCGCGGCACGCATCAGTTGCACGTTGCCGATGCATTCAAAGGAGAAGTCGACGCCGCCATCGGTCATGTCGACGATGACTTCCTGGATCGGACGATCGAAGTCTTTAGGGTTTACGCAGTCGGTTGCACCCAGCTGCTTGGCGATTTCGAATTTGGCCGGGTTGATGTCGATGGCGATGATGCGAGCCGCCTTGGCCTTGACTGCGCCGATCACCGCCGACAGGCCGATGCCGCCGAGACCGAAGATGGCCACGGTGTCACCCGGTTTCACCTTGGCGGTGTTCAGCACGGCGCCGATACCGGTGGTGACGCCACAGCCCAGCAGGCAGACTTTTTCCAGCGGTGCTTCCTTGGCGATCTTGGCCACGGAGATTTCCGGCAGCACGGTGTACTCGGAGAACGTCGAAGTACCCATGTAGTGGAAAATCGTCTCGCCCTTGTAGGAAAAACGCGAGGTGCCGTCCGGCATCAGACCCTTGCCCTGAGTGGCGCGAATCGCCTGGCACAGGTTGGTTTTGCCCGACAGACAGAATTTGCACTGGCGGCATTCAGGGGTGTACAGCGGAATCACATGATCGCCCACGGCGACGGAGGTTACGCCCTCACCGATCGCTTCGACGATCGCGCCGCCTTCGTGGCCGAGGATCGACGGGAAGATACCTTCCGGATCAGCACCGGACAGGGTGTAGGCGTCGGTATGGCAGACACCGGAAGCCACCACGCGCAGCAACACTTCACCGGCCTTGGGCATGGCGACATCGACTTCAACGATTTCCAGAGGTTTCTTGGCCTCGAAGGCAACGGCAGCGCGTGACTTGATCATGGTGCTTCTCCAGTGAATTAAAACGAGACAGGGAGTGTAATACGACGCCCTACAGTGAATAATCCGAGCGAAAGCAAAACATTATTGCTGTACAGGGATAATCACCGATGTCCGAAAGTCGCTGGGAAGGTATAGACGAGTTCGTCGCCGTCGCCGAATGCAGCCAGTTCACGGCGGCGGCCGAACAACTGGGGGTTTCTTCCTCCCACATCAGTCGACAAATCGCACGCCTTGAAGAGCGCTTGCAGACGCGACTGCTCTACCGCAGTACGCGTCGGGTCACCCTGACCGAAGCCGGGCAAACCTTCCTGCAACATTGCCAACGCTTGCAGGACGGTCGTGAAGAAGCTCTGCGAGCTGTCGGCGACTTGACCAGCGAACCCAAGGGCATGCTGCGCATGACCTGCGCCGTGGCCTACGGTGAGCGGTTCATCGTGCCGCTGGTAACGCGATTCATGGGGTTGTATCCACAGTTGCGAATCGACATTGAACTGAGCAATCGCCAACTGGACCTGGTGCACGAAGGCCTCGATCTGGCGATTCGTTTGGGGCGATTGCAGGACTCGCGACTGGTCGCCACGCGCCTGGCGCCACGACGCATGTATTTGTGTGCGTCGCCTTCCTACCTCGAGCGGTACGGTCGCCCACACAGTTTGTCGGAACTGAGCCGGCATAACTGCCTCATCGGCAGCTCGGACCAGTGGCAACTGGAACAGAACGGGCGGGAATTTTCGCAGCGGGTGCAGGGAAACTGGCGTTGCAACAGTGGGCAGGCGGTGCTGGATGCGGCCTTGCAGGGGGTCGGGTTGTGTCAGTTGCCGGACTATTACGTGCTGGAGCATCTGAAGAGCGGTGCTTTGATTTCGCTGCTTGAAGCTCATCAACCGCCTAATACGGCGGTTTGGGCGCTGTATCCGCAGCAGCGGCATCTGTCGCCGAAGGTGCGCAAGTTGGTGGATTATTTGAAAGAGGGGCTGGCCGAGCGGCCTGAATACAGGATCTTTTAGCGGCGGTTAGCCCAGCGCTGACGCAACCAGTCGAGATCCTCGGGTCGAGTGACCTTGAGGTTATCGGAGCGGCCTTCGATCAGACGCGGCGACTGCCCCGACCACTCCATGGCCGACGCTTCATCGGTAATCACCGCATCCGCCACCAGACTGTCCGCCAGCGCGCGATGCAAGGCACCGAGGCGGAACATCTGTGGCGTGTAGGCTTGCCAGATCACGCTGCGATCCACGGTCTCAACCACACGACCGTGCTTGTCGACCCGCTTGAGCGTGTCCCGCGCCGGCACCGCCAGCAGCCCGCCCACCGGATCATCGGCAAGCTCGGCCAGCAGGTGATCCAGATCGTCACGGCTCAGGTTCGGACGCGCCGCATCGTGCACCAGCACCCAATCATCATCGCCCGCGCCCTGCCCGTGCAGATGCAGCAGCGCATTGAGCACCGAACCGGAACGCTCGGCGCCGCCTTCGACACGGGCAATGCGCGGGTCGCTGGCGCAGGCCAGGTTCGGCCAGTAGGGATCATCGACAGCAAGACTGACCACCACGCCCTTGAGGCTTGGGTGATCAAGGAAACAGCCAAGGCTGTGTTCGAGAATTGTGCGCCCGCCCAGTTGCAAGTATTGCTTGGGACGGTCCGCGGCCATACGGGCACCGACGCCCGCGGCAGGAATCACGGCCCAGAAGGCCGGTAGAGACTGGTTCATTGTGCCAACTGGTAAAGGGTTTCACCGTCCTTGACCATGCCCAATTCATGGCGAGCCCGCTCTTCAACGGTCTCCATGCCCTTCTTCAACTCGCTGACTTCAGCGTCCATCACCCGATTGCGCTCCAGCAGCGCCTCGTTCTCGGCATGCTGATCCGCAATCTGCTGCGTCAGCTCGGCCACTTGCGCCAGGCTGCCATTACCCACCCACAGGCGGTACTGCAGGCCGGCCAGCAACAGAAGCAAGACGAGGAACAACCAATTGGGACTGCGCATCGAATATCAGGTATCCAGTGAAAAAAGACCGCCACACCAAAACATGAAGCTACTGACAGCACGAAGCCTGGAAGAACCAGGCTTGTGCTGATAAGGCATCAGATTAGTGGCAAAAACGTCGCCGTAGCGATTTTTCCGACACAATCTGTCGTCTTTTTTTCAGTCATCGATCAACCGCGGAACTCGGCACGACCGTTGTACTTGGCTTTGCCGTTCAACTGCTCTTCGATACGCAGCAGTTGGTTGTACTTGGAAACGCGGTCGGAACGGCACAGGGAGCCGGTCTTGATCTGGCCAGCCGAAGTACCGACAGCCAGGTCGGCAATGGTCGAATCTTCGGTTTCGCCCGAACGGTGCGAGATCACTGCGGTGTAACCGGCAGCCTTGGCCATCTGGATGGCTTCCAGGGTTTCGGTCAGGGTGCCGATCTGGTTGAACTTGATCAGGATCGAGTTGGCGATCTTCTTGTCGATGCCTTCTTTCAGGATCTTGGTGTTGGTCACGAACAGGTCGTCACCTACCAGTTGAGTCTTCTCGCCGATCTTGTCGGTGAGGATTTTCCAGCCAGCCCAGTCGGACTCGTCCAGACCGTCTTCGATGGAGATGATCGGGTAGCGCTCGGTCAGACCTTTGAGGTAATCAGCGAAACCTTCAGCGGTGAACACCTGGCCTTCGCCGGACAGGTTGTACTTGCCGTCTTCGTAGAATTCGCTCGCTGCGCAGTCCAGAGCCAGGGTCACGTCGGTGCCCAGCTTGTAACCGGCGTTGGCGACGGCTTCGGAGATCACTTTCAAAGCGTCTTCGTTGGAAGCCAGGTTAGGCGCGAAACCACCTTCGTCACCCACGGCAGTGTTCAGGCCACGGGCCTTCAGCACGGCTTTGAGGTGATGGAAGATTTCGGTGCCCATGCGCAGACCTTCGGAGAAGGACTTGGCGCCAACCGGCTGAACCATGAACTCCTGGATGTCGACGTTGTTGTCGGCGTGCTCGCCACCGTTGATGATGTTCATCATCGGAACCGGCATCGAGTAAACACCCGGGGTGCCGTTCAGGTTGGCAATGTGAGCGTACAGCGGCAGGTCCTGGTCCTGAGCTGCTGCCTTGGCCGCGGCCAGGGAAACGGCGAGGATCGCGTTGGCGCCCAGGGAGCCTTTGTTTTCAGTGCCGTCCAGCTTGATCATCGCCAGGTCCAGCGCTTTCTGGTCGCTTGGATCGGTACCTTTCAACAGATCACGGATCGGACCGTTGATGTTGGCAACGGCCTTGAGAACGCCCTTGCCCAGGTAACGGCTCTTGTCGCCATCACGCAGCTCGAGTGCTTCACGCGAGCCAGTGGAAGCACCGGACGGCGCGCAGGCGCTGCCGATGATGCCGTTATCGAGAAGCACGTCCGCTTCCACGGTGGGATTGCCACGGGAGTCGAGAACTTCACGACCTTTGATGTCGACGATTTTAGCCATTGTTGTAAACACTCCAAAGTTGACGAAAACGACGCAGCTAGAGGAAATCTTTTACCGTCGGCAAGTGGTGTGCAGCGGGGCAGACTTGCGGACGATAAGGCTCAGGCCCGAGGGCCTGAGCGTTAATCGTGCGGTACTTTACCGGAGAAATGAGGATTACGCGGTTTCTACCGTCGGAAAACTCTTAACCAGTTCGTCCAGGGCTTTGAGCTGGGCCAGGAATGGCTCCAGTTTGTCCAGACGCAAGGCGCAAGGACCATCGCACTTGGCGTTGTCCGGATCCGGGTGGGCTTCGAGGAACAGGCCGGCCAGGGACTGGCTCATGCCGGCTTTGGCAAGGTCGGTGACCTGTGCGCGGCGACCACCGGCGGAATCGGAGCGACCGCCCGGCATCTGCAGGGCGTGAGTCACATCGAAGAACACCGGGTATTCGAACTGCTTCATGATGCCGAAGCCCAGCATGTCGACCACGAGGTTGTTGTAGCCGAAGCTCGAACCGCGTTCGCAGAGGATCAACTGATCGTTACCCGCTTCCACGCACTTGTTCAGGATGTGTTTCATCTCCTGAGGGGCGAGGAACTGGGCTTTCTTGATGTTGATCACCGCACCGGTCTTCGCCATCGCGACCACGAGGTCGGTCTGGCGCGACAGGAAGGCCGGCAACTGGATGATGTCGCAGACTTCAGCGACGACCGCAGCCTGCTCAGGCTCGTGGACGTCGGTGATGATCGGCACGCCGAAGGCTTGCTTGATGTCCTGGAAAATCCGCATGCCCTCTTCCAGGCCGGGGCCACGGTAAGAAGTCACGGAGGAGCGGTTGGCCTTGTCGAAGCTGGCCTTGAACACGTAAGGGATACCCAGCTTCTGGGTAACCTTCACGTACTCTTCGCAGACCTGCATCGCCATGTCGCGGCTTTCCAGCACGTTCATGCCACCGAACAGCACCATTGGCTTGTCGTTGGCAATCTCGATGTCGCCTACGCGGATGATCTTCTGCGCCATCAGGTTTACGCCTTCTTCTGGTGTTGAGCCAAAGCAGCCTTGACGAAACCGCTGAACAGCGGGTGACCGTCGCGTGGCGTCGAGGTGAACTCAGGGTGGAACTGGCAAGCGACGAACCATGGGTGATCCGCAGCCTCGACCACTTCTACCAGCGCACCATCACCGGAACGGCCGGAAATTTTCAGGCCGGCTTCCATGATTTGTGGCAGCAGGTTGTTGTTCACTTCGTAACGGTGGCGATGACGCTCGACGATCACGTCCTTGCCGTAGCAGTCGTGAACTTTGGAGCCTGGTTCGAGCAGGCAGTCTTGCGCGCCAAGGCGCATGGTGCCGCCCAGATCGGAAGTTTCGGTACGGGTTTCGACCGCGCCGGTGGCGTCTTCCCACTCGGTGATCAGCCCCACGACCGGGTGGCCGCTGGCACGATCGAACTCGGTGGAGTTGGCGTCTTTCCAGCCCATGACGTTACGAGCGAACTCGATGACCGCCACTTGCATGCCCAGGCAGATACCCAGGTATGGAACCTTGTTTTCGCGAGCGTATTGAACGGCGGTGATCTTGCCTTCCACGCCACGCAGACCGAAGCCGCCCGGCACCAGAATCGCGTCGACACCTTCCAGCAGCGCGGTGCCCTGGTTTTCGATGTCTTCGGAATCGATGTAGCGCAGGTTGACCTTGGTGCGGTTGCTGATGCCGGCGTGACTCATCGCTTCGATCAGCGACTTGTAGGCGTCCAGCAGCTCCATGTACTTGCCGACCATGGCGATGGTGACTTCGTGCTCAGGATTGAGCTTGGCGTCGACCACGGCTTCCCACTCGGACAGATCGGCGCCGCCACATTGCAGGCCGAAGCGCTCGACGACGAAATCGTCCAGACCCTGCGAATGCAGGATGCCCGGGATCTTGTAGATGGTGTCGGCGTCTTCCAGACCGATCACCGCACGCTCTTCAACGTTCGTGAACTGCGCGATCTTGCGACGGGAGGACACGTCGATCGGGTGATCGGAGCGGCAAACCAGCACGTCAGGCTGCAGGCCAATGGAACGCAGTTCCTTGACCGAGTGCTGGGTTGGCTTGGTTTTGGTCTCGCCGGCGGTGGCTATGTACGGGACGAGCGTCAGGTGCATCAGCATCGCGCGCTTGGCGCCGACTTCGAAACGAAGTTGACGGATGGCTTCGAGGAACGGTTGCGACTCGATGTCACCCACGGTGCCACCGATCTCGACCATGGCCACGTCGGCATCGCCGGCGCCCTTGATGATGCGGCGCTTGATTTCGTCGGTGATGTGCGGAATCACCTGGATGGTTGCACCCAGATAGTCGCCACGGCGCTCTTTGCGCAGCACGTGCTCGTAGACGCGACCGGTGGTGAAGTTGTTGTTCTGGGTCATGGTCGTGCGGATGAACCGCTCGTAGTGGCCCAGGTCCAGGTCGGTCTCGGCGCCGTCATGGGTGACGAACACTTCGCCGTGCTGGAACGGGCTCATGGTGCCCGGGTCGACGTTGATGTACGGATCCAGCTTGAGCATGGTGACCTTAAGTCCCCGCGCCTCCAGGATGGCCGCCAATGATGCCGATGCAATGCCTTTCCCCAATGAAGAAACAACACCGCCCGTGACGAATATGTAGCGCGTCATGAAAAACCCTAGAAGTCTGCGTTAAAGCGGTCCGAGCCGCCCGGGAAAGCGAAGGAAGGCCGAAGCCCCCGATCACCTGCATTAATCACAGTGCACCTTTCAAAAAAACCGCCGCGTTGGGACAGACCGGGAGATGAAACTCCGGTTCGTTTTTCGCTACACATTTTTTGGAATCGCCCAGCAAAGACTGCTTGGTAATCGGCAACTCCTGCAATTCAGGCGAATCCACAGAAGTTGTATCAAGAAGGGAGCGTAGTCTACCGGAATGCCCCTTTCATCTCAAACCTTGATCTTCGACCGGTGGCTGCCAGTGCAAACGCCAGCTGCCCGAAGGACCGCCATCGAGCCCGTCGATATTGGCTACCGCCAGCAATTGCCCGCCCGCGAACAGCAGCGGCAATCTGCCGCGCACGAACAGCGGGACCGCGCTTTCATTGAGCAAACGCTTCAGATCACGGTGCCCGCGACCCGCCAGTTCCATCACCTCTCCCCCTTCACGATAGTGAATCTGCAGGGGGCCAGCGGGGATTTGGCCCGTGAGCGTGAGCACGCCATTGTCAGGTAATGTCAGGGTTTGCGAGGGATCGGGCCACCCCCCAACCGCCGGCGCTGCACGCAACCAGGCACCCGACAGCCACCAGATTCGCCCACCCGCGCGATGCAACTCGCCATCCGCCAGGCGCCAGATCGGCCGGGCATCGCCAGTGGCGTCGCGCAGACTTACCCAACCCGACCAATGGTCGCTGTCGGGCATGCGCGTGAGCGGCGCGAGCCAGTGACCGAGGGCATTGCGCTGACGAGCGGCGGAAAGTTTCTCCAGCGATGCCAGTTCAAGTGACGGCAAACCGAGCCAATCGAATTCACTTTGGGTACGCGCCTGGCTCAAGTCGATCTGCGCCAGCTCATCCAGCAGCCCCTGCGCCTCATGCAAATGCTCCGCACTGCGAGCCATGGTCGCCATCGCTTGCGGCCAGCGCGAGTTCAGCGCGGGGAACACCTGATGACGCAGGTAGTTGCGCGAAAACTGGTGATCCTGGTTGGAAGGGTCTTCGATCCAGCTCAACCGGTGCTCGGTGGCGTAGACCTCCAGCTCCGTTCGACTGACATCGAGCAATGGCCGCAAGAGATGACCACGACCCAGCGCACGCTGGCGTGGCATGCCCGACAACCCTCGCACCCCGGTACCACGCAGCAGGCGAAACAACAGGGTTTCCGCTTGATCATCGCGGTGCTGGCCGGTCAGCAGGACTTCGTCATTCTGCGTAGCCTCGCTGAATGCGGCATAACGCGCATCCCGAGCCGCCCGCTCAAGGCTGGCGCCGGGCCGAACCTGAACGCGAACGATCTGAATCGGCACACCCAAGCCATCACACACCGACTGGCAGTGCTGCGGCCACGCATCGGCCGCCGCCTGAAGGCCGTGATGGACATGGATGGCGCTCAGCGCCGGCAGGGATTCGGTTTTGGATAGATGTGCGAGCAGATGCAGCAGGACGGTGGAATCGAGACCACCGGAGAAGGCGATGCGCCAGGTGGTGGCGTTGCGCCAAGGGGCGAGATTCAGCAGAAGCCGGGCAGCAAGATCAATCTTTGACTGGCTCATGGCGATCCCTTTGCACAAATCAAATGTGGGAGCGGGCTTGCTCGCGAAGAGGGCATCACATTCAACATCATCGTTGACTGATGCACCGCTTTCGCGAGCAAGCCCGCTCCCACATGGATGAAGCGAGGTCTGCTTACAGGCCGTAGCTCATCAGACGCTCGTAACGACGATCCAGCAGCGCCTTGTGATCGAGCTTCTTGAGCATCGACAGTTGCGAGCTCAGTTCGGCACGGATCGAAGCTGCCGCAGTGGCCGGATCACGGTGTGCGCCGCCCAGAGGCTCGTTGATCACCTTGTCCACGATGCCCAGGCCTTTGAGGCGCTCGGCGGTGATGCCCATGGCTTCAGCGGCATCCGGTGCCTTTTCTGCGGTTTTCCACAGAATCGAGGCGCAACCTTCCGGCGAAATCACCGAGTAGGTCGAGTACTGCAGCATGTTCAGCTGATCGCAGACACCGATCGCCAGTGCGCCGCCGGAACCACCCTCACCAATAACGGTGGCGATGATCGGGGTTTTCAGGCGAGCCATGACGCGCAGGTTCCAGGCGATCGCTTCGCTCTGGTTGCGCTCTTCGGCGTCGATGCCCGGATAAGCTCCCGGGGTATCGATGAAGGTCAGGATCGGCATCTTGAAGCGTTCGGCCATTTCCATCAGGCGGCAAGCCTTGCGGTAGCCTTCCGGACGCGGCATGCCGAAGTTGCGGCGAACCTTTTCGCGCACTTCACGGCCTTTCTGGTGACCGATGACCATCACTGGCTGGTCTTCCAGGCGGGCGATACCGCCCACGATGGCGGCGTCGTCGGAGAAGTGACGGTCACCGTGCAACTCATCGAACTCGGTGAAGATGTGATCGATGTAGTCCAGGGTGTACGGGCGCTTGGGGTGGCGCGCCAGACGTGCGATCTGCCAGCTGGTCAGCTTGCCGAAGATGTCTTCGGTCAAGGTTTTGCTCTTGTCCTGCAGGCGGGAGATCTCATCGCCGATATTCAGCGAATTGTCATTACCGACCAAGCGCAACTCTTCGATCTTGGCTTGCAGGTCGGCGATCGGCTGTTCGAAATCCAGGAAATTCGGGTTCATAGGCGTCCGTCTTGGGTCGACGTCCAAGAGAGCTTGGGCCGGCCGGTTGTCTATTCGCGCCCTACCTTAAGGGAGAGGCGCGTTCAGGTCGAGATTAAAAATTCAGGTCACGCTCAGGGCAAACTGATAGCACTGACCGTTAACGGTATTGGAGGAAGACGTTGTCTCGCCCGAACTGGTCACGCAGGGCTTGAATCAACGCATCCGCCGGATCGATTCGCCAGCCCTCGCCGAACTGCAACAAGGCCTTCGCATCGGGGCTGGTGTATTCCATGGTGATCGGGCACGCACCGCGGTGACGCTTGAACAGGTCGCCCAACCAGCGTAGCTGATCGCCCTTGAGATCCTGAGTCTGAACCTTCAGACGCAGGCTTTCCGCCAGGTTGGTACGCGCATCCTCCATGCTCATCACCCGCTTGACCCGCAACCGCAGGCCGCCGGAGAAATCGTCGTTGCTGACTTCGCCTTCGACCACCACCATCGCATCGGTCTGCAACAGCGCCTGGGCCGAGTGGAACGCATCGGCAAACAGCGACGCCTCGATACGCCCGGAGCGGTCATCCAGGGTGATGAACCCCATCTTGTCGCCCTTTTTGTTCTTCATTACCCGCAAGGCGATGATCATGCCCGCAACAGTCTGGGTATCACGGGCAGGTTTCAGATCGATGATGCGCTGGCGCGCGAAACGGCGGATTTCACCTTCGTATTCGTCGATCGGGTGACCGGTCAGGTACAGGCCCAGGGTGTCTTTTTCACCCTTGAGCCGCTCCTTGAGGGTCAGTTCCCGGGCCTTGCGATGATTGGCGTAGACGTCGGAATCTTCTTCGACGAACAGGCCGCCAAACAGGTCGGCGTGACCACTGTCATGGGTCCTGGCAGTTTGCTCGGCCGCCTTGATGGCCTCTTCCAACGCCGTCAGCAGCACCGCGCGGTTAAGGTCGATATTGGCCTGATAGGCTTTCACTTCGTCATGGAAGTAAGGACCGAGACGATCCAGCGCACCGCTACGAATCAAACCGTCAAGCGTTCGCTTGTTCACACGTTTGAGGTCGACACGGGCGCAGAAGTCGAACAGATCCTTGAACGGACCGTCCTGGCGCGCCTCGGTGATGGCCTCGACCGGACCTTCGCCAACCCCCTTGATCGCACCCAGGCCGTAAATGATCCGGCCCTCGTCATTCACGGTGAACTTGAACTCCGACGCGTTCACATCCGGCGCGTCGAGGCGCAGTTTCATGCTGCGCACTTCCTCGATCAGGGTCACGACCTTGTCGGTGTTGTGCATATCCGCCGACAACACCGCCGCCATGAACGGCGCCGGGTGGTGGGTCTTGAGCCACGCGGTCTGATACGACACCAGGCCATAGGCGGCGGAGTGGGATTTGTTGAAGCCGTAACCTGCGAACTTCTCTACCAGGTCGAAAATGTTACCGGCCAGGTCCGCATCGATATTGTTGGTGGCGCAACCCTCAATGAAACCGCCGCGCTGCTTGGCCATTTCTTCGGGCTTTTTCTTACCCATCGCACGACGCAGCATGTCCGCACCGCCGAGGGTGTAGCCGGCCATGACCTGGGCGATCTGCATCACCTGTTCCTGGTACAGGATGATGCCGTAGGTCGGTGCCAGTACCGGCTTGAGGCCTTCGTACTGATAGTCCGAGTGCGGATACGCCAGCTCGGCGCGACCGTGCTTGCGGTTGATGAAGTCGTCCACCATGCCCGATTGCAGAGGGCCTGGACGGAACAGGGCCACCAGTGCGATGAGGTCTTCCAGGCAGTCGGGCTTGAGCTTCTTGATCAGCTCCTTCATGCCGCGCGATTCAAGCTGGAACACCGCCGTGGTTTCGGCTTTCTGCAGCAGATCGTAGGTTTTCTTGTCGTCGAGCGGGATGAAGTCGATGTTCAGATCATCCAGGCCTTGCTTGGCCTGCTCGCGGTTGATGGTCTCCATCGCCCACTTGATAATGGTCAGGGTCCGCAGACCCAGGAAGTCGAACTTCACCAGACCCGCGGCCTCGACGTCGTCCTTGTCGAACTGGGTCACCAGGCCGCCGCCCTCTTCATCACAGGCGATCGGCGAGAAGTCGGTGAGCTTGGTCGGGGCGATAACCACACCACCGGCGTGCTTACCGGTACCGCGGCAGACGCCCTCGAGCTTGAGCGCCATGTCCCAGATTTCCTTGGCGTCCTCGTCGACCTTGAGGAAATCGCGCAGGATCTCTTCCTGCTCGTAGGCTTTCTCCAGCGTCATGCCGACTTCGAAAGGAATCATCTTCGACAGACGATCGGCCAGGCCGTAGGACTTGCCCTGCACCCGCGCCACGTCGCGCACCACCGCTTTTGCGGCCATGGTGCCGAAGGTGATGATCTGGCTTACCGCGTTGCGGCCATACGCGTCGGCCACGTACTCGATCACCCGGTCGCGACCGTCCATGCAGAAGTCGACGTCGAAGTCGGGCATGGAAACCCGTTCCGGGTTGAGGAAACGTTCGAACAGCAGGTCATAGGCCAGCGGGTCGAGGTCGGTAATCTTCAGAACGTAGGCCACCAGGGAACCGGCACCCGATCCCCGGCCTGGGCCGACCGGCACGCCGTTGTTCTTGGCCCACTTGATGAAGTCCATAACGATCAGGAAGTAACCGGGGAACCCCATCTGGATGATGATATCCAGCTCGAACTTCAGGCGATCGAGGTAGACCTGGCGCTTCTCTTCATAATTCGGGGTCGTGTCCTTGGGCCACAACACCGCCAGACGCTCTTCCAGGCCTTCGTGGGAAACGTGACGCAGGTAATCGTCGATGCCCATGCCGTTGGGCGTAGGAAAGTCCGGCAGGAAGTGCGTGCCCAGCTTCACTTCGATGTTGCAGCGTTTGGCGATCTCGACGGTGTTTTCCAGCGCATCGGGGATGTCGCTGAACAGCTCGGCCATTTCCTCGGCACTTTTGAGGTATTGCTGATCGCTGTAATTCTTCGAACGCCGCGGATCGTCGAGAGCCCGCCCTTCACCGATGCAGACGCGGGTTTCGTGGGCGTCGAAATCGCTCTGCTTGATAAAGCGCACATCGTTGGTGGCGACCAGCGGCGCACCGAGCTTGTCAGCCAGGGCCACCGCGCCGTGCAGTTGCTCTTCATCGTTGACGCGGTTGGTACGCTGGATTTCCAGATAGAAGCGGTCGGCAAACACCGCCATCCACTCGCGCGCCAGGGTTTCGGCTTCGCCCGGGTTGCCGGCCAGCATCGCCATGCCGATCTCACCCTCTTTCGCGGCCGACAGCATGATCAAGCCTTCGTTGGCTTCTGCCACCCACTCACGCTCGACGATCACCAGGCCATTGCGTTGGCCTTCGATGAAGCCACGGGAGATCAGCTCGGTCAGATTGCGATAACCCAGAGGATTCATCACCAGCAGGCTGATCTTGCTCAGCGGCGCATCAGGGTCCTTGTTCGACAGCCACAGGTCGGCGCCGCAGATCGGCTTGATCCCGGCACCCATGGCGTTTTTATAGAACTTGACCAGGGAACACATGTTGTTCTGGTCGGTAACCGCAACGGCAGGCATGTTCATGCCGACCAGGGTCTTGACCAGCGGTTTGATCCGCACCAGACCGTCAACCAGGGAAAATTCAGTGTGCAGGCGCAGGTGAACGAATGAAGCCGGCATAGTGATCCTGTAAGTCATGAAAACAACAAGGCCCGGATTGTACCGGGCCTTGGTAGAAAAAATCAGCCTCGCGACTAGCGCTCGATGGCAATTTCCAACGCTTCATACGCCATCCGCACCGGGGCGAACGAGCGGCGGTGAATCGGCGTAGGTCCCAGGCGAGCCAGCGCTTCCAGATGAACGGGTGTCGGGTAGCCCTTGTGCCCGCCAATGCCGTAACCCGGGTAAATCAGCTCGAAAGCCGCCATTTCCCGGTCACGGCTGACCTTTGCCAGAATCGATGCCGCTGCGATGGCCGGCACCTTGGCATCGCCCTGCACCACGGCTTCGGCGCGCATCGGCAACTTCGGGCAACGATTGCCGTCAATCATCGCCAGTTTTGGCTGGATATGCAGGCCAGCCACTGCGCGCTGCATGGCCAGCATGGTGGCATGAAGAATGTTCAGCTCGTCGATCTCATCGACTTCCGCGCGGGCAATGCACCAGCTCAGGGCCTTTTCGCAAATTTCGTCGTAGAGCTTTTCGCGACGGGCTTCGGTGAGCTTCTTCGAGTCGTTCAGGCCGAGAATCGGACGGTTCGGATCGAGAATCACGGCAGCCGTGACGACTGCGCCGCAGAGCGGGCCGCGACCGACTTCATCGACACCGGCGACCAGCTCTTCAACTTCGGCGACCAGGGTGAAATCCAGCCCCATCTGCATGTTTGTTTTACTCATTGTTTCGGGCCGATCAGATTCAGTACCGCATCCGCTGCCTGATTGGAGGCATCGAGGCGCAGGGTACGGTGGATTTCGTCGAAGCCGCGGGTCTGCTCCTGACCGTCTTCGATCAGCGGCGAAAGGGTCTGCGCCAAAGCGTCGACCGTCGCGTCATCCTGCAGCAATTCGGGCACCAGCAGGCGCTGGGCCAGCAGGTTCGGCAAGGACACATAAGGGCTCTTCACCATGCGCTTGAGAATCCAGAACGTCAGCGGCGCCAGGCGATAGGCGACCACCATCGGACGCTTGTACAGCAAGGCTTCCAGCGTTGCAGTTCCGGACGCGATCAGCACGGCGTCGCAGGCCGCCAGGGCCAGATGGGATTTGCCGTCGAGCAAGGTCAGCGGCAGGTCACGACCGGCAAGCAGTTCTTCCAGCTGCGCACGGCGCTCGGGACTGGCGCAAGGCATGACGAAGCGCACGCCCGGGCGCATGGCCCGCAGGCGCTGCGCGGTATCGAGAAACAGCGCGCCAAGGCGACCGACTTCACCGCCACGACTGCCCGGCATCAACGCCACCAGCGGCCCGTCGGGCAGACCCAGCTCAGCTCGCGCAGCGGCGCGATCGGCTTCCAGCGGAATGGCATCGGCCAGGGAGTGCCCGACAAACCGCACCGGCACGCCCTTCTCTTCGTAGAATCTGGCTTCGAACGGGAACAACGTCAGCATCAGGTCGCAGCCCTCGCGAATCTTCAGCACACGCTTCTGCCGCCAGGCCCAGACTGACGGGCTGACGTAGTGCACGGTCTTAATTCCGGCCTGACGCAGTTTGAGTTCGATATTGAGGTTGAAGTCCGGGGCATCGATACCGATGAACACATCCGGCTTCGCTTCGATCAGGTCGGCCACCAGTTTCTTGCGGCGGGCCAGCAATTCGCGCAGGCGACCCAGCACTTCCACCAGGCCCATCACCGACAGGCGCTCCATCGGGAAGTAGGACTGCATGCCCTCTGCCTGCATCAGCGGGCCGCCGACACCGATGAATTCAATTCCAGGATGACGGGCCTTGAGCGCGCGCATGAGTCCGGCGCCGAGAATGTCGCCGGAAGCCTCACCCGCCACCAGCGCGATACGCAGATTGGCCATGATCAGCGGGTGATGCCGCGGGACGACGACTGGATGGAATCGCGGAATACCGCCACTTCCGGGAACTGGTTCGATGGCTCTACCAGCTCGGCGAGCGCCTGTTCAACGGTCAGCCCCTGGCGATAAACGACCTTGTAGGCGCGACGCAGGGCGTGAATGGCATCTTCGCTGAAACCACGGCGGCGCATGCCTTCGAAGTTCATGCTGCGGGCTTCTGCCGGGTTGCCGAACACCGTCACGTAGGCAGGGACGTCCTTGCCGATGGCGGTTCCCATGCCGGAAAAGCTGTGGGCGCCGATATGGCAATACTGGTGAACCAGGGTGAAACCGGACAGGATCGCCCAGTCATCCACATGCACATGGCCCGCCAGTGCGGTGTTGTTGACCAGGATGCAGTGGTTGCCGATGACGCTGTCATGACCGATGTGTGCGTAGGCCATGATCAGATTGTGATCGCCCAGGGTCGTTTCCGAACGGTCCTGGATGGTCCCGCGGTGAATGGTCACGCCTTCGCGAATGACGTTGTGGTCACCGATCACCAGGCGGGTTTCCTCGCCCTTGTACTTCAGGTCCGGCGTGTCCTCGCCTACCGAAGAGAACTGGTAGATGCGGTTGTGCTTACCGATGCGGGTCGGGCCCTTGAGAATCACGTGCGGCCCGATGACCGTCCCCTCGCCGATTTCCACACCTGCGCCGACGATCGACCACGGGCCGACCTCGACACCGTCAGCCAGGACGGCTGTCGGATCGATGATTGCGCGAGGGTCAATCAAACTCATAGTTTGCGTTCCGCACAGATGATCTCGGCGGAGCAGACCGGCTTGCCATCGACCGAGGCCTGGCACTCGAACTTCCAGATCTGGCGCTTGCAGCTGAGGAACTTGGCTTCAAGAATCAGCTGATCGCCCGGCAACACCGGCTGGCGGAAGCGCAGCTTGTCGGAACCAACGAAGTAGTAGAGGGTGCCATCGGCCGGCTTCACATCCAGCATTTTGAACCCAAGGATCCCGGCGGCCTGAGCCATCGCCTCGATGATCAGCACGCCCGGCATGATTGGATGCGCGGGGAAGTGACCATTGAAGAACGGTTCATTGATGCTGACATTCTTGTAGGCGCGAATGCGCTTCTCTTCCACATCCAGATCCACGACCCGATCCACCAGCAGGAACGGGTAACGGTGAGGCAGGTATTCGCGAATCTCGTTGATGTCCATCATTTCGGGGGGAAGCCTATGTAAAGATTGGGAGCGCGCGACTGACGCACACTCCTCTAGCAAATCAAGGACGCAGTCTAGCGGCTGCGCACACATGATATGGAAATGGTATCAGCCTTCTGATGAAGCATTACCGTCAGGGGTCACTTCCCCTGCCTGCTTTTCCAGTTGTCGCAAACGTCGCGCGATGTCATCGAGCTGACGGATACGTGCCGCGCTTTTGCGCCACTCGGCTGCCGGCTGCATCGCCGTACCGGAAGAATAGGCACCCGGCTCGGTGATCGAGTGGGTCACCATGGTCATCCCGGTGATAAATACGTTGTCGCAAATATCGATATGCCCCACCAGGCCGACACCGCCGGCAAGCATGCAGTGCTTGCCGATTTTGGTGCTGCCGGAGATACCCACGCAGGCCGCCATGGCCGTGTGATCACCGATCTGAACGTTGTGGGCGATCTGGATCTGGTTATCGAGCTTCACGCCGTTGCCGATGATGGTATCAGCCAGCGCACCGCGGTCGATGGCGGTATTCACGCCAATCTCCACGTCATCACCGACCAGGACGCCACCAATCTGCGCAATCTTCTGCCAGATACCTTTTTCGTTGGCGAATCCGAAACCTTCCCCACCCAATACGGCGCCGGACTGAATGACCACCCGCTTGCCGACGCGTACGTCGTGATACAGGGTCACCCGTGGAGCGAGCCAGCCGCCTTCACCGATGGTGCTGCGTGCGCCGATGAAGCAATGCGCGCCGATGGTGGCACCCGCTGCGATCTGCGCCCCGCTTTCGATGACGACAAAAGCGCCGATGCTCGCTGCAGGATCGACCACGGCATCCGCCGCAATCACCGCTGTGGGGTGAATGCCGGCAGCCGCCTTGGGCTTCGGATCGAACAGATGGGATACCCGCGCGTAGGCCGCGTACGGATCAGGTACGACCAGCACATTACCGGCAAAACCTTCGGCGTCGGCGGCCTTGAGCAACAAGGCTGCGGCCTGGCTGCCTGCCAGATACTTTCGGTATTGGGGATTTGCGAGAAAGCTCAACTGAGCTGGGCCAGCCTCCTGCAAGGTGGCTAGCCCAGTGATTGCCTTCTCGGGGTCGCCACGCAGGGTGGCGCCGAGGAACTCGGCCAATTGGCCGAGTTTAATGGTCGCTGTCATGGATTACTTCAGCTGATTCATGCGCTCGATAACCTGGCGCGTGATGTCGTACTGAGGCTTGACATCAATCACTGCGCCACGCTCGAAGACCAGGTCAAAAGCACCTTTCTTGATGACTTCTTCAACAGCGCTGTCCAGTTTCGGCTTGAGCTGCTTGAGCATTTCACGGTCGGCAACGGCTTTGGCTTCGTTCAGTTCCTTGGACTGGAACTGGAAGTCACGGGCCTTTTGCTTGAACTCGAGCTCCAGACGCTCACGCTCGCCTTGCTGCATCTTGTCGCCACCGGCCATCAGGCGGTCCTGAATACCCTTGGCGCTGCTTTCCAGAGTCTTGAGCTTGGTCAGTTGAGGACCGAACTTTTTCTCTGCATCCACGGCGTATTTCTTGGCCGCATCGGATTCCAGCAGGGCCATCTGATAGTTCAGAACGGCGATTTTCATATCGGCGAACGCCGGACCTGCTACCAGTACGGAAGCCAGGAGAACCAATTGAGTCAACTTACGCACGATGCACTCCTACAAAATCCATTGTCGTTATCTTGGGTCAGACGCTTAGAACGTCTGACCGAGGGAGAATTGGAACACTTGAGTTTCAGCGTCATCCGGTTTCTTGACCGGCATGGCCAACGCGAAACTCAGAGGACCCAGTGCGGTGACCCAGGTCACACCCACACCGACGGAACTGGCCATGTTGCTCAAGCTGATGTCGTTGCACTTGGTGTTGGACTTCGTGCCGTCAGCGTTTGTGGTATCCGAGCAGGACGAGTCGAACACGTTACCCACATCCCAGAATACCGAAGTACGCAGGGAACGCTGATCCTTGACGAACGGCAGCGGGAACAGAACTTCAACACCACCCTGGATCAGAACGTTACCACCGAACGGCAGCGGATCCTGGTCCGGGTCGAACTGGGTGCCAGGGTTCTTGCCGGTACTTGGCGTACTGCGAGGACCCAGGGTGCTGTCCTTGAAGCCACGAACCGAGTTGAAACCACCCGCGAAATAGTTTTCGTAGAATGGCAGGCCGTCGGTTGAACCGTAACCATCACCATAGCCCAACTCTGTGTGCAGGCGCATGGTGTAGTTTTCGCTCAGAGGCTGGAACAACTGACCACGGTAGTCGAGCTTGAAGAACGACAGGTCGCTGCCCGGGGTCGTGGTTTCCAGAACCAGGCTCTGGGAATGGCCACGGGTTGCCAGCACGCCCTTGTTCAGGGTGGACTCGGACCAGCCGGCCGACGCCTTGAAGTTCAGGTACTGATCGCCTTCCTTGTTAACGAAGTCGAAGATCTCGTCAACGGTGTAGATACCGGTATTGATCTTGTCCTGCTGTGCAGTCAGGCCGAAGGTCAGACGCGAAGTCTCGCTGATCGGATAACCGACGCTCACGCCCGCACCCAGGCTGTCTACGGCATAGCTTGCTACGTCGACGTCGAGGTCTTTGTAGTCGGTGGTGCGGTAGAAGGCGTTGTAACCCAGGCTCACGCCATCAGCGGTCCAGTAGGGGTCTACATAACCGAAGTTGTAGCGGCTCTGGTATTCGCTTCGGGTCAGACCGATGCTGACCTTGTTACCGGTACCGAGGAAGTTGTTCTGGGTGATCGAACCACCGAGGATCAGACCGGCGCTCTGGGCAAAACCGACGCTGGCGGTGATCGAACCGGAGGCCTGCTCTTCCACGCTGTAGTTCACGTCAACCTGGTCGTCGACACCCGGTACGGCCGGGGTTTCTACGTTTACTTCCTTGAAGAAGCCCAGACGCTCCAGACGGGTCTTGGACTGGTCGATCAGGTAGGTCGAAGCCCAGCCGCCTTCCATCTGACGCATTTCACGACGCAGCACTTCGTCTTCGGACTTGGTGTTGCCACGGAAGTTGATGCGGTTGACGTAGGCACGCTTGCCCGGATCGACAGCGAAGGTAATGTCTACGGTGTGATCGTCATCGTGAGGCTGCGGCACGCCATTGACGTTGGCGAAGGTGTAACCCTCGTTACCCAGACGACGGGTGATCAGTTCGGAGGTGGTGGTCATCAGCTTGCGCGAGAACACCTGGCCTTTCTGTACCAGCAGCAGGGACTTGACCTGGTCTTCCGGCACTTTCAGGTCACCGCTCAGCTTGACGTCACGTACGGTGTACTTGTCGCCTTCGTTGATGTTGACGGTGATGTAGACGTGTTTCTTGTCCGGAGTGATGGACACCTGGGTCGAAGCGATATCCATGTTGATATAGCCACGGTCCAGGTAGTAGGAACGCAGACGCTCCAGGTCACCGGAGAGTTTTTCACGAGCATACTTGTCGTCGTTCTTGAAGAACGAGAGCCAGTTGGTCGTCTTGAGCTCGAACAGGTCGATGAGATCTTCATCAGGGAAGACGGTGTTGCCCACCACGTTGATGTGCTGGATAGCGGCAACGGTGCCTTCGTTGATGTTGACCTTCAGTCCAACGCGGTTGCGCGGCTGAGGCACCACTTCGGTGTCGACGGTTGCGGAGTAACGGCCCTGGGCAACGTACTGGCGCTGCAGCTCGTTACGAACACCTTCGAGGGTGGCGCGCTGGAAGATCTCGCCTTCGGCCAGACCGGATTGCTTGAGGCCTTTCATCAGGTCTTCAGTGGAGATCGCCTTGTTGCCTTCGATCTCGATACTGGCAACCGACGGACGCTCGACTACCGTAATGACAAGAACGTTGCCATCACGACCCAGCTGGATATCTTGAAAGAAACCGGTTTTGAACAATGCACGAGTGGCTTCCACCAGGCGATGATCATCCGCCTGTTCACCGACGTTGAGCGGCAAAGCACCAAAGACGCTACCCGCGGAGACCCGCTGGAGGCCATTGACGCGAATATCAGAGATAGTGAAGGACTCGGCGTGAACTTCGGCGATCATCAATACGGTGAGAACCGCAGTTAGCAGCAGACGTTTCATGAAGTCCTTTCTTATTCCAACTGGCAATAAACAAACTGCCGCAAAATGCGGCAGATTCGCAATTCAGCGACGTTACAGACGGCCTAGATCATTGACCAGAGCGAGAAGCATCACTCCAACCACCAAACTGATACCGATCTGTATCCCCCAACCTTGCACCCGATCCGACAAGGGACGACCACGCGCCCACTCAATCAGATAAAACAACAAATGCCCCCCATCCAGCACAGGAATGGGCAGCAAATTCAGAACCCCCAGGCTAATACTCAGATAAGCAAGGAAATTCAGGAAATCAGCGACACCCGACTGGGCCGAAGCGCCCGCCACTTTAGCAATGGTTATCGGTCCACTCAAGTTTTTTACCGAGAGCTCGCCGAACAACATTTTCTTCAATGAATCGAGAGTCAGCAGGCTCATGGTCCAGGTACGTTGAGCCCCCTCGCCAATCGCAGCCAAAGGACCGTAACTGACCTCGCGAACCATTTCCGGCGGCCAATCCACCGCTTTCACCCCTGCCCCCAGGTAACCGCTCGGTGCCTTTTTCTCGCCGCGCGAAGCGAGCATCACAGGGACGTCGATTTGAGCAGCATCGCGCTCGATACGCAGCAGGATTTTGGTATCAGGACGCATACGGACGGTATCGACCACCTGCTGCCAGTCATCCAGCGCCTTGCCATCAAGGGCCAGCAGGCGATCGCCCGTCTTCAACCCGGCAGCCGCCGCGGGACCTTTCGGATCAAGCTCGGCCAGGACCGGCGGTAATGCCGGACGCCAAGGACGAATACCCAGCGAACGAGTCGGATCCGGCTCGTCAGCACCCTTGAGCCATTTATCCAGTGCCAGTTCACGCGGTGAATCGACCGTAGACCCTTGCTCACGCACCGACACCTGCAAGGTACCGCTCTCACCAAGTCGACGGACCAGTTGCAGATTCACCGAGGACCAGCCGGTGGTCGGCTCACCATCGATCGAAACGATTTCCTGTCCCGCGCTCAATCCCGCCTTCGCGGCAATACTGCCGGACTCAACAGCACCGATGACAGGACGCACCTGCTGACTGCCGAGCATGGCCAGCACCCAGAAGAAGACGAGAGCCAGGAGGAAGTTTGCAATCGGTCCGGCCGCCACGATGGCGATGCGCTGACGAACCGATTTGCGATTGAAGGATTGTTCGACCTGATCCGCCGGAACTTCGCCCTCACGCTCATCGAGCATCTTCACGTAGCCGCCCAGCGGAATGGCCGCCACTACGAACTCGGTGCCCTGCTTGTCGTGCCAGCGCAACAACGGCATGCCGAAGCCCACGGAGAAACGCAGCACTTTGACCCCACAGCGACGCGCGACCCAGAAATGGCCGAACTCGTGGAAGGTAACCAGCACACCCAGTGCAACCAGGGTGCCGACAATCATATAGAGTGCGCTCATCTACTTTCTCCGCATTCCAGTCAGGTGCCGCAAGGGCCAACGCATTGCAGCACTTACCGCTCGTGACGACTCAACCATTGCCCGGCCAGCTCGCGGGCCTTGGCATCGGCGGTGAACACCGCGTCGAGATCGTCTACAGCCACTACAGGCTCAAGATTCAATACTTCTTCGATGATACTCGCGATTTCCGGGTAACGAACCCGTCCGTCGAGAAACGCAGCAACAGCGACTTCATTTGCCGCGTTGAGCATCGCCGGGGCACTGTTGCCCGCCTCGGCTGCCTGTCGCGCAAGGCGCAAGCAAGGGAAACGTTCTTCATCCGGCGCCTCGAAGTCCAGACGGGCGATGGCAAACAGGTCCAGCGGCGGCACGCCCGAATCGATTCGTTCAGGCCACGCCAAGGCATTGGCGATCGGCGTACGCATGTCCGGGTTGCCCAACTGGGCCAATACCGAGCCATCGACGTAGTCGACCAGGGAATGAATCACGCTTTGCGGATGAATTACCACTTCAACCTGGGACGGCTTGGCATCAAACAGCCAGCAAGCCTCGATCAACTCCAGGCCTTTATTCATCATGCTGGCGGAGTCGACCGAAATCTTGCGTCCCATGGACCAATTGGGGTGGGCACAGGCCTGTTCAGGCGAGACATGCGCCAGCTCCGCCAGTGGCGTTTGCCGGAACGGGCCGCCGGAGGCCGTCAGCAAAATCCGACGCACGCCGACCGCACCCAGACCACGGGCGAAATCCTGTGGCATGCACTGGAAAATCGCGTTGTGTTCGCTGTCGATCGGCAACAATACCGAGCCACTCTTGCGCACAGCCTGCATGAACAAGGCGCCGGACATCACCAGCGCCTCTTTGTTGGCCAAGAGGATTTTCTTGCCCGCCTCGACGGCCGCCAGCGTCGGACGCAAGCCCGCCGCGCCAACGATAGCCGCCATCACTGCATCGACCTCAGGGTCGGCAGCCACCTGGCACAGTCCTTCTTCACCTACCAGTACACGGGTCGGCAAGCCGGCTGCACGCAAATCATCCTGCAAACCACGAGCGGCGGCGACTTCAGGCACCACGGCGAACCGCGGCACGTGCCGTACGCACAGCGCCAGCAGTTCACTCAAGCGGGAAAAACCGCTCAGGGCGAAGACTTGATAACGATCGGGATGACGCGCGATGACATCGAGGGTACTCAGACCGATCGAACCGGTCGCCCCCAGAACGGTAATCTGCTGAGGGCGGCTCACGGTGCGGCCATCCACAACAGTACGGCAAACACGGGAATGGCTGCGGTCAGGCTGTCGATCCGGTCCAGCACGCCGCCGTGGCCGGGCAGCAGATTACTGCTGTCCTTGATCCCGGACTGACGCTTGAACATGCTTTCGGTCAGATCACCGACCACCGAGACGAACACGATCAGCGCAGCGCCAATCAGACCCTTGAACAGTTCAGCAACAGTCCAGTCCCGGAAAAATCCGACGAGCACGGTGATGACCAGACTCAGTGCCAGACCACCGTAAACGCCTTCCCAGCTTTTGCCTGGGCTGACCTGCGGCGCCAGCTTGCGCTTGCCGAAAGCCCGACCGGAAAAATAGGCGCCGATGTCGGCACCCCAGACCAGCACCATCACCGCCATGATCAGCCAGTTGCCCAGAGGCTGCTGCTTGATCTGCACCAGACCTTGCCAGGCCGGCAACAGGATCAGCAAACCGATGACCAGCTTGCAGACCGCACTGGACCAGTGTTCGCTGGAGCGCGGATAGGTCAGCACCAGGTACGTCGCCACGGCCCACCAGAGTACCGAGGCGCCGAGCACCCACGGCGCGAGCCCGGGCATGATGTACATGATGAACAGCAACAACGCGACCACCGCGGCAAAACCGACGCGGAAGGATTGTGCAGTGAACCCTGCCAGACGCGCCCACTCCCAGGCACCGAGGGTCACGACCAGCCCGATGAACATGGCGAAGCCGGAGCCTTCGAGCAGGAAAAACCCGCCCAGGGCGATCGGCAACAGGATCAGCGCGGTGATGATTCGTTGTTTAAGCATTAAACCCGGGCTCCAGCCTCGACCTGCTCGCTCGTTTTACCGAAGCGACGCTGGCGGGATGCAAAATCGGCCAGTGCGTTACGCATGGCGTCGTGTTTGAAGTCCGGCCAGAACAGGTCGGAGAAGTACAACTCGGCATAAGCCAGTTGCCACAGCAGGAAGTTACTGATGCGGTGCTCGCCACCGGTGCGAATGCACAGGTCCGGCAACGGCAGATCACCGGTTGCCAGGCAGGTCTGCAGCAGGTCCGGAGTGATGTCTTCCGGACGCAGATGCCCGGCCTGGACTTCACGGGCCAGCCGCTGGGCGGCCTGCGCGATATCCCACTGACCGCCGTAGTTGGCGGCGATCTGCAGGACGAAACGATTGGCGCCGGCAGTCATGGCCTCGGCTTCACGCATGGCAGCCTGAAGCTCGGGATGAAAGCGCGAACGATCGCCAATGATGCGCAGACTGATGTTGTTCTCATTCAGCCGCTTGGCCTCACGACGCAATGCCTTGAAGAACAGATCCATCAAGGCACTGACCTCATCGGCCGGGCGCTGCCAGTTCTCACTGGAGAACGCGAACAGGGTCAAGACCTCGACCCCGGACTCGGCACACACCTCGATGACCGCACGAACAGCGTCCACACCCGCTTTATGCCCGGCTACACCCGGCATAAAGCGTTTTTTCGCCCAGCGATTATTGCCATCCATGATGATCGCGACATGGCGCGGCACCGCGGACGGCGCAATCTGCTTGCTCTTGTCCATTAACACGTGACCCTTATACGGCCATCAGGTCTTTTTCTTTCTGCGCCAGATCGGCGTCGATTTTGGCCACGAACTTTTTGGTCAAATCATCGATTTCGCCCGTTGCGCGGCGCTCTTCGTCTTCACTGATTTCCTTTTCCTTGACCAGGTCCTTCAGCTGGCTGTTGGCGTCGCGGCGGATGTTGCGCACGGCAACACGAGCATCTTCAGCCACATCACGAGCCTGCTTGGTGAAGCCCTTGCGGGTTTCTTCGGTCAGGGCCGGCATGGAGATCAGCAGCAACTCGCCCAGGTTGGTCGGGTTCAGGTTCAGACCGGCACTGCCGATGGCCTTGTCGACCGCGCCCAGCATGTTGCGCTCGAACGCAACGACTTGCAGGGTACGGGCGTCTTTAACGGTGATGTTCGCCACCTGTTTGATCGGGGTGTCAGAACCGTAGTACGGCACCATCACGCCTTCCAGAATGCTTGGGTGCGCCTGGCCGGTACGAATGCGACCGAAGTTGTGCGCCAGCGATTCCACCGACTTCTGCATGCGCTCTTGAGCGTCTTTCTTGATTTCGTTGATCATTGTTGAACTTCCTCGATCAGGGTGCCTTCAGCGCCGCCATGTACGATGTTCAGCAGGGCGCCTGGTTTGTTCATGTTAAATACGCGCAGCGGCATTTTGTGGTCGCGGCACAGGCAAATGGCCGTCAGATCCATCACACCCAGCTTGCGATCCAGTACTTCATCGTAGGTCAGATGATCGAACTTCTCGGCATGCGGGTCTTTGAACGGGTCGGCAGTGTAGACGCCATCGACCTTGGTTGCCTTGAGCACGACATCGGCGTCGATTTCGATGGCACGCAGGCAGGCAGCCGAATCGGTGGTGAAGAACGGGTTGCCGGTACCAGCCGCGAAAATCACGACTTCCTTGGAGTTCAGGTGACGCATGGCCTTGCGACGATCATAGTGATCGGTCACGCCAACCATGGAAATGGCCGACATCACGATCGCGGAGATATTGGCACGTTCCAGCGCATCACGCATGGCCAGGCCGTTCATCACAGTGGCCAGCATGCCCATGTGGTCGCCGGTGACACGGTCCATGCCGGCCGCGCTCAGCGCCGCACCGCGGAACAGGTTGCCACCACCGATAACCAGACCGACCTGAACGCCGATGCCAACCAGTTGACCGACTTCCAGCGCCATGCGATCCAGAACTTTCGGATCGATCCCGAACTCTTCCGAGCCCATCAGGGCCTCGCCGCTAAGTTTGAGTAGAATGCGTTTATAGCGAGCCTGATAGCCACTGCCCTGCTGAGCCATTGCGAATCTCTCCTGCGGCGTATATTAAAAAATTCTTTGCGAGCTGTTTTCAGCCAGCGTTCACTCTAGCGTGGCGCTGCTTCAGCGCCATCGGAACATGGCTTTGTAAGCCAGTTCCAAACGGAAACCAAATAAAAAATTGGTGCCCCATCTGAAAAGAGGCTGCGCGCGTGAGCGGGCAGCCTCTTCAGGGCGACAGTTTAAAAAACCGTCTTATTGCTTGGCAGCAGCCAGTTGAGCAGCAACTTCTTCAGCGAAGTTGTCAACTGGCTTCTCGATGCCTTCGCCAACCTTGAAGTAGGTGAAGGAAACGATTTCAGCGCCGGCTTTCTTGGCCAGAGCACCAACGGTCAGCTCTGGGTTCATCACGAAAGCCTGCTCAACAAGGCTGGCTTCGGCCAGGAACTTGGTGATACGACCAGCGATCATCTTCTCGACGATTTCAGCTGGCTTGCCTTTCATCTTGTCTTCGTTCAGCTGCAGGAATACAGCTTTCTCGCGCTCGATGGCTTCTGGCGAAACCTGCGATGGCAGCAGGAACTCAGGGTTGCTTGCAGCCACGTGCATGGCGATTTCTTTGGCCAGCTGGACGTCGCCGCCCTTCAGGACAACAGCAACACCGATCTTGTTACCGTGCAGATAGGTACCAACCACGTCACCTTCAACGCGAACCAGGCGACGGATGTTGACGTTTTCGCCAACTTTGGCAACCAGGGCTTCACGAGCCGATTCCTGAGCGGCGATCAGCGGAGCTGCGTCGGTCAGTTTTTCAGCGAAAGCTTTTTCAACGCTGGCGTTGACGAAGTTTTTGAAGTCGTCTTGCAGAGCCAGGAAGTCGGTCTGCGAGTTCACTTCCAGCAGCACGGCTGCCTTGTCGTCGGCCTTGATGGCGATAGCGCCTTCAGCGGCAACGTTGCCAGCCTTTTTAGCAGCCTTGATGGCGCCCGAAGCACGCATGTCATCAATTGCTTTTTCGATGTCGCCGCCGGCCTTTTCCAGGGCCTTTTTGCAATCCATCATGCCTTCGCCGGTACGCTCGCGCAGTTCTTTGACCAGCGCCGCAGTAATTGCTGCCATTTCAAATTCCTCTTGGATAGGTTTTCAACCATTCCACCCGATCGAACGGGCGTTCAATTCTTCCCGAAAGACCTTGTTAGCTGCCGCACGTTACAAATAAGGCAGTGGGCACCGACAAACGGTTTTCAAGGTGGCAAAAAGGGGGCCAAGCCCCCTTTTTGCTTACTGAGTCAACGCCAGGGCGTCAATTACTCAGCTGCAGCTGCCGGAGCTTCTTCAACGAAAACTTCGGTGCCGCCGGAAACGTTGTTGCGACCACGGATAACAGCGTCAGCCATCGAACCCATGTACAGCTCGATTGCGCGGATGGCGTCATCGTTACCTGGGATGATGTAGTCAACGCCTTCCGGGCTGCTGTTGGTATCGACTACGCCGATGACCGGGATACCCAGCTTGTTGGCTTCGGTGATCGCGATGCGCTCGTGGTCAACGTCGATAACGAACAGAGCGTCTGGCAGACCGCCCATGTCCTTGATACCACCGAGGGAACGATCCAGCTTTTCCAGGTCACGGGAGCGCATCAGCGCTTCTTTCTTGGTCAGCTTGGCGAAAGTACCGTCTTCGGCTTGCACTTCAAGGTCACGCAGACGCTTGATGGAAGCACGGATGGTTTTGAAGTTGGTCAGCATGCCGCCCAACCAGCGGTGATCGACGTACGGCGAGCCGCAACGTGCTGCTTGTTCAGCAACGATCTTGCCAGCGGAACGCTTGGTGCCGACGAACAGAATCTTGTTTTTGCCCTGGGCCAGACGCTCTACGAAAGTCAGAGCTTCGTTGAACATTGGCAGGGTTTTTTCAAGGTTGATGATGTGGATCTTGTTACGCGCGCCGAAAATGTACTTGCCCATTTTCGGGTTCCAGTAACGGGTCTGGTGACCGAAGTGCACACCGGCCTTCAGCATATCGCGCATGTTGACTTGGGACATGATAGTTCCTTAATAAGTCGGGTTTGGCCTCCACGTATCCCAATGACCAACCAGTCAGCATCAGCTGAAGGCACCCAGGTCATCGTGTCGACACGTGTGTGGATTTAAGCCTCTCGGGGGTATCCCCGGAAAGCGGCGCATTTTATATCACAGGGCCGAAAAAAACGGAACCCGGAATATGAAATCCAGCCGCACGCGGCGCTGAGCCCTTGGAATCCGCCGCGAATGCACCATTCTATAGAGAGAAGCGATGTACAGAGGCGCGGTTTTGCGCTGATCGTCTGTTAGAATCGCGTTTTTCAGGGCTGCGAAGTTCGATCGCGCAATGCCCTTCAAGTTCGAGAAGCGCCGTCGAGCGCAGAGAGAGAGCCTGTATGACCGTCACCCTCAAAACCCCCGAGGACATCGCCAAAATGCGCGTTGCCGGCAAACTCGCCGCCGACGTGCTGGAAATGATTGCCGAACATGTCAAACCGGGCGTGACCACCGATCAGCTGAACCAGATCTGCCACGACTATATCGTCAACGAGCAGAAAGCCATCCCTGCCCCGCTCAACTACAAGGGTTACCCGAAGTCGATCTGCACGTCGATCAACCATGTGGTCTGCCACGGCATCCCGAACGATAAACCGTTGAAGGATGGCGATACCCTGAACATCGACATCACCGTCATCAAGGACGGCTACCACGGCGACACCAGCCGCATGTTCCACGTCGGCACCGTGCCGGTCTGGGCCGAACGCCTGTCGCAAGTCACTCAGGAATGCATGTACAAGGCCATCGAGCTGGTCAAGCCCGGCTGCCGCCTGGGCGATATCGGCGAAGTGATCCAGAAGCACGCCGAGAAGAATGGTTTCTCGGTGGTTCGCGAGTTCTGCGGTCACGGTATCGGCAAGGTCTTCCACGAAGAGCCGCAAGTCCTGCACTACGGCCGCGCCGGTACCGGCATGGAACTGAAGGCCGGCATGACTTTCACCATCGAGCCGATGATCAACCAGGGCCGTGCCGACACCAAGGTATTGGGCGATGGCTGGACCGCGATCACCAAGGACCGCAAGCTGTCGGCCCAGTGGGAACACACCCTGCTGGTGACCGAAACCGGTTACGAGATCTTCACCCTGCGCAGCGACGACACCATTCCCCGCGTTTCTGCCTGACCCGGACCCACAGCCTTTTATAGACAGGAAAGCCAATCGATGCCGCAGGTGGACCCCGAACTCTTCGACCGCGGCCAGTTCCAGGCCGAGCTGGCCCTGAAGGCAAGCCCGATTTCGGCTTTCAAGAAGGCGATCCGTCAGGCACGGGAAGTGCTCGACACGCGCTTTCGCAACGGCCGCGACATTCGTCGATTGATCGAGGATCGCGCCTGGTTCGTCGACAACATCCTGCAAAAGGCCTGGGACCAGTTCAACTGGAGCCAAGACGCCGACATCGCGCTGGTCGCGGTCGGCGGCTACGGCCGTGGCGAGCTGCACCCCTACTCCGACATCGATCTGCTGATCCTGCTGGACAGCGCCGACCACGAAGTTTTCCGCGATTCCATCGAGCGTTTTCTGACGCTGTTGTGGGATATCGGCCTGGAAGTCGGTCAGAGCGTTCGCTCCGTCGATGAATGCGCCATCGAGGCCCGCGCCGACCTGACGGTGATCACCAACCTGATGGAAAGCCGCACCATCGCCGGCCCCGAACACCTGCGCCAGCGCATGCTGGATGTCACCAGCACGGCGCACATGTGGCCGAGCAAGGAGTTCTTCCTCGCCAAGCACGCCGAACAGAAGGCCCGCCATCACAAGTATTTCGACACCGAATACAACCTGGAGCCCAACGTCAAAGGCTCGCCCGGCGGCCTGCGGGATATCCAGACGATTCTCTGGGTAGCCCGTCGCGAGTACGGCACCCTGAATCTGCGGGCACTGGCCGGCGAAGGTTTCCTGGTCGAAAGTGAAAACGCCCTGCTCGCCTCGTCTCAGGAATTCCTGTGGAAAGTGCGCTATGCCCTGCACATGCTGGCCGGGCGCTGTGAAGACCGCCTGTTGTTTGATCACCAGCGCACTATCGCCAAGCTGCTGGGGTTCGAAGGCGACGACGCCAAACAGGCCGTCGAAAACTTCATGCAGCAGTATTACCGGGTGGTCATGAGCATCGCCCAGCTCAGCGACCTGATCATCCAGCACTTCGAGGAAGTCATCCTCGCCCCGGAAGACGAGGCGCCGCCACAGCCGATCAACTCGCGCTTCCAGCTCCACGACGGCTATATCGAAGCGCGCAGCGACAACGTGTTCCGCCGCACGCCGTTTGCCATGCTGGAAATCTTCGTGCTGATGGCCCAGCAGCCGGAAATCAAAGGCGTACGTGCCGACACCATTCGCCTGTTGCGGGAAAATCGCCACCTGATCGACGACGATTTCCGCAATGACATCCGCAACACCAGCCTGTTCATCGAACTGTTCAAGTGCAAGATCGGTATTCACCGCAACCTGCGCCGGATGAACCGTTACGGCATTCTCGGCCGCTACTTGCCAGAGTTCGGCTTCATCGTCGGACAGATGCAGCACGACCTGTTCCACATCTATACCGTCGATGCGCACACCCTGAACCTGATCAAACACCTGCGTAAGCTGCAGTACACCCAGGTGTCGGAAAAATTCCCGCTGGCCAGCAAGCTCATGGGCAAGCTGCCCAAGCCGGAATTGATCTATCTGGCCGGCCTGTACCACGACATCGGCAAGGGCCGGCATGGCGACCACTCGGAAATCGGTGCGGTGGACGCCGAAGCGTTCTGCCAGCGCCATCAGCTCCCGGTCTGGGACAGCCGTCTGATCGTCTGGCTGGTGCAGAACCATCTGGTGATGTCGACCACCGCCCAGCGCAAGGACTTGTCCGACCCGCAGGTGATCCACGACTTCGCCCAGATCGTCGGCGACGAAACTCACCTCGATTACCTGTACGTGCTGACCGTCTCCGATATCAACGCCACCAACCCGACGCTATGGAACTCCTGGCGCGCCAGCCTGCTGCGCCAGCTGTACACCGAAACCAAGCGCGCGCTGCGTCGCGGCCTGGAAAACCCCGTGGACCGCGAAGAGCAGATCCGCCAGACCCAGAGCGCGGCCCTGGATATCCTGGCCCGCGGCGGTACCGACCCGGACGATGTCGAGCAGTTGTGGTCGCAATTGGGCGATGACTATTTCCTGCGTCACACCGCCGGCGATGTCGCCTGGCACACCGATGCGATCCTGCAGCAGCCGGCCGACGGCGGGCCGCTGGTGCTGATCAAGGAAACCACTCAACGGGAGTTCGAGGGCGGCACGCAGATCTTCATCTATGCCCCGGACCAGCACGACTTCTTCGCCGTGACCGTGGCCGCGATGGACCAGCTCAACCTGAACATTCACGACGCGCGGGTCATCACCTCCAGCAGCCAGTTCACCCTCGACACCTACATCGTGCTCGATACCGACGGCGACTCGATCGGCGATAACCCGGCACGGGTCAAGCAGATCCGCGACGGCCTGACCGAAGCCCTGCGCAACCCGGACGACTACCCGACCATCATTCAGCGTCGGGTGCCGCGCCAGCTCAAGCATTTCGCCTTCGCGCCGCAGGTGACGATCCACAACGATGCGCAGCGCCCGGTGACCATCCTGGAACTGACCGCCCCCGACCGCCCGGGCCTGCTGGCGCGGGTCGGGGGAATCTTCCTGGAGTTCGACCTGTCACTGCAGAACGCCAAGATCGCCACCTTGGGCGAACGCGTGGAAGACGTGTTCTTCATCACCGACGCCAACAACCAGCCGTTGTCCGACCCGCTGCTGTGCAGCCGCCTGCAGGATGCGATCGTCGAGCAACTGAGCGTCAATATGGAACCGGATATCAAACTGTCGCGCATCAGTATCTGACTTAACATTTCTCCCTGTGGGAACAGATCCCTGTGGCGAGGGGGATTGCCCCCGCTGGGTCGCGAAGCGGCCCCAAAACCAGGCAGCGCGGTGCATCAGATGCATCTCGCATGCTGGTTTCACGGCCGCTTCGCAGCCGAACGGGGGCAAGCCCCCTCGCCACAAAGACTGTCCCGCTTTAAATGAGGCCCCCATGAACAACGCTTTGTCCCAGTTGCAGCCCTACCCGTTCGAGAAACTCCGCGCCCTGCTCGGCAGCGTCACGCCCAATCCGGACAAGCGTCCGATCGCGCTGTCCATCGGCGAGCCGAAACACCGCTCGCCGACTTTCGTCGCCGAAGCCTTGGCCAGCAATCTGGAAAAGATGGCGGTGTACCCGACCACCCTCGGCATTCCGGAGCTGCGTGAGTCGATCGCTGCCTGGTGCGAGCGTCGTTTCAATGTTCCGAGCGGCTGGATCGATCCGGCGCGCAACGTGCTGCCGGTCAACGGCACCCGCGAAGCACTGTTCGCGTTCACCCAGACCGTGGTTAACCGTGGTGACGACGCGCTGATCGTCAGCCCGAACCCGTTCTATCAGATCTACGAAGGTGCGGCGTTCCTCGCCGGCGCCCAGCCGCACTACCTGCCGTGCCTGGACGAAAACGGCTTCAACCCGGATTTCGATGCGGTTTCGCCGGACATCTGGAAACGCTGCCAGATCCTGTTCCTGTGCTCGCCGGGCAACCCGACCGGTGCGCTGATCCCGGTCGAGACCCTGAAAAAGCTGATCGCCCTGGCCGACGAGCATGACTTCGTGATCGCCGCGGACGAGTGCTACAGCGAGCTCTATTTCGACGAACAAACCCCGCCGCCGGGCCTGCTCAGCGCCTGCGCGGAACTGGGTCGCAAGGACTTCAAGCGCTGCGTGGTGTTCCACAGCCTGTCCAAGCGCTCCAACCTGCCGGGCCTGCGTTCGGGCTTTGTCGCCGGTGACGCGGACATCCTCAAGGGTTTCCTGCTCTATCGCACCTACCACGGCTGCGCGATGCCGGTTCAGACGCAGTTGGCCAGCGTTGCCGCGTGGAACGACGAAGTGCATGTACGCGCCAACCGTGCGCTGTATCGCGAGAAGTTCGATGCGGTACTGGAAATCCTCAGCCCGGTGCTGGACGTGCAACGCCCGGACGGCAGCTTCTACCTGTGGCCGAACGTGGCCGGTGACGACGCCGCCTTCTGCCGCGATCTGTTCGAACAGGAGCACGTGACCGTGGTGCCGGGCTCCTACCTGTCCCGGGATGTCGATGGCGTGAACCCGGGTGCCGGGCGTGTGCGTATGGCGCTGGTTGCGCCGTTGGCGGAGTGCGTGGAAGCAGCGGAGCGCATCCGCGACTTCATCCAGCGCCGTAAATAACTCCGCTTCTCCTGTAGGAGCGAGCACGCTCGCGATGGTCGCCAACGATAACGCTGGCGGCCTGACACCCCGCGGTGTTCTGTCGTTCATCGCGAGCGTGCTCGCTCCTACAGGGGGACGTGTTATTTCACCTGCCCCAGCTTCGCCTCGCTCAAATCCAGCTCCCCCAACACCTCTCGCAACACATCATCACCAATCTGGTGATGCCGGCTAAGGCTGTACAACTCCAGACGCTGCGCCCGTAGCGCCTTCAACCGCAGTCGCCGTTCCAGCAGATCCATCTGAAACGCCAGGGCCTGGGCTTCGGCGGAGTCGTTGAACACGTCCAGCTGATGCCGGTACTCGGACATGATCTGTGCCTTGAGTTCAGCCGCCAACGCTGCCTGAGCCGCATCCTGCGGATTGACCTCTTCGGTTTCCAGGGCGTGAATCGCCGCCTCCGCCGTCTTGCGCCAGGCCTCTCGCACTTCGTTGCGGCGCTTGTCGTCGGGACTTGTCTCGATGCCGCGCAGCAGCAACGGCAAGACGATGCACGCCGCGATCAACGACAGCAGGATCACCCCGGCAGCGATAAAGATCAGCAGATCACGTTCGGGAAAGGCACTGGCGCCCATCAGCATCGGCACCGACATCACACCCGCCAAAGTCACCGCACCGCGCACGCCGCCGACGGTCAGCAGCCAGCAGGAGCGCGCGTTCGGCACCTGGGTGATGTCTTCCTTTCCACGCCAGCGCCGCACAAAAATGGACAGGCGCCAGGTGCTTTGTACCCAGACAAACCGCAACACCAGCAACACCAGAAAGATCGCCAGCACGTCGAAGCCGCGATACAGCAGTGTCGGCCACAGTGAATCTTCGTGGCTGGCTACCGCTTTAATGATGTCGGGTAGTTGCAAACCGAGGAGGAGAAAGATCAGGCCATTGAAGGCAAATTCGAGCAATGACCAGACGCTGCGATTGAGCAGACGGGTATTGGTCTGGCGCGGCAGCAGGTCGAGCCAGCTCTGCATCATCCCCGCCGCCACCGCTGAGAGAATGCCCGATGCGCCCACGCGCTCTGCCAGCACGTAAGCGGCAAACGGCAATAGCAACATGAATACCACGTGGGTGGCCGGATCGTCCCAACCCCGGGCGATCATCCAGAAACGCAAACGCCCGACAAGCCAGCTCAGGGCCACACCGATGGCCAGCCCGCCGACGGCCACCAACACAAAAGTCATGCTGGCATTGGTCAGGGAGAACACGCCGGTCACCGCTGCCACCAGCGCAAACTTGAAGGTCACCAGGCCCGAGGCATCGTTCATCAACGCCTCGCCCTGCAACATGTGCATCAGCGGCGTGGGCAGGCGGTTCTGGGCGATCGCGGACACCGCCACGGCGTCGGTCGGCGACAACACGGCCGCCAGGGCAAAGGCCACCGGCAGCGGAATGCTCGGCAACAGCCAGTGAATGAAATAGCCGGCACCGACCACGGTAAACAGCACCAACCCCACCGCCAGCGTCAGGATCGGCCCGCGCAGTCGCCAGAACTCGCGCTTGGGCATGCGCCAGCCATCGGAAAACAGCAGCGGCGGCAGAAACAGAAATAGAAACAATTCAGGGTCCAGCGCCACATGCAGCCCCAGCGTCGGCCAGGCGAGCAAGGCGCCTGCGGCGATTTGCACCAGCGGCAACGGCAGCGGCACCACCCGTCCGATCAGGCGCGAAACGCCCACCAGCATCAAGAGGATCAGGACGGTGTAAGCGGTTTGCATAAAGCGGAGTTCCCCGGACGATCGACAGCGTTGAAGTGCCATATTAGACGCATAGACTGCGCAAGCCCCTTGCACCTATGTCGCACACGGCAACCCAGTAACAACATATTACCTGTGGGAGCGGGCTTGCTCGCGAAGGCGGCGTGTCAGTCAACATCCTTTTCACTGATCCACCGCATTCGCGAGCAAGCCCGCTCCCACAGGTAAAACGGAGGCAATTCGACCTGGAGCGCCGCGAAACCATCCGGTCATGGCATAATCCGTCACCTTTTTTCTCCAGCACCTGTAAAGGGGGCGATTCCTTGACCGTTTCAAGCAAAACGTTGCACCTTTTCGGCATCAAAGCCTGCGACACCATGAAGAAGGCGCGCACCTGGCTCGATGAACACGCTGTCAGCTATGACTTTCATGATTACAAGGCGGTCGGCATCGACCGTGAACACCTGACCCAATGGTGCAACGAGCACGGCTGGGAAACGGTGTTGAACCGTGCAGGCACGACCTTTCGCAAGCTCGACGACGAACGCAAAGCCGATCTCGACCAGTCGAAAGCCATCGAACTGATGCTCGCGCAACCCTCGATGATCAAGCGCCCGGTGCTCGATCTCGGTGACCGAACCCTGATTGGCTTCAAGCCAGATATCTACGCGGCCGCGCTCAAGTAAGCAGCCCGTTTAAATTTTTAGAGGTATCAACATGTCCACTACTCTGTTCAGCCTGGCCTTCGGTGTCGGCACTCAAAACCGTCAAGGCGCATGGCTGGAAGTGTTCTACGCACAGCCACTGCTTAACCCTTCGGCCGAGCTGGTCGCCGCCATTGCCCCGATCCTGGGCTACAGCGAAGGCAACCAGGCCATCACATTCACCAACGCTCAGGCTGCGCAACTGGCTGAAGTGGTCAAAGGCGTCGACGCTGCCCAGGCTGCCCTGCTGACCCGTCTGGCCGAGAGCCACAAGCCGCTGGTCGCCACCCTGCTGGCCGAAGACGCCCAGCTGTCGTCGACCCCGGAGGCGTACCTCAAGCTGCACCTGCTGTCCCACCGTCTGGTCAAGCCGCACGGCCTGAACCTGGCCGGCATCTTCCCGCTGCTGCCGAACGTGGCTTGGACCAGCCAGGGCGCGGTAGACCTGAGCGAATTGGCCGAACTGCAACTTGAAGCCCGCCTGCGCGGTGACCTGCTGGAAGTGTTCTCGGTGGACAAGTTCCCGAAAATGACCGACTACGTGGTTCCGGCCGGCGTGCGTATCGCTGATGCGGCACGGCTGCGCCTGGGCGCCTACGTGGGCGAAGGCACTACCGTGATGCACGAAGGTTTCATCAACTTCAACGCCGGCACCGAAGGCCCGGGCATGATCGAAGGCCGCGTTTCGGCGGGCGTCTTCGTCGGCAAGGGTTCGGACCTGGGCGGCGGCTGCTCGACCATGGGCACCCTGTCGGGCGGCGGCAACATCGTGATCAAGGTCGGCGAAGGCTGCCTGATCGGCGCCAACGCCGGTATCGGCATCCCGCTGGGCGACCGCAACACCGTTGAATCGGGCCTGTACGTGACCGCTGGCACCAAAGTGGCGCTGCTGGACGAGAACAACCAGCTGGTCAAAGTGGTCAAGGCTCGCGAACTGGCCGGTCAGACCGACCTGCTGTTCCGCCGCAATTCGGAAACCGGCGCCGTGGAATGCAAGACCCACAAGTCGGCCATCGAACTGAACGAAGCGCTGCACGCTCACAACTAAGCGTCACGCGATCACCGCCGTACCTGTAGGAGCGAGCATGCTCGCGATGGATTCAAGAACACCGCTGGCATCCAGACTGCCAGCGTTATCGTTAACGACCATCGCGAGCATGCTCGCTCCTACAGTACAGGGTGATGCGCACACCCGGCAGGGCTGCATAGCATGATGATTCTCTCCCCCTGGCGCGCCGACTTTCCGGCCATCGCCGCGCTGCAACGGCAAGCCCAGACCTATCTGGACAACGCCGCCACCACGCAAAAACCCCAAGCCCTGCTCGACGCCCTGGCGCATTACTACGCCAATGGCGCCGCCAACGTGCATCGCGCGCAACACCTGCCCGGCGCCCACGCCACCCAGGCGTTCGAAGACAGCCGGCGCAAGGCCGCGCAATGGCTCAATGCCGGTGATTGCGGGCAAATCATCTTTACCCACGGCGCGACGTCTGCGCTGAACCTCTTGGCCTATGGCCTGGAATCTCTATTCCAACCGGGCGATGAACTTGTCATCAGCGCCCTGGAGCATCACGCCAACCTGCTGCCCTGGCAGCAATTGGCGCATCGTCGCGACCTGAAACTGGTGGTGCTGCCGCTGGATGCCGATGGCGTGATCGACCTCCACGCAGCGAGCCAATTGATCGGCCCGCGCACCCGTCTGCTGGCGGTCAGCCAGTTGTCCAACGTGATCGGTGCCTGGCAACCGCTGCCCGCGCTGCTGGCGATGGCCAAGGCCCATGGCGCGCTGACCGTCATCGATGGTGCCCAGGGCGTGGTCCATGGCCGTCATGACGTGCAGGCGCTGGGTTGCGACTTCTATGTGTTTTCCAGCCACAAGCTCTACGGCCCCGATGGCCTGGGCGTGCTGTTCGGGCGCAACGAAGCCCTGCAGCAACTGCGCCCCTGGCAGTTCGGCGGCGAGATGGTGCTGGACGCCAACTACCACGACGCACGCTTTCGTCCGGCGCCGCTGGGTTTCGAGGCGGGCACTCCGCCGGTTTCCAGCGTCATCGGCCTGGGCGCGACCCTGGATTACCTGAGCAATCTGGATCAACACGCCGTGTCCGCCCATGAAGCGGCGCTGCATGACTGCCTGCTCAAGGGTCTGCAATCACGCACCGGCGTTCGCCTGCTGGGCAAGCCGCAGGTGGCGCTGGCCAGTTTTACCGTCGAGGGTGTGCATAACTCGGATCTGGCGCATCTGCTGACCGAGCAAGGCATTGCCGTACGCGCCGGTCACCACTGCGCCATGCCGCTGCTCAAAAGCTATGAGCTGGCCGGGGCGATTCGGGTTTCGCTGGCGTTGTACAACGATTCCGAAGACCTGGAGCGCTTCTTCAGCGCGCTGGATCAGGCGCTGGAGCTGCTGCGATGAATCTGCCTGCCGACGCCGTGACTGCGCTGGAAGCCTTTCAGAACCTGCCGGGCTGGGAGCAACGGGCGCGCCTGCTGATGCAGTGGGGCGAGCGCCTGCCGGCGTTGAGTGATGTGGATAAAGTCGACGCCAACCGCGTGCATGGCTGCGAAAGCCAGGTGTGGCTGATGGGCGAGTTGCAGGACGGCCACTGGCAGTTTCGGGCCAATAGCGATGCGCGGTTGATTCGTGGGCTGGTGGCGTTGCTGCTGGCGCGGGTCAATGGGCTGTCGGCGGCTGAGTTGCAGCAGGTGGATTTGCCGGGGTGGTTCGAGCAGCTTGGGCTGTCACGGCAGTTGTCGCCGTCGCGCAGTAATGGCTTGAATGCCGTGCTTGAGCGGATGCGCGAACTGGCCGCT
>NZ_JAIQWX010000059.1 GCF_020164475.1 Pseudomonas sp. REP124 | reverse complement strand
ACACACCGCTTTCGCGAGCAAGCCCGCTCCCACATTGGTTCCGTGCCGACCGCATGACCTTTGTAGGAGCGAGGCTTGCCCGCGAAGGCGTCGTGTCAGGCAACACAATATCGGCAGATCTGGCGCCTTCGCGGGCAAGCCTCGCTCCTACAGGTTTTTGTGTTGACGATGCACAAAAAAGCCCCGCGACCATTCGGTTGCGGGGCAAGGAATTTGGTTGGTTGCGGCCAACCAAAGGAGCTCTGTGAAGGCCGGTTACTTGCTGGCGACGGTCTCCGGTTGCCAGCCGCCACCGAGGGCCTTGTAGATGGCGACGATGCCGCGATACAGATCGATTTCCGCCAGGGCCTGGGTGTCTTCGGCCGCCAGGCGCTCGCGCTGGGCGTCGAGCAACACGAGGAAGTCCGACGAACCTTCGCGATAGCGAATCTCGGCCAGATCGGCCGCCGAACGACTCGACTCACTCTGACGAATCAACGAAATCAAACGCTGTTGGCGCTTGTTGTAGTCGCTGAAGGCGTTTTCCGATTCTTCCAGCGCCAGCAACACCTGCTGCTCGTAGGTCGCCAGGGCGCCTTCGGCATCGGCGTCGGCACCGCGAATGCGGGCTTTCACGCTGCCCAGGTCAAACGCTGCCCAGGTGATGCTCGGGCCCAGCGCCCAAGCGTTGGCCGCCGAGGAGCCGATCTGTGAGCCACGCCCGGCCGTCCAGCCGAGGAAGCCGCTGAGGCTGACCCGCGGGAACAGGTCGGCCTTGGCCACACCGATCCGCGCCGTGGCCGAGGCCAGTTGGCGTTCGGCGCTGAGAATGTCCGGACGACGTTGCAGCAGTTCACCCGGATCACCGATCGGCAAGGCCTTGGCAATCGCCGGCAGGTCTTTCGGGCTCAGGTCCACGGTCAACTTGTCCGGACGCTCACCCAGCAGGGTAGCGATACGGTTTTTCTGCCGTACCTGCTCAGCCTGCAGCTGCGGCACGCTGGCTTCCACCGCAGCCAGGCGCGCATCGGCACGCTCCACGTCGAGCTGATCGCCCACGCCGGCATCACGCAGGCTGATGGTGATCTTGCGCGACTCCTGCTGGTTCTTCAGGTTCGCCAGGGCGATCTTCTCCCGCAGTTGCGCACCGCGCAGCTGACCATAGGAGTCCACCAACTCGGCAATCATCGTCACTTGCAGCTGATACAGATCAGCCTCGAGTGCCTGTTGCTCGGCGTTGGCCGATTCCAGGTTGCGCTGGATACGGCCAAACAGGTCGATCTCCCACGCCATGTCCAGGCCCAGGTCGTAGCGTTCGCTGTTGACCCGGTTGGTGGTCTGCCCCGGAATCTGGCCCTTGCCCAGATCGCTGCTGGCCCGGCTGGTGACGGTCGGCATGGCGTCGTTGCTGATGTCATCGCGGATCGCCCGCGCCGCTTTCCAGCGGGCGAAGGCGACACGCAGGTCACGGTTGCCCTTGAGCGATTCGGTCACCAGCTGGTTGAGGGTCGGGTCCTCGAACTGCTGCCACCACACGCTTTGGAAGCGCGAGCGGTCGAAGTTCTTCTGGCCCGCGGAGCCATCGGTCGCCGTGGTGATGTTGGCCGGCGCCGTATCAGGGGTCTTGTAGTCCGGGCCGACGGCACAGGCGCTCAGCGCCAGCACCAGCAGGCTCGGCAGAAAGGCTTTCAGACTCATCAATGCGACTCCAGTGGCTTGTCCAGTTTCGGCTTCTTGGCCGCTTTGCGCGCTTCGCTGCGCTCGACAAAGTTACGAATCAGTACGTAGAACACCGGCGTCAGCAGCAGACCGAAGAAGGTCACCCCGAGCATCCCGGAGAACACCGCCACACCCATCGCGTGACGCATCTCGGCACCGGCACCGCTGGAGATCACCAGTGGCACTACACCCATGATGAACGCGAAGGAGGTCATCAGGATCGGCCGCAGACGCAGGCGGCAGGCTTCCAGTACCGCAGCCAGAGGACTCAGGCCTTCCTGCTGTTTATCCTTGGCGAACTCGACGATCAGAATCGCGTTCTTACAGGCCAGCCCCACCAGTACGATCAAGCCGATCTGGGTGAAGATGTTGTTGTCGCCACCGGACACGATCACCCCGGTAATGGCCGACAGCAGCGTCATCGGTACGATCAGGATCACCGCCAGTGGCAGACTCCAGCTTTCGTACTGGGCAGCGAGCACCAGGAACGCCAGCAGTACGCAGAGCGGGAACACGAACAGCGCGGTGTTGCCGGACAGAATCTGCTGGTAGGTCAGGTCGGTCCACTCGTAGGTCATGCCGTTTGGAAGTTCTTCCTTGAGCAGTTTCTCGATGGCCGCCTCGGCCTGGCCGGAACTGTAGCCGGGGGCTGCGGCACCGTTGATTTCAGCGGTGATGAAGCCGTTGTAGTGCATCACGCGGTCCGGACCCGAGGTGTCGCTGACCTTGATGAAGGTCGCCAGCGGGATCATCTCGCCCTTGTTGTTGCGCACTTTGAGCTGACCGATCTGGTCGGACTCCAGGCGGAACTGTTGCTCGGCCTGAACGTTGACCTGATAGGTGCGACCGAAGCGGTTGAAGTCGTTGGCATACAGCGAACCCAGGTAGATCTGCAGGGTGTCGAAGATGTCGCTGACGGCCACGCCGTGGGTCTTGGCTTTCTCGCGGTCGATGGCGGCATCGACCTGCGGCACGTTCACGGTGTAGCTGGTGAACAGGTTGGCCAGTTCCGGAACGTTATGGCTCTTGGCGATGACGTTCATGGTCTGCTTGTACAGCTCTTCGTAGCCCAGGTTACCGCGGTCTTCGATCTGCAGGCGGAAACCGCCGATGGTGCCCAGGCCTTGTACCGGTGGCGGCGGGAAGATCGCCATGTAGGCTTCCTGAATCCCGGCGTACTGGCCGTTCAAGGCACCGGCAATGGCGCCGGCGGACATGCTTGCGTCCTTGCGCTCATCGAACGGCTTCAAGGTTACGAACACGATGCCGGCGTTCGGGCTGTTGGTAAAACCGTTGATCGACAGGCCAGGGAAGGCCACGGCGCTTTCCACGCCTGGCTGTTTGAGGGCCAGATCGGACATGCGCTTGATCACGTCTTCGGTGCGATCCAGGCTCGCGGCGTCTGGCAGTTGCGCGAAGGCCACCAGGTATTGCTTGTCCTGGCCGGGTACGAAACCGGTCGGCGTGCTGGAGAAACCGAAGAAGGTCAGCACCATCAGGCCTGCGTACACTAGCAGGGCGATACCGCTGCTGCGGATGACCCGGCGCACGGTACCGACATAGCCATGGCTGGCTTTCTCGAAGAAGCGGTTGAAGGGACGGAACAGCCAGCCACCGAAGATCTTGTCGAGGATTCTCGAGAAACGGTCCTTCGGCGCATCGTGACCCTTGAGCAATACGGCAGCCAGCGCTGGCGACAGGGTCAGGGAGTTGAAGGCCGAGATAACGGTCGAGATGGCGATGGTCAAGGCGAACTGTTTGTAGAACTGACCGGTGAGGCCGGAGATGAACGCCGCCGGTACGAACACCGCACACAGCACCAGCGCCGTGGCAATGATCGGGCCGGTCACTTCACTCATGGCCTTCTTGGTCGCCTCGAAAGGCTCGAGCCCCAGTTCGATGTTCCGCTCGACGTTCTCCACCACCACGATGGCGTCGTCCACCACGATACCGATCGCCAGTACCAGGCCAAACAACGACAGCGCGTTGAGCGAGAAGCCGAACAGGTGCATCACCGCAAAGGTACCGATCAGCGATACCGGCACCGCCACCAACGGGATGATCGAGGCGCGCCAGGTCTGCAGGAACAGGATCACCACCAGCACCACGAGGATCAGCGCTTCGAACAGGGTATGAACCACCGCCTCGATGGAGCCGCGCACGAAAATCGTCGGGTCATAGACGATGCTGTAGTCCATGCCTTGCGGGAAGCCTTTCTTCAACTCTTCCATCTTCGCCCGAACCTCGTTGGAGATTTCGATGGCGTTCGAACCTGGACGCTGGAAGATCGGGATCGCCACCGCCGGCTGGTTGTTCAGCAGGGAGCGCAGGGCGTATTGGCTGGAACCCAGTTCGACTCGGGCGATGTCTTTCAGGCGGGTGATTTCACCGTTGTCGCCTGCACGGATGATGATGTTCTCGAACTCTTCCTCGGAGACCAGACGGCCCTGAGTGTTGATCGACAGCTGAAAGCTCTGGGCGCTCGGGGAGGGCGGCGCACCCAGTTGACCGGCGGCCACCTGGCGGTTCTGCTCGCGAATGGCGGTCACCACATCGGTAGCAGTCAGGTTGCGCGAAGCGGTCTTGTTCGGATCGAGCCACACACGCAGCGAGTAGTCGCCCATGCCGAACAACTGCACGTCACCGACACCACCCAGGCGAGCCAGCTCGTCCTTGATGTTGAGGATCGCGTAGTTGGACAGGTAGAGCATGTCGTAGCGTTGGTCCGGCGAGGTCAAGTGCACGACCATGGTCAGGTCGGGCGATGCCTTGTCCACGGTGATACCGATGCGCGTCACTTCCTCGGGAAGCTTGGGTTCGGTCCGGGTCACGCGGTTCTGCACCTGCACCTGCGCGTTATCCAGGTCGGTACCCAGGGCGAAGGTGATGGTCAGGGTGATCTTGCCGTCGGCGGTCGACTGCGAGGACATGTACAGCATGTTCTCGACGCCGGTGATGGCCTGCTCCAGGGGAGCTGCCACGGTTTCACCGATGACTTTCGGGTTGGCACCCGGGAAGTTGGCGCGCACCACCACGGTCGGCGGCACCACTTCCGGGTATTCGCTGATCGGCAGCTGGAACAGCGAGATGGCGCCGGCGATCAGGATCAGCAGCGAGAGCACCGCTGCGAAGATCGGCCGGGTAATGAAGAATTTGGAAAAATTCATCGGAGTCGTTATCCCTTAACCGCGTGGAGTCACGGCAGCCACTTTCACAGCCGTACCCGGCGCGACCTTGGCAGGCGCGACTTGGGGCAGGTTGCTGGCTTCCAGTGCTTGTCGTTGTTGTGCAAGAGCGGCGAGGGTCTGCTCGCTGGCCATCGGGATCACTTCAGGGGTCACCGGCGAGCCAGGGCGCACCCGCTGCAGGCCCTTGACGATGATGGTGTCGCCCGCGTTCAGACCGTTGCGCACGATGCGCAGGCCTTCGATCTTCGGACCCAGCTCGACGGCGCGGTAGGCGGTCTTGTTGTCGGCGTCCATCACGATCACGAACTTCTTGCCCAGGTCGGTACCGACCGCTTCATCGTTGATCAGCATGGCGTTGTAGGTGCCGCTGCCCACCAGTTTCAGGCGTGCATACAGGCCCGGGGTGTAGCTGCCGTCGCTGTTGTCGAACACCGCGCGACCGCGGATGGTGCCGGTTTTCGGGTTGACTTGGTTGTCGACGAAGTTCATCTGACCCAGGTGCGGGTTGCCGTCTTCGTTGGACAGGCCCATGTACACCGGGGTGGTGGCGCCGCGTTTGCCCTGGCGAGCGAGCTGGGTGTACTTGAGGAACACACGCTCGTCGGCGTCGAAGTAGGCGTAAACCTTGTCGGTGGAGACCACGCTGGTCAGCGGGGTGGTATCGGCGGTCACCAGGTTGCCGGCGGTGATTTCCGCACGGCTGACGCGACCGGCGATGGGCGCGGTGACGCGGGTGAAGCTCAGGTTCAGTTTCGCCAGGTCCAGTTGGGCCTGAAGGGCGCCAACGGCGGCGCGGGCTTCCTGGGCGGCGCTGGTGCGCGAATCGGCCAGTTCGGCGGAAATCGCGTTGCTGGTGCGCAGACGCTCACCGCGTTGCGCTTCGTTTTCGCTGCGGGTGGCATTGGCGCGGGCCTGGGCTACAAGGGCCTCGAGGCGACGAACTTCAGCCTGGAACGGACGCGGGTCGATCTGGAACAACAGGTCGCCTTTCTTGACCAGCGCACCTTCGGTGAAGGCCACTTCATCAATCTGGCCGGACACCCGTGGACGGATCTCTACGGTTTCCGGTGCCTCGAGGCGACCGGTGAACTCGTCCCACTCGTTGACCGGCTGCTCCAGCACCTTGGCCACGCTGACCTTGGCGGCGGGCGGAGTTGCGGCCGATTGCGGCGCTTTGCCACAAGCGCTCATCACCACCACGGCCAACACGGCCAACGGGAAGCGCAAATGTTTGAATGACTGTTCCATGGATGCATCCGCCAATGTATTGAGATGGGCGAATGATGCTAGGCGGGCGGATATCGCACGAATCGAACGCGGCGAAGGTAACTATCATTCGGAATGATAGGAAGGCGGGGGCAGCTCTCTAGCCTGCGCCTTTTCACGGGGGGCGATCAATGGGTTTGGAGCAATTCAGTCTTTCCCAAACAACACAAATCCCTGTAGGAGCGAATTCATTCGCGATGGAAGTCCAGGCGCCGCGGGCATTCAGACAGCCCGCGTCATCGTTAACGACCATTGTAGGAGCCGAGCTTGCTCGCGATGGAAGTCCAGGCGCTGCGGGCATTCAGACAGCCAGCGTCATCGTTAACGACCATCGCGAGCATGCTCGCTCCTACAGAGGGCCGTTTTGTCAGAAGAGGTCGCGGGTGTAGGTCAGGTATACCCGGTTCTCATCGATGTCCCGCTGATTGGGCACGGTGCTGCGCAACGTGGCATTGCGCAGCGACACGCTCAAGCCTTTGAGCATGGGCTGTTGGAACGCATAGTTGAAGTGAATATCGCGCTCCCACTCATGCTGGTCGCCGGAATCGGTTTTCACATGATCACCCCGCTGGTAGGTCACCTGGGTGGTCAGCCCCGGAATGCCGACCGCCGTGAAATTGAAGCCGTATTGTGCCACCCAGGTGTCTTCGCCGGCCCGCTGGAAGCGGGCGCCGGTCTGGCGGTCGGTGATGAGATAGGTCGCTGAGCCATCACCCTGATTGACGAAGGGGAAATCACTGGAGCCGCTCAGCGCCTGATAACCCAGGCCGATCGAGTGCGGCCCCACGGTGTAAGTGAACATGCCCGCCAGGGCGCGGTTATCGACTTTGCCGTCATTGTGATAGCCGCTGCTGCGATAACCTTCCTGCCGGCCGGCCTGGCTAGCATTGCGACCGTCCGGGCCGCTGTCGAAAAAGCGCAGGTCGCTCTTCAGATTGCCCACCGGCAAAGCGAGGTTATGCACCATGCCGAGGAAATGTTGCTGATAGAAGTTCTCCAGACCACCGTAGTAGTACTGGAGCAACAAGTTCGGATTGAGTTTGTAATCGATACCGGCGAAATAGAACTTGTTGCTGCGCTTGCCCGCGGCGCCACCGGCACCGGATATCGCCAGATTTTCATTATTGGAGGACGTACGGCTTTTGACCTTTTCAACTTTACCGGCGGTGAGGGTGATGTTGTCGAAGTCCTGGGACGTGACTTGCATGCCTTCGAAAGTTTCCGGCAGCAAGCGACCGTCGTTCAGCGTCAGAATCGGCATTCTCGGCCGCAGCGTGCCGAGCCGGGCTTCGGTCTTGGCATAACGCACCTTGGCGGTCAGGCCCAGGCTGCTGAAATCACTGACCGCCCGACCATCACTGTCGGTCGGGAAGACCAGGCCCGCCTGGTTGGTGCTGTTGGGGTTGTAGTGCGTGCCTTTGCCCGAATCCAGGCGGATGCCGAGCATGCCCAGTGCATCCAGTCCAAATCCCACCGGCCCCTGGGTAAAACCGGAGGTGTAATTGAGGATGAAACCCTGCCCCCATTCTTCCTGTTTCGAGGGCGCGGCCGAGCCGCTGCGGTAATCCTGATTGAAGTAGTAGTTGCGTAACTCGAGGGTGGCTTTGGAGTCTTCGACAAATCCGGCGGCGAAGGCGCTCAAGGGCAGGGCACAGGACAAGGCTGCAAAGCCGATCAGACTCAAGGGGGACCGATGCCCCGCACTTGCAGCGAAGCGCGTCGTTGTAATGTTCATGTTCTTCTCGCCGTATTTATTTTTATTGGGACGTCGGGTGCAATCACAGGCAAAGCACTGCCGTCTGCGCTGAAAAGGCAGAAGGCTTTTATGTAGAGGGATGTCGCCGCAGCGAACTTCAATAAATGCCGATAGCAACTAAGCAATGAGTGGTGTGAGGGGCATCTCCAGATCTTTCAGTTGTTCGTGAAATCGAAATTAAGCCCGGTAGCTGGAGGGCAGTATCCAGTTTCTGCAGATCCTTATCCCCTTTCTACAAACCCGCCCCGGGTGCGCGCCGCACGCCCGCACAACCCTGTATAAGGCAGGACGTTCGCAGCCGTTGGGCGGTTTGTGCCGGGCTGATGCTTGACGCCATCGGGCCACGGGTGGAACTTCGTGAGCAATGGCGACCATCAGGGTTCTGAGTGATGCAGCAGTTACTTTCAAGTCAACAAAGTGCGGTGTTCAATCTGGCCGACCCTTATGCGGTCTCCGACTACGTTAACGAACACCTGGGCAGTCATGACATTCAACTTTCCCGGTCCCGGGCGTATGTTTCCAGCCTGTTGCACCGCAAGTTCGCCAGCCTGGATCTGTGCCGTATCAGTTACGGCTCGGATGTACGTATCACATCCCCCGCGCTGGAAACCTTCTATCACTTGCAGATCCTCCTGAACGGGCACTGTCTGTGGCGCAACCACAGGCAGGAGCACTATCTGGGTGCGGGAGAGATGCTGATCATCAATCCCGATGATCGCGTCGACCTGACCGGTTCGGCCGATTGCGAAAAATTCATCCTGAAAATCCCGGCCTCGGTCATGGAGTCGATCTGTCGTGACCAGCGCTGGCAGACGCCGGGGGAGGGCCTGCGCTTTGTCGAGTCCTGCTACCGGATGGATGAGCTGGAAGGGTTTTTCGATCTGTTGCGCATGGTTTGCAGCGAAGCCGAAACGGCCGAGCCGATGCCGCGGATTCAGGAAAACTACATGCAGATCGTCGCCACCAAGCTGCTGATGTTGCTGCGTACGAACCTGACTCGCCCGGAACTCAATACCTCCCTGGCGACCTTCGAGCAGATCGCCGACTACATCAGACAGAACCTCAAGGAAGATCTGTGCAGTGACGAACTGGCGCGTCGGGCGCACATGAGCCCGCGCTCGCTGTACGGGCTGTTCGAGCGCACCGTGGGCCTTACGCCCAACCGCTACATCCGCCAGAAAAAGCTGGAACGGGTACACGCCTGCCTCGGCGACCCTACCTGCGGCTACCGCAACGTCACCGAACTGGCGATGGATTACGGCTTCCTGCACCTGGGGCGCTTCTCCGAAATCTACCGCCGACAATTCGGCGAACTGCCCACCGAGACCCTCAAACGTCGCCAGTAACCACCACAACGCGATGATCGGAAATGGACGATCTGTAAAAAACGGATAAAGCCCTGCGAACTGCGGATATAGCCCATCCGCACCCGGACCTACCCTTGAGTTGCCTGAAAACAACAACAAGAGTTGAGTGCCATGCGAAAAATCGACATTAACGAGGTCATCGACCAGGCGCGCTTCAACGCCTTTCACTGGCGAGTGCTGTTCTGGTGCGCGCTGATCATCATCTTCGACGGCTACGACCTGGTGATCTACGGCGTGGTCCTGCCGGCTCTGATGAAAGACTGGGGCCTGACCCCGCTGCAAGCCGGTGCGCTGGGCAGTTACGCGCTGTTCGGGGCGATGCTGGGCGCGATCATCTTCGGCTCGCTGTCCGACCGGGTAGGGCGCAAGTGGATCATCGCCATCTGCGTGGTCCTGTTCAGCGGCTTCACGCTGCTCAACGGCCTGGCGCGCGATACCACCGAGTTCGGTCTGTGCCGGTTCCTGGCCGGGCTGGGCATCGGCGGCGTCATGCCTAACGTGGTGGCCCTGATGAGTGAATACGCGCCGAAAAAAATCCGCGGCACCTTGGTGGCTATCATGTTCAGCGGCTACTCCGTGGGCGGCATTCTGTCTTCGGGACTGGGCATCGTGCTGCTGCCGAACTTTGGCTGGCAGTCAGTGTTTTACGTGGCGGGGATTCCGTTGCTCCTGCTGCCGCTGATCCTGCGTTACCTGCCCGAATCGGTCGGCTTCATGATCCGCCAGGGCCACGAAGCGCAAGCCCGCGAGGTCCTGCACCGAATCGAGCCTGCCTTCGTGTCCCGTCCGGACGATAAGTTCATCGTGCCTGCCCTCAAGACACCCGGCGCGCCGGTGGTGCAGTTGTTCCGTGAAGGTCGGGCGATGGGCACCGTGATGCTCTGCCTGGTGTTCTTCTGCTGCCTGCTGATGATCTATGCGCTGAACTCCTGGCTGCCGAAACTGATGATCAGTGCCGGTTACGGCCTGGGTTCGAGCCTGAGTTTCCTGCTGCTGATGAACGTCGGCGCCATATTCGGGGCCGTGGGCGGCGGTTGGCTGGGGGATCGCCTGGGGCTGCGCAGGGTGCTGGTGGTGTTTTTCCTGCTGGCGGCAACGTCGATCAGCCTGCTCGGTTTCAACAGTCCGCCCACCATTCTTTACGGGCTGATTTTCATCGCGGGCGCCACCACCATCGGCACACAGATTCTTGCCTATTCCTGCGTGGCGCAATTTTTCCCGATGGGCATCCGCTCGACCGGCCTGGGCTGGATTTCCGGGATCGGCAGAAGTGGCGCCATCAGCGGGCCGATCCTCGGCGGTGTGCTGGTGAGCATCCAGTTGCCGCTGCACCTGAACTTCATCGTCTTCGCCATCCCCGGCTGCGTGGCCGCATTGGCCATGTGCTTCGTGCGCCAACGAAAGGCCTGCCTCAAGGCGCAGCCCCAGCCCGTTTGACGCCGTCAACACCTTGCGTTGATGCCTTCGCTCCTTCACTGACCATCGCTGACTGGCATTAGGCAATGCCGGGAGGCGTGTTGCCGGGGGAAGCCGTCAACGTTCGCAAAACAACCTCAATGGAGTGTCAGTTGATGACCAACCCGATGAACGACCAGGACGTAACCGCCGCCAGCGACTTGCCCGACCAGATCTGGCGCTGGGACGCCGTCGATGTGGCGGCGCATATTCGCCGTGGCACGATCTCCAGCCACGAAGCACTGCAAAGCTGTTATGCGCGCACCGATGCGCTCAATCCTCGCTTGAACGCCATTGTCCATGCCGACCGGGAACGGGCGTTGCTGGCGGCCAACACTGCAGACAGCCTGGTTTATCGTGGTGAAACACTGGGGCCGCTGCACGGCGTGCCGGTCACGATCAAGTTGAATGTCGACGTCCAGGGCGAAGCCACCACCAATGGCGTGCCAGCCTTCGCCGAGCGTATCGCTCCGGGCGACAGCACCGTCGTCAGCAATTTGCTCAAAGCCGGCGCGATCAACGTCGGGCGCACCAACACACCGCCATTTTCCTTCCGTTGGTTCACCGAAAATCCCCTGCACGGACGTACGCTCAACCCCTGGGATGAAACGGTGACCTCCGGCGGATCCAGCGGCGGCGCAGGTGTCTCGGTTGCCGCCGGCATGTGCTCGCTGGCCCACGGCACCGATATTGCCGGCTCCATCCGTTATCCCGCCTACGTCAACGGTCTGGCCGGTTTGCGAACGACGCCCGGACGAATCCCGGCTTTCCATCCCACCACGGGCCTACGTTTCCTTGGACTGCAGACCATGTCTGCGCAGGGACCACTGGCACGCCGGATGCGCGATCTGCGTCTCGGGCTGGTTGCCATGTCCGGTGCCGATCGTCGCGACCCTTTGTGGGTGCCGGCGCAAATGGACTACCCGGACGACTCGGCGCCAGTGCGCGTAGCCCTGGTCGATGAAATTCCCGGCAGTTCGCTGGCCCCCGAAATCAAGATCGCACTGAACGATGCGGCGCAGATCCTGGAAGCGGCCGGATACATGGTCGAGCGTGCAACGCCTCCGGGCATGGCCGAGGGAGTGGAGATCTGGCAATCGATCGTCATGACCGAAGCGCGTATGGGCATGTTCGCCGGCGTGAAGGCCATGGGCGACGACGTGATACTGCGCTCCGTCGAGAACATGCTGGCGGGCGCACCGGCCATTGACCTCGAAGGATATGCATTGGCCATTGCCCGGCGCGATCAACTGCGCCGCCAGTGGAACGAGTTCATGAGCCGCTATCCGCTGATCCTGCTTCCCACCTCCTGCCGGCTGCCCATGCGCTGGGGCGCGGATCTGGGCTCGACGGATGACATGAAAAGCGTGCTGGCGGACCAGAGCCCGCTGATTACGGTGGCGGCGCTGTGCCTGCCGGGACTGAATGTGCCGACCGGCGTTGTCGATGGGCTGCCGATCGGTGTGCAGTTGGTGGCCGACAGTTATCGCGAGCAACGGTTGTTGGCGGCGGGCAGCGTGATCGAACGGGCAGTCGACATGCCCAATCTGCATGACCGGTTCTGATCGCGGCGCCAGATTCATGAGTTGAGCTCTGCCGCCGTTGTTGGCGGATTTGCGAGACCCGGTTGCGCAATTTCCGGGTCTCGCCCTTTTTATTCCTGCGGGTCTGTTTTGTGTCCGCCATGCTGGCAGACGTCATTGGCCAGGCTGTCCAGGTTGGCGAAACGCTCCACCAGAAAGTCGATCAGGCTGCGCACCCTGGCCGACAGATGCAACTGCTGCGGATACACCGCATAGATGTCCGCCCGGTTGCTGTGCTCTTGCAACAGAACGCGAAGGCGGCCGCTGCGGACATAGCGAGCCAGATCCCACTCGGAACGCTGCAGGATGCCATAGCCGTCCAGTGCCCACCTCATGGCAATTTCACCGTCGTTGCAGCTCAGCGCGCCATGCACCTTGATGTTCTGCGCCCGCTCGCCACTGTCGAAGTTCCACACACCGTAAGTCGCTTCGTTCTGGCGCAGGAAAATGCAGCTGTGGTTCGCAAGATCCGTGAGGCGGGCAGGGGTGCCATGTTTTTCCAGGTACAGCGGGGACGCGCACAGCAGACGGCGATTGGAGGCGATCTTGCGCGCATGGAACGCCGCGTCGGGCAGGGCGCCAATGCGGATGGCCAGGTCGAAACCATGGGTCGCGAGGTCCAGAGGATGATCACTGATTTCAAGCTGGACCTTGACCTCCGGATAACGGGTATGAAAAGCCGCCAGGGCCGGGCCTATGTAGCGTCGGCCAAAGCCCAGGGTCGCGTTGATCCGGATCAGGCCCTTGGGCGCGGCCCGGCAGCTGCTGAGCATCTGCTCGACCTCATCGATCTGGGTGAGGATGCGCTCGGCGTGGGTCAGGTAGATCTCGCCTTCATCGGTAAGGCTCATCGAGCGGGTGGTGCGATTGACCAGACGGGTACCCAGCCGCGCTTCCAGTGCGCTCAGGCGTTTGCTCACCGCCGGGGGCGTAACCCCCAACTCGCGGGCGGTCGCCGCCAGGCTGCCTTTTTCGGCCAGCAGGTAAAAGAAAGATAGATCGAGGGTCTGACTCATTGGTAACTCAGCGGTTAAGTATGTAGTGAGTTGAAGTAACTCTCAGGATGTTGCCAGCTATATATAATTTGGCCGGACATCCTGGTGAATGGACCAATCAAAAGATACCGCTAAAAACAATTTAAGTGGAGTTGATTATGAGTATGTAGATGATATTTAACTACCGGCCGACGGTCGGTTGATTAGTTGTGGCAAGCAATCGCCATTCGCAAGAATGACAGCGCCTTCGAGGTTGCTGCGAATTACTATGCCGGTACATATTTAGAACAATAAGATTCAGGACTTTTCAATGAAAAGAATGCTTGGAAAACTATACGTGCAAGTTCTGCTTGCCGTTATCACCGGCGCCGTGATCGGCGTGTTCTTTCCTGAAACCGGTACGGCGCTCAAGCCTTTGGGCGACGCCTTCATCAAACTGATCAAAATGCTTCTGGCGCCGGTGATTTTCCTGACAGTGGTGACGGGCATCGCCGGCATGGAAAACATGAAGGATCTGGGGCGGGTCGGCTTGCGTGCCCTGATCTATTTCGAGGTGGTTTCCACCCTGGCCCTGGTGGTGGGGTTGATCGTGGTCAACCTGTTCATGCCCGGTGCCGGCATGAACGTCGACGTCGCCACGCTGGATACGTCGAGCCTCAACGCCTACACCACGGCGGCGAAGCACACCTCGTTCATGGACTTCATGATGAACATCATTCCCGACACCATCGTCGACGCTTTCGCCAAGGGCAATGTGCTGCAGATCCTGCTGTTCTCGGTGTTGCTGGGCGTCGCTCTGGCCCACGCCGGCCCCCGGGCCAAGCTGTTCGTGGACACCCTGGAAAGCCTGACCCACGGCATGTTCCGCATCGTCAGCATGGTGATGCGCCTGGCTCCCATCGGCGCGTTCGGGGCGATTGCCTTCACCATCGGCAAGTACGGCTTCGGCTCGTTGCTGTCCTTGGGCAAGCTGGTGGCCTGCGTCTACATCACCTGTGCCATCTTCGTGATTTTCGTGTTGGGACCGATCTGCCGGTACAGCGGCTTCAGCATCTGGAAACTGCTGAAGTACATCAAGGAAGAGCTGTTCACCGTACTGGGCACCTGTTCCTCCGAGTCGGTGCTGCCGCAAATGATCTCGAAGATGGAAAAGGCCGGCGTGTCGAAGCCGGTGGCCGGGCTGATCATTCCCGCCGGCCTGACCTTCAACCCCGACGGTCAGGCCATTTACTACACCATTGCCGCCGTCTTCATCGCCCAGGCGACCAACACGCCACTGACCCTGACCGATCAGTTGATCGTGCTGGCTGTACTGATGTTTACCTCCAAAGGCTCGGCAGGTGTGGCCGGTGCGGGCTTCATCATCCTGACGGCGACGCTGGCATCCCTTGGGACCATTCCGGTGGCCGGCATGGTGCTGCTGTTGGGCGTGGATCGATTCATGTCCGAGGCGCGGGGGATTACCAATACGATTGGCAACGGTGTCGGAACAATGGCGATTGCCAAGTGGGTGGGGGCACTGGATACATCGAAGATGCACAAGGCGCTCAATGGCGAGGCGTCGGAAGATGGTTCTGCAAAAGTCGTGACTAAGCAATCCACGGGGCGCGTGGAACACATGAGTGATTCACTTCGCCAGTAAGTTCCATGGTTTCAGTTTTCTGGATTATCAAGTTGGAAATTAGTTGCCGAGTTTCACTGTGCGCGGAATGTAAGTCAGTTCTTAATGACTTGTTTTGCGCATTCATAAAAACAAAATATCGAAAACGCAAATGAGGATAGTTTGATGGCTGGCAGAACGCTTTACGACAAACTCTGGGATGCGCATCTCGTGCAACAGCGAGCCGATGGTTCGGCGCTGGTTTATATCGACCGCCATATCCTTCACGAAGTGACTTCGCCACAGGCCTTCGAAGGTTTGCGCCTGGCCGGGCGCAAACCCTGGCGAATCGACACCAATATCGCGACACCGGACCACAACGTACCGACGACACCCGAGCGCAAGGGCGGCATCGACAGCATCACCGATCAGGTCGCGCGGTTGCAGGTCCAGACTCTGGACGACAACTGCGACGAGTACGGTATCACCGAATTCAAGATCGACGACGTGCGCCACGGCATCGTCCATGTGATCGGCCCGGAGCAGGGCGCCACCTTGCCGGGCATGACCGTGGTCTGCGGCGATTCGCATACGGCCACCCACGGCGCATTCGGCGCCCTGGCCCATGGCATCGGTACTTCTGAGGTCGAGCACGTGCTTGCCACCCAGTGCCTGGTCGCCAAGAAAATGAAGAACATGCGGGTGCTGGTCGAAGGGCAATTGCCGTTGGGCGTGACGGCCAAGGACATCATCCTGGCGATCATCGGCAAGATCGGTACGGCTGGCGGCAACGGCCACGCCATCGAGTTTGCCGGCAGCGCGATTCGCGATCTGTCCATGGAAGGTCGCATGACCATCTGCAACATGGCGATCGAGGCCGGTGCCAGGGTGGGGCTGGTGGCGACTGATGAGAAGACCGTGGCCTATGTGAAGGGCCGTCCGTTTGCGCCGAAGGGTGTGGAATGGGATCTGGCGGTCGAGGCCTGGAGAGATCTGCAGTCCGATGCCGATGCGGTGTTCGACACGGTGGTCGAGCTCGACGCGACCCGGATCAAGCCGCAGGTCAGCTGGGGCACCTCGCCCGAGATGGTCTTGGCGGTGGATCAGCGTGTGCCGGATCCTGCCGAGGAAATGGACCTGATCAAACGCGGTTCCATTGAGCGCGCCTTGACGTACATGGGGCTGAGCGTCAATCAGGCGATTACCGACATTCAGCTGGACCGTGTGTTCATCGGTTCCTGCACCAACTCGCGGATCGAAGACCTGCGCGCTGCTGCCGTGATTGCCAAGGGCCGCAAAGTGGCCTCGACCATCAAGCAGGCGATTGTTGTGCCAGGCTCGGGGCTGGTAAAGGCTCAGGCCGAATCCGAAGGCCTGGACAAGATTTTCCTCGAAGCCGGTTTCGAATGGCGCGAGCCGGGTTGCTCGATGTGCCTGGGCATGAATCCGGACCGTTTGCAGTCGGGCGAGCATTGCGCCTCGACCTCCAACCGCAACTTCGCCGGGCGTCAGGGCGCCGGTGGCCGTACCCATCTGGTGAGCCCGGCGATGGCGGCGGCTGCCGCAGTGAATGGTCGTTTTGTCGACGTCAGAGAGTTGATTTAAGGAGCACACATGAAAGCTTTTACCCAGCACACCGGCCTTGTTGCACCTCTGGATCGTGCCAACGTCGACACCGACCAGATCATCCCGAAGCAGTTCTTGAAGTCGATCAAGCGCACCGGTTTCGGCCCTAACCTGTTTGACGAATGGCGTTACCTGGACGTGGGGCAGCCTTACCAGGACAACTCCAAACGCCCGCTGAACAAGGACTTCGTCCTTAACGCCGAGCGTTACCAGGGCGCCAGCGTGTTGCTGGCCCGTGAGAACTTCGGTTGCGGCTCCAGCCGTGAACACGCGCCGTGGGCGCTGGAAGAGTACGGCTTGCGCAGCATCATCGCGCCGAGCTATGCCGACATTTTCTTCAACAACAGCTTCAAGAATGGCTTGCTGCCGATCATCTTGAGCGACGAGGAAGTCGATGAACTGTTCAAGCAGGTCGAGGCCACGCCTGGGTATCAGTTGCAGGTCGACCTGCAAGCCCAGACCGTGACCCGTCCGGATGGCAAGGTCTTGGGGTTCGAGATCGATGCGTTTCGCAAGCACTGTTTACTCAATGGCCTGGACGACATTGGCCTGACGTTGCAGGAAGGTGATGCGATTGCGGCGTTCGAGGTGAGGCATCGGGCGAGTCAGCCTTGGTTGTTTCGTGATGCTTGATTTTGCGTAAGACGTAATGACGCCTTCGCGGGCAAGCCTCGCTCCTACAGGTCGGTGGTAAACCTGTAGGAGCGAGCAGGCCGGTAGTGAATCTGTAGGAGCGAGGCTTGCCCGCGAAGAGGCCAGTACAGACACCACACGAACCCAGACAATATCAATCCCCCACCTGCGACAATGGCCTGGCCACATGCTCAAGCGACCGCCGCTCTGCCGCCACACCCCAAAGCGCCTGAACCAACGCCGCCGCAACCATCAAGACCGCACCCATCAAATAGCCATAAAACACATTGGTCCGCTCACCCGTCTCGATCAGCACGCCAAAGAGCATCGGCCCGATCAGCCCGCCCAGACCGGTGCCGAAGGCGTAGAACACGGCAATCGCCAAAGCGCGTATTTCCAGAGGAAAGGTTTCGGCCACCGTGAGGTAGGCCGAACTTGCCGCTGCCGAGGCGAAGAAGAAAATCACCATCCAGGCGATGGTCTGCTGGGTGACATCGATCAAGTGCTGCTGGAACAGATAGCCGCTCACTGCCAGCAGCACGCCCGACAGCAGGTAGGTACTGCTGATCAAGATGCGCCGTCCCACCACGTCGAACAGTCGGCCAAGCAGCAGCGGGCCGCAGAAGTTGCCCAGGGCGAAGGGCAATATGTACCAGCCGATCTCTGCCGAGGGCACGCCGTAGAAGTCGGTCAGCACCAGGGCGTAGGTGAAGAAGATCGCGTTGTAGAAGAAGGCCTGGGCCGTCAGCAACGTCAGCCCCACCAGCGCCCGTCGGCGGTGTGCGATGAACAGGCTTTTGAATACTTCCCTCAACGGCGTGTGGTTCCGTGCACGCAGTCGCAGTGGTGGCGTATCGACCGGGGGCAGTTCGATACCGCGTTCGCGGTATTGGCGTTCGATGTCGGCGACGATGCGCTCGGCCTTTTCCGGTTGATTGTGGATCATCAGCCAGCGCGGGCTTTCGGGGATCCACAGACGCATCCAGATGATCCCCAGGCCCAGCGCCGCCCCGATGCCGAAACACAGGCGCCAGCCGAGTTCGCTACCGGCCACTGCCGGATCGAGCAGAATCACCGCGCCCACGGCGCCCAGTGCCGCACCAATCCAGAAGGTGCCATTGATGGTCAGGTCGACCCAACCGCGAAAACGTGCCGGGGTGAATTCCTGGATGGTGGAGTTGATCGCGGTGTATTCGCCACCGATGCCGGCGCCGGTGAGGAAGCGGAACAGCAGGAAACTCGCCAGATTCCAGGAGAAAGCCGTCGCTGCCGTGGCGCCTATGTACAGGAACAGCGTGATGAAGAACAGCCTGCGCCGCCCCAGTCGATCCGTCAGCCAGCCAAAAAACAACGCCCCCAACACCGCCCCGGCAATGTAGACCGCACCCGCCAGACCAATATCGGTATTGCTCATCGCCAACACCGGACTGTCCTTGAGCGCCCCGGACACTGAACCTGCCAGCGTCACCTCAAGCCCATCGAGCAACCAGGTGATACCCAGCGCCAGAACCAGCAAGGTGTGGAAACGGGTCCAGGGCAGGCGGTCGAGACGGGCGGGGATGTCGGTGCTGTAAATCCGCTCATCAGCCGCAGCACCGGCAGGAGCACGAAAAGCCTGGGTAGTCATTGGCAACTCCTGTTCGCTGTTAGTCGATGGAATTGCCAAGGTGACCGCAAGTTCAAAAAAGCTGCGGCTCTCTGTAGGAGCGAATTCATTCGCGATGGAGGCCAACGATAACGCGGAAAGCCAGATACTCCGCGGTGTCTGTGCCTCCATCGCGAGCAGGCTCGCTCCCACAGTTGATCGAGTGGCAGACACAAAACCCTGTAGGAGCTGACGAGTGAAACGAGGCTGCGATCTTTTGATTTTGTTTTAAAGCAGGATCAAAAGATCGCAGCCTTCGGCAGCTCCTACAGAGACAGCAGGCATCTGCCGGAATCGCTATTTATGTACGCTCGACTTCTTCCTGGTCGTCAGCATCGCGCAGGTCAAGAAGGTTGATGAGAGCGTCAGTGCCCGGATAACAATCCGGGGCCTGATCGGCCCCGTATTTGTCGTTACTCAAGCTTTTATATGCCTTACCGCTTTGAGCGCGGCTTCGCGGATAGGCAATTTGATCTCGTCGTCACTGGAAGGCACGAAGCCCTCGAGGCGCAGGCTGGCGGCGAAATTGGATTTGCGTGTCTTGGCAAAATGGGCTTTTTTGGCCATTAGGCTCGGCTTTTCCATGGTGCGTTCTCACTGTGTGCGTGAGGTTGGGCCAGGTCACTGATCAGTCGTTATGCAAGTGTAACTGCACTTCCATGGCGTCATGAAGGAGTCTGACGACCTCGATCACGTCATCGTTTGCCACACGATAGAACACGATATGACGTGGGCTTTTGACCGTTCCAAGGGTTTGTTTGGCCTGCTGGCGCGAATAGACGAGGTGATAGCTGCGAAGGCCTGGTGCAAGCTCATCGCGGTCGTGGCTGCCAATACGATAAGGCGTGTCGGCAAGCGCTTGCAGCGCCGCGAGGATGAGCGCCTGGTAGCGCTGGCGAGCTTGATCGCCGAACTGCGTCTGGGAGAGCCTGAGGATGTCGACAATGTCAGTGCGCGCCGCGTTGGAAATCCGATACTGCGGCATGCTCAGTGTTTTTCTCTCACGGGGAGGGTTGCCTCCAGGCTCAAGCCCTCGAGGTAGTGCTCCAGATCCCCTTCGTTCACCTGAGTAAAGCGCCCGTGCTCAATATCCATGATGCCGATCGAGGTTGCCCGACGCAGTGCCTCAATTTTGGCGGTGTCTTCGGCGACGCGCTGTTCCAGTAGCCGCAAACCTTCCCGCATCACTTCACTGGCATTCTGATAGCGGCCAGACTGAACAAGGTCATGGATAACCTGTTCCTGGTGAGGTGTGAGCACAACGTTTCGCGTCGCCATAACCAGCTCCAGTTTCACGTAAACAGATACTTTTGATTGTTGGCATATTATGCCATCTCCTTTAGGGAGAATAGCTTGAGGGCGACCCCTCAGATATGCCCCCAATGTAGCCATCCACTGGAAGTGAATGAAGCTCCATGGTTTGTGGAAAGGCAGAAATGATCAGCCGAACAGCCTATCCGACGACGCCTAAAGACTATCCGGATCCCCAAAGAACATCTGAATCCGCGACCGCAACCAGCGCTCTCCCGGATCGTTGTCCTGCGACCCGCGCCAGGCCATGTGCAATTCGAAACTGCGCGTCGGCAGGGGCGGCTCTTCAGCCCGTACACCACCCGCAGCGGTCAGTGCTTCGGCCGTGTAATCGGGGACGGTGGCGACGATGTCGGTGCCGGCGAGGAGGGTGCTCAGGCCGTTGAACTGCGGTACGGCCAGGACCACGTGGCGTTTGCGGCCGAGCTTTTCCAGTTCTTCATCGATAAAGCCGCTGAGGTCGCCGGCGAAGGACACCAGTGCGTGTGGCCGTGCGCAGAAGTCGTCCAGGCTCAGGGGGCCGGGGACGGAGTCGGCGCGCAGCAGTTTTGGCGAGCTGCGGCGCAATACTTTGCGCTTGGCGTTCGCCGGCAGGTCGGTGGTGTAGCTGACGCCGATGGAGATTTCACCCGACGCGAGCAGGCCTGGCATCAGGATGTAATTGACGCGCCGGATGACCAGCACGATCCCCGGCGACTCGGCGCGCAGACGCTTGAGCAGCATCGGCAACAGGGCGAACTCGACATCGTCCGACAGCCCGATGCGGAATACCGCATTACTGGTGGCCGGATCGAAATCGGCGGCGCGGCTGACTGCGGTGGAAATCGAGTCCAGCGCCGGCGAGAGCAGGGCGAAGATCTCCACGGCGCGCGCGGACGGCTCCATGCTGCGCCCGGTGCGGACGAACAACGGATCGTCAAACAGCCCGCGCAGGCGCGAAAGCGCCGCACTGATGGCCGGCTGACCGAGGAACAGCTTCTCTGCAGCGCGGGTCACGCTGCGTTCGTGCATCAGGGTTTCGAATACGATTAACAGGTTCAGGTCGACACGACGCAGGTCATTACGATTCATCTGGAGTCCTGGCAGAGTCAGCAAGCTTGACGTGAGCGGGCATATGAGAACAATGGCCAGCAGGAATATTACGGGGTATTGCTGGTACTCTGCACCGAGAAATTGAGTTTTTCCTGCAAGAGGCGGTCAAAATTCCTACAACATAGAGCGACTGTGGATGACGCTCCCGCTGTTGCGGAATCAATGACAGGCATGTCGACTATTAATAGCCACTGATAGTGTTGGGGCAAAAGCCCAGCTAGAGTTCAGGGCATTAGAGGTTCATTTGGCGAGGTTTGCGATGTCCCGCACGATCCGTTTTCACAAGTTTGGTTCAGCCGAGGTGCTCAAATGCGAAGAGCATGCGGCGGCTCTGCCTGCACCCGGCGAAGTGCAGGTACGCGTCGAAGCCATTGGTATCAGCTGGTATGACATTCTGTGGCGTCAGAACCTGGCGTCGTCCCACGCTCGTCTGCCGTCGGGCCTTGGCCAGGAAATGGCCGGGGTTGTCACAGCAGTCGGCGAAGGGGTAGATGACCTGGCAGTGGGCGACAAGGTCGCCAGCTTCCCGGCCGAAAGCCCGAACGATTATCCGGTGTACGGCGAGCAGATCGTTCTGCCACGTTCGTCCGTGACCCGTTACCCCGACGTGCTGACCCCGATCCAGGCGGCCGTTCACTACACGCCGTTGCTGGTTGCCTATTTTGCTTACGTCGATCTGGCGCGGGTCAAACCCGGCGAGTTCGCCCTGGTCACCGATGCCAGCCACTGCTCGGGCCCTTCGTTCGTCCAACTGGGCAAGGCTTTGGGTGTGCGGGTGATTGCCGCGACCAAGTCGGCCGATGAGCGTGAATACCTGCTGGCCCTGGGTGCCGAGAAAGTCATCGTCACCGAGGAAGAAGATCTGCTGATGCGGATCAACAAGATCACCGACAACCGCGGCGTGAACGTGGTGTTCGATGGTTTGGGTGGCCCGCAGATGTCGCTGCTCGGCGACGTGCTGGCGCCCCGTGGCAGCCTGGTGCTGTACGGTCTGCAAGGCGGCAACCAGACGCCGTTCCCGGCCTGCGCAGCTTTCCAGAAGAACATCCAGTTCTTCGTGCACTGCATCGGTAACTTCACCGGCAAGCCGGAGCTGGGCATCATTCAGGACCAGGTTGCGCTGCAACGTGCCTTGCGTGACATCAACCAGCTGACCGCCGATCGCGTACTGGTACCGCTCGAAACTCGGGTCTTCCCGTTCACCGAGTTTGTCGAAGCGCATCGCTACATGGGCGAATGCCCGTGCCGCGAAAGGGTTGCCCTGCAGGTCGAACCGGCCTGATTGCTCCAGCCGCAGCCACTCGAAGAGTCCGTGCCCTCACGGACTCTTTTGCTATCTGCGCTTCGTAAATCAGACATCCGTTGACCGGTCGACGGGACAGTTCAGCAACTGAACTGGTTTTTGCTCTGGATCTGTAGCTTCTAATCAGCAACTAAGCCTTGATAATTGAATGATTACTTTCATCTCAAGGAATGAGTCATGGGCGAGTATCAAGTCGATACTTTTCAATGCGCTACACGGTCGTCTATTCAGAAAAGAACGAACTTTCCTGTTGTTGTAGAACAATCGGCTGCAACTTCTTTCTTTATTTCCTGTATCCCATGTCTGTGGGACTGCGTAGGACATTTCCTAGGACATTGCGCGCAAACGCAAATTTCCTTTAAACCCCTGAGGTTACGGCGGCTGGCGTATGCGCAGGGTCGTGGAAGCTGTGTCGCCTCGCCAATGCTGCTCTGAAAACTTAAGTGCTAGCATTCGGCACTAACGCCCTATTTTCAATTCATTCTCCGGCCATTCCCTGCACCGCGGGTGCAGTTGTCTGCGCATTATCGAACTTATGCATATCAGGTAAATAACGATGACCAACATCCATGAGCAGGCCATGAAGTATGTCTATCAACAAGTACTGCAACGACTGCTGAGTTTCTTCTCGCGCGCGGAACGCACGGCGTTGCAATTGCTGATTCAGCGCCTGGGAGTGGCCGCGGGTGGCATGGAGCGCATCGGTGAGTTCAAGGTGTTGGCGGTCCAGAACGGATCCCGTGACAACTGCTACGCCCTGGCGCTGCTGCGCGCCGCGCAACTGACCATCGCCAGCCGTGCACCTTCGACATTTCGTTTGCGCGTGGCAAGCCTGCGTCTCAACAGCAGCCACCCGGCGGCGCTGGACAACGTTCATCGCAGTTACAACGCACTGTTCCTTTATGACGACCCCAGGGTGGAAGTGCTGATGGTCGATAACCGCGAGGTGCTGGCGTTCGACCATGCAGCGCCGATTTCCCCGGCCGGACGCGCCACCAATCGCACCAACCTGCTGATGCTTGGGCACCGCCGGGCGTGGGACGGGCTGTTTGATCTGTGGGATGACTGCTATCTGGCCAGCGGGGAGTTCCACGCGCAAATCTCCCGCTGGAACCACGGGGTCGATGCCTTGATCAGTTGCGATTCCCCGCGTCAGCAGAAGCAGTACCACGAGGGCGTGAGGCGGGCGGCCATCAAGGCCGGACTGCACTTTTCCAGTCAGCATAAACCCGACAGCACTGGGTTTTTCCCGTTGCTGGACGAACTCGGCAACCAGGGCTATCAGCGTTTCTACAGCGAAGAGGGCCAGCTGCCATGGCGTCCGGTCGATCAATTCGAAACCTGTCGGCGCGCGACCGTGATCGACATCCACGACATGCTGGTCAGCAACAGGGAAGAGCGCTGGCCCTTGCTCACCGAGTTTCTAGGTTTCAAGCCCGACGAACTGTCGGCGCACCTGAGCGACAACGAACACGTGGGGCTGGCGGTATCGGCGCACCTGCGAGGCCTGCAAGCCTGTTTCGTGGAAGACAGCACCTACGAGGACGGCGTCGCCGAGTTCCTGCAAAGGGCCTTGGTCATGATACGTCGCAAGCACTTGCCCGAGCGTTTGTGCGAGCAGGCGGTGGAAGCGTTCGGTAATCCATTGACCCTGGCAGAGCTGCGCGCTCGGGCAGCCGCCGAGGCGCAACGCAGTCTTGGCCTGAGCGAGGCGCAAATGGTCTGTCTGGTGTATGCACCCTTTGCCAACAAGGCGTCGCAGCTTGAACGTTTCCTGCGCCAGTGCCATCCGGGCATGCTGGTGGCCTTGCCGGATCTGCATCGGGCGATGCAGGGCTACCCGGTCGCCGACCAGATCCTGCAATGGCTGGTGGACGTCAGCGGACTGTCGATCAACTTTATCGCCAAGCTCTATCGGATGCCGCGGCTGCCCATCCCCGAGGGCAGACCGGTTGATGCCAGTGGCGACCAGGACGAGGCAGAAGGCGATGCCCCGTCGATGATGGGCGAACGGTCGGCAGGTCGCTGAGCGTGCCTGGATTGCCAGCGATCCTGATGCCGCGACCTCAGCGGCGTCGTGCCCATGGCCCGATCCCATGAAAGGGCCTCGCGAATCCGATTTCGCCTACCAGGCGGTCTACCGCTACCTGACCAGCATCATCGGGGAGAGCGCCAGCGACGGGCATGTGCGTTTGCCGTCGTTGCGCCAATTGGCCGAGCGCCTGAACGTTTCCATCTCGACCATTCAGTACGCCGTGCGTTGCTGGAGAAGGAAGGGCGGGTGTATTCGGTGGCCAAGTCCGGTTATTACGCAGTACCCGCACCGGCCATCAACATGCATTGCCAGGGCAATGATCTGCTCGAAAGCGTCTACATCAACGCCCGACGCCCCGGCATGCTGGTGCTGAGCAGCGATGAGCCGGTGCTTTTGCAATCAATTGACAGCCCGTTGCTGCTGCAGGAGCGAGAGCTGCTGCGCCAGTACCCGCGTCAGCCACAACCAAACTCGCAACCGTGTGGCGAACTGGAGTTGCGCACGGCACTCGCGGCGCGCTACACCACGTCGCCTGTGCGCTGCTGGCACGCCGATGACGTCTATATCGGCGCCGATCTGCGCGGTGTGCTGGAAATTCTGATTACCGTGATGGTCCTCAGGGACGCCACCGTGGTGATCGAATCACCTTGTGACTGGGTCATTCTGCGGCTGTTCCAGGGCGCGGGCGTGCGGGTGATCGAATGGCCGCTGCAAGCCAACGGCCGATTGCATCATGACCGGCTCAAGCATCTGCTGGAAACCGAACCGGTGCGGCTGGTCATGGTGTCCTCGGGCCTGAACATGCCGCGTGGCAGCCAGGCGCCGGATGACGACCGCCAGGCCGTCGCGCAATTGCTCGACCGCCATGACTGCTTTGTGCTGGAAAACGACTGTTACGCAGAACTCGCTTTCGAGGCCCCCAGCTTGCGCTTTCGCGATCTGCTAGCCCCGGAACGGCTGATGATCTTTTCCACTTTCGAAAAGATCATCGGCCCGGAGGCGCCCTATGGATATTTGCTGTCCCGTCATCTGAGCGGCGAATGGCAGCGGCATTTCCTGTTGCGGGCCTTTCGTCTGTCCTCGATTCGCCAGAAGGCCATCGCCCGTTTGTTCAGCAATGGCCGGATAGACCAGCATTTGCAGTCGCTGCGGCGCAGGCTCAAGGAGAGCAAGCTGCAGATGATCGAATTGCTGGGCGAGCGAATGGGCGAGGCTTTGCAGTTCGTCGAGCCGCAAGGGGGCGCAACGATCTGGTTACGATCTTCGCGTCGGGTCGATGTACGACAGGTGTTCCAGCGGCTGCTCAAGGAACACGTGGTGATCGCGCCGGGCGAGTTGTTCAGTCTCCAGGGCCTGCATACCCAGTATTTGCGCCTGAGCCATAACGTCGGCAGCGACCATGATCTGGTCACCGCGCTGGGCCTGTTGGGTGACGCCCTGCGTCTGGAGTCGATCGATTGAGCGGGCAGGCTGGCAATTTATAACAGTGGGCCTGCACTTCGCCGGGATCTATAACGTCGCGCGATGGTCAAACTGCCAGTAAACTGCGTCCAATCTCCTGAACCACTCTATCCAGAGGTTTTGCATGACACTCAGTCCTTTTGCGGGTAAACCGGCACCGGCAGAATTGTTGGTCGACATCCCGCGACTGGTTACGGCGTACTACACCGGCCAGCCTGATGCCGCCATCCCGACCCAGCGCGTGGCCTTCGGCACGTCCGGGCACCGAGGCAGCTCCTTCGACCTGAGTTTCAACGAGTGGCACGTGCTGGCGATCAGTCAGGCGATCTGCCTGTACCGCGAGGCCCAGGGTATCGATGGTCCGCTGTTCGTCGGTATCGACACCCACGCGCTGTCCACCCCGGCCGGCGCCAGTGCTCTGGAAGTGCTGGCCGCCAACGGTGTGACGGTGATGATCGCCGAAGGCGACGAGTACACGCCGACCCCGGCGGTTTCCCACGCGATCCTGTGCTACAACCGCGGCCGCACCACGGGCCTGGCGGACGGCATCGTCATCACGCCCTCGCACAATCCGCCGCAGAGCGGTGGCTACAAATACAACCCTACCAACGGTGGCCCGGCCGATACCCACATCACCAAGTGGATCGAAGCCAAGGCCAACGAGCTGCTGGCCAACAAGCTGGCCGGCGTCAAGCGCATCAGCTACGAGCAGGCGCTCAAGGCCAGCACCACCCACCGTCACGACTATGTGAACACCTACGTCGCCGACCTGATCAACGTCATCGATTTCGACGCCATCCGTAACGCCAAGCTGCGTCTGGGTGTCGATCCACTGGGCGGAGCAGGGGTGCGCTACTGGTCGGCGATTGCCGAGCACTATCGACTCGATCTGGATGTGGTGAACAAGGAAGTAGACCCGACTTTCCGCTTCATGACTGTCGACTGGGACGGTCAGATCCGCATGGACCCGTCGTCCACTCACGCCATGCAGGGCCTGATCGGCCTGAAAGAGCGCTTCGACGTCGCCTTCGCCTGCGACCCGGACCACGACCGCCACGGCATCGTGACGCCGTCCGGTGGTTTGCTGGCGCCGAACAACTACCTGGCAGTGTCCATCGACTACCTGTTCCAGAACCGTCCGCAATGGCGCGCCGATGCCGCCGTGGGCAAGACCGTGGTCAGCAGCGGCCTGATCGACCGCGTGGCCAAGCGCCTGGGTCGTCGCCTGTACGAAGTGCCGGTGGGCTTCAAGTGGTTTGCCGATGGCCTGTTCGATGGTTCCCTGGGCTTTGGCGGCGAAGAAAGCGCCGGTGCCTCGTTCCTACGCAAGGACGGCGGCGTCTGGAGCACCGACAAGGACGGTCTGATTCCGGCTCTGCTGGCCGCTGAAATGACTGCCCGTACTGGCCGTGATCCGAGCCAGGCGTATCGTGCGCTGACGGATGAACTGGGCGAGCCGTTCTCGGTGCGCGTCGATGCCAAGGCCAATCCTGAGCAGAAGGCGCTGCTGAGCAAGCTGTCGCCGGCTCAGGTCACCTCGACTGAATTGGCGGGCGAAGCGATCCAGAGCATCCTCAGCCACGCACCGGGCAACGAACAGGCTATCGGCGGTCTGAAAGTCATGACCGAAAACGGCTGGTTCGCGGCGCGTCCGTCGGGCACCGAGGATATCTACAAGATCTATGCGGAAAGCTTTGTCAGCGATGAACACCTGAAGCAGTTGGTCGCTGAAGCGCAGACCCTGGTGGATGGCGCAATCTCCACCAAGTAACGCGACCCCCTGTAGGAGCGAATTCATTCGCGATGGTCGTCAACGATAACGCGGGCTGTCTGTATTCCCGCGGAGCCAGTGCCTCCATCGCGAGCAGGCTCGCTCCCACAGGGTTTTGGTGGTGTGATGTGAAAATGGGGCGACCATTGCGGTCGCCCCTTTTTTATCAGGCCAGATCCACCAACACGATCTCACTGTCCTCGAGCGCGGTCACTCGCAACACGTCTTCATCCTCCACCGCAACACCGTCTCGAGCTTGTGCACGCAAGCCATTGACTTCAATCACACCGGTCGCCGGAACCAGGTACGCACGACGGCCGCTGTCCAGACGATACTCGGCGCTTTCACCCGCCTTGAGGTTCGCCGCCACCAACCGCGCATCGGCGCGGATACGCAGGCTCTGATCGTCACCCGCCTTGCCGCTGGCCAGGGTCACGAAACCTTCGCGCCCGTCTTTCGGGAAGGGTTTGGCGCCCCAGGACGGTGCCAGCCCGGATTCATTGGGGATGATCCAGATCTGGAAGATCTTGGTCGGCGTCGCTTCCAGGTTGTATTCGCTGTGGGCGATGCCGGTGCCGGCGCTCATGACCTGAACGTCACCGGCTTCGGTGCGGCCCTTGTTGCCCAGGTTGTCCTGGTGGCTGATCGCGCCTTCACGCACATAAGTGATGATTTCCATGTCCCGGTGCGGGTGCTGCGGGAAACCGGTGCCGGGGGCGATCACGTCGTCGTTCCAGACCCGCAGGTTGCCCCAGTTCATGCGCTTGGGGTCGTAGTACTCGGCGAACGAAAAGTGGTGATGGGCATTCAGCCAGCCATGGTCAGCGCCACCGAGGGAATTGAAAGGTCTGAGTTCAAGCATGATCGTCTCCTGTAAAGGTTCGTCATGGGGGCAGAAGAAGGGTGCTGGGCGCCTGAGCCACGAAGAGACCGTTGGTTGATGACGGGCATCATCCGTCAGCCAAGGATCGATAAAAAGCGTAAAAAATGCCTCATAACAATCGAGTATCTTGATATAAAAACACCTCGAAACATTCTCATCCGGCATTCAGTTCATCGCATAACCCAATGAGTCATAAGCATTTCACTAGAACTCAACGGCAAATGCAGACACCATAGCCGGCAACAGCCTCACACCCTGGAGCCTTTCCGCGTGTCGCAACACACCCCCGATCTCCCTCCCGAACTTCTTCCTTTGGCCGAGATGTCGCTGTTCAAGCGCCTTGCCGCCCGGTTCTTTGGTCACGGCCTGACACGTCTGCGCGCGCAACACCGTGCGTCCTGGCTGCATGGTCAGGCGGACGGCTTTCGCAGCGGGCACACCGCCGGGGTCGAGTATGGCTATAAGGAAGGCCGGCTCGAGGGTCTGGAGGAGGGCCGGCAGGTCCTGTTGATTCGCGACTCGCGCTCAACCGAGCATCGACCACCGAATATCGACGATCACCTGTTCGATGACTGGCGCCTGCCGCTGACGGCCGAGCTGAAAAAGCGCATGAAGGCCGACGTCGCGCGTCTATTGCCCACCCACGCGCAACCCAGCGCCGCGCAGTGGAAGATGATCTTCAGCGACACCCCCTCGACCTCGGTGATCGCCGGTGCGGGCGCGGGCAAGTCCACGACGCTGGTGCTGCGCATTGTGTTGCTGAGCCATTATCTGGGCTTCGAATTGAGCTCGATGACCGTGGTGACCTTCACCCGCGAATCGCGCAAGGACTTCATCAATAAGCTGATCGAACTGTTTGCCCTGTGGGGGCGCACCCTTGGCTTGAAGGAAGCGCGGGATCTGGTGCGCACCTTCCACTCGCGGATTCTGCCGATGGTCCGCAGCCTGCCGGGCTTCGAACGCCTGCAAGCCTTCGAGAACCTCAGCCTGCGCCCGCAAGGCGGCGACGAGGAGGTCGACAGCAACCCGTTCGACCTGCGCATCAACGATGCCCAGCGCCAGCAACTCAATGCCTGCTATCACGCGCTGCATACCCGCGATGAACGTTTCCGCGAGTTGATCCAGCCGCTGTCGCGCCACGCCCTGCAACTCAAGGAGCTGGAGCGCGATCACCCAGATGTGCAGAAGCGCGTGGCGGTCACTGAGCTGGCGTCCAAGCGCGACGAAGAGTTGTGCGATCTGGTCGAGGATCTGTGGGTACGCGCCGGTGCCTGGCCAATCAAAGGTATAAAGCCCAATCGTCAGGTCTTCGATATCAATGGCGCGAAATTCCATAGCCACGGCTACATTCCATCGCTGGATGCCTGGGTGGTACTGGGCTTCGATCCCCGGGAAAACCCGCAGGTCAGCCGCCCCAACGCCAAGCTGACGGTGCGCGCGGAATGGGCAGTAAAGCGCACCCTGTTTCAAGCTTTCTGTCGTAAGCCATTGATTTGGCTGGATAGCTACGAATCATCGAAACGTGTACCGGCCTCGCTGGCCGGTGACGCCAGCGCCGGGCCGGGCTTCGATTACAAGGTCAAGGGCGAGCTGGCTTCGGCGCCATTGCTGGACTGTTTTGTCGCCGCCGCCGGCTTTATCGAGAACCTGGGGCTGGATGTGCCGGACGCCGTCAGCCAGATGAGCTTCGGCAAAGACGATCCGGACCGGTTTTTCTTCGAGGCCCTGAGCCTGTTCTGGCGGGCGCTGGAAGATCATCTGCTGGACCAGAAACCGCCGATCATGACCTACAACCGCATGTTCGCGCTGTTCAGCGAGCATTCGCCGGAGAACCTCAAGCTGCTGGGCGATGACTTGCTGCGGCCGATGTCGCACCTGATGATCGACGAATTCCAGGACGTGTCGCCGCAGATCGTCTCGTGGATTCGCGCCAGCCTGGCCGAAATCCGCAGTCGCGGTCCGGCCATGCACGTGGGGCGCGGCGCCCAGCGTTCGTCGCTGCTGTGCGTTGGTGATGACTGGCAGTCGATCTACGGCTGGCGCGGCAGTTCGCCGAGTTACTTCATGGAATTCAACAAGACGTTTTCCTCGCCGAGCACCACCAAAGTCATGCTCAGCGACAACTACCGCAGCCATCAGTACATCATCGACGCGGCCGAACACATCGTGCGTGCGGCGCCCGCGATCGCGGGGAAGAAGGCCAAGGCCTGCGGCGAGCTCAAGGATCTGCTGCCGGTCAATGTGCTCGATCGTGATGACCAGGGCATGGCCAAGCAGCTGATCGAACACTATAGAAAGGGCGATTCGATCTTGATGCTCTATCGAAAAAGTAGCGATAAGTTATTGATTGAAGAGCATATCCAGTCAGTAGTTAATGTTGATTCTAGCTTGCCTCATGAGGCGCGCCGCCTGAAGCAACTGACCTATCACAGTGCCAAGGGCCTGCAGGCCGACGTGGTATTTCTGCTGGGCGACTGTCAGCACCTGACCAGTTCGCCCTACAAGAACCAGGTTTACCGCATGGCGGGCCTGGGCAAGGCCGGCGACAACGAGGCGTACGACAACGCGCAAAAAGACGAAATCCTGCGTCTGGCGTATGTGGGCATTACCCGGGCGGTGAGTCATTGCTACTGGTACGTCGACGGGCAGGACACCCAGGCTGCGAATCTACCGAAGGCATCCGACCGAATCGGCAAGGGCAAACCTTTCTTTGCTGATCACCGACGCGAGGCATAAAACGATCGCGCACAAAAAAGCCCACATAATGTGGGCTTTTTACAGTCTCAAACGACCCTCAGGCATAACTCCTCAAGGCCACCGGTGGAATGAACGCTTCCAGTTCATCTTCCACCGCTTCGATTATTCGTTCGACATCCGCGGCATTCATCACCGTCGCGCAAGGAATACCGGCAATGGCGATCATGGTCTCGCCACTGGCACGATCAAACAGACGGGCAATCATGCTGCCCGGCGCATCCATGCTCGCCTCGAAACCCATGGGATGAAAATGCCAGCGCATCAGCTGGCAGGCGTTTGGAAAAGTGACCTTGCTGAAACCTCTATTCATGTGTTGCCCGCCTTCTTAATCGAGCGCTTCCTTTAGCTCACGTTAGGAGGGAAGAGCCTTCATTGGCTCAACCAGTGACAGACCTTAAAAGTAGCATTGGCATGTGAAAAGAATGTGTTTTTTTCAGGCCGTTTGGCGATTGCATCTCATTTTTTATGCGGGGCGAGGCGCGCAAACGTTTTACGCAAGACCAAGCCCACGGTTTGGCGATTGAAGCAGGCGTGGAAGTTGGGCAAGCTCGGCTTTTTTTCATCGAGACCTTTATGCACGCCGAGGATGATGGCCCGCAGCAAACCCAGGCCACGGCCGAGACGGTCATGCGTTATCACTTGCGCTGGAAGCACCGGGATCTGGACGGGGTGATGGCGCTTTATCACCCGGATGTTCAGTACAACGACTTTTTCCAGAACCGGGTGATGGGTCTGGACGAATTGCGCGAATACGTACGCAGCAGCATGCCTCGCGATCCCGATGAAGCCTTGGAGCACTCGGACCGCATTCGCCTGGACGGCAACACCGCGTTCATCCAGTACCGCATCACCCTGCGCGGCGGCGAAGGCCTGGTGTCGTTTCGTGCCAGCGAAGCGATCACCGTGCGCGACGGGTTGATCTGGCGGGTCAATGAATACGCCTCGCTGGTCCATGAGCAGGCCACGCGCAAGCATTCGACCGCCCAGCGCCCGGCGGTCAGTCGACTCGGCCTGTCGCCCCGGCAATTGAGTTTCATGGCCGACGACCTGCAGCAGTATTTCCAGCGCCAGCAGCCTTATCTCGACCCAGAGCTGGATTTGCAGCGGGTGGCCAAGGAGTGCGGGTACAGCCGCAATCAGATTTCCTACCTGCTCAATCAGGTGCTCGGCCAGAGCTTCTACCGCTACGTCAACCAGGCCCGCCTGCAACACATGCTGACGGCGCTGGATCAGGCCACGCCACCGCTGCGTATCGACGAACTGGCGTTTGCCGCCGGCTTCAACTCGCTTTCCGCGTTCTATAGCTGTTTCCGCCAGCACACCGGCCAGTCACCCAAGGCTTACGTGAAGCAAATTTCTCTGCGTGCACGCGCGCAAGACATTTCCTGAGATCACCCACTAGGATCGACGCCATCGAAGTTTGAGTGGCGGGATCCTGCATGACAGCGTGGCGCAAAATCAGTTTATGGATGGACCAGCTCGACGAGCCGCTACAGGCGCGTCCTTCGCTGGAGCGGGACCTGGATGTCGACGTCGCGATCATCGGCGCCGGGTATACCGGGCTTTGGACCGCGTACTACCTCAAGCGCCATGCTCCTGAGCTGAACATCGCCATCGTCGAAGCGCAAACCGCGGGCTTTGGAGCTTCGGGGCGCAACGGCGGCTGGTTGATGGGGAACATGCTAGGCGAGGACCGGCTGCTTGCGGCTTTGTCTCCCAAACAACGCCGCTCCTCTTACGATTTGCTGCACGGCATTCCCGATGAAGTGGCGATTGTCCTCGAACGCGAAGGGATCGACTGCGATTACCGTAAGGGCGGGGCGCTGTATTGTGCGGCTCGCTACCCGGAGCAGGAAGCGAGCCTGCGTCAGTATCTGGCGAAGCTGTATTCCCAGGGACTTAACGAAAGCGATTACCGCTGGCTGAGCCCTGAGCAGCTGTCGCAGCAGATCCGTGTCGCCAAACCCTACGGCGGCATCTTCGCGCCCCATGTCGCCACCGTGCATCCTGCCAAACTGGCGCGCGGCCTGGCTCGGGCGGTCGAGCGTCTTGGCGTGACGATCTACGAGAACAGCCCGGTGACCCAATGGCAATCCGGCAGCCTGCGCACCGCCAAAGCCTCGGTGCGTAGCCGCTGGGTGGTGCCGGCGGTGGAAGGCTATTCGGTGACCTTGCCGCCGCTGGGACGTTACCAGTTGCCGGTGCAAAGCCTGATCGTCGCTACCGAGCCGCTGTCCAACGCCACCTGGGACGAGATCGGCCTGAGCCAAGGGCAAGCCTTCAGCGAAAGCAGTCGTCAGGTCACCTATGGCCAGCGCACCGCGGACAACCGGCTGATCTTCGGCGCTCGGGGCGGCTATCAGTTCGCCGGGCGGTTGCGCCATGACTTCGACCTGACCAGCAGCGAAATCGAACTGCGCCGCTATCTGTTCGGCGAGCTGTTCCCGCAGCTCAAGAACGCGCAGATCACCCACGGCTGGGGCGGCAACCTGGGCATGTCCCGGCGTTTCAAGCCGCACATGCTGTGCGACCGTGCCAGCGGTATTGCCTTGTCCGGCGGTTATGGCGGGGAAGGCGTTGGCGCCAGCGCCCTGGGTGGCCGGACCCTGGCCGACCTGATCCTCGAGCGCGATACCGAGCTGGTGCGCCAGCCCTGGGTCCTGCCGCAGCGGGGCCTGGATGCGCTCAAGGCCTGGGAGCCCGAACCCTGCCGCTGGCTCGGCTACAACGCGATCATTCGCAGCTTCGTCCATGAAGACCAGACCCTGGCCAATCCGGCCACCGCGCCCTGGCGGCGCAAGCTTGCCAGCGGGGTTGCCGGGTTCATGGAAGGTTTCATGCGTTAAACGCTTTTTCACAGACAGGTATTCCCATGAGCATCACCCAATTCAAGAACACCGCGACCCTCGAGCTGGAAGAGTCCAACCCGGTCGCCGTCCCTTTGGGCACCCCCGTGGCGGTGGCGTCGACCACCAGCGTGGAGCGCGACGACGGCGTCGAAACCGGCGTCTGGGAATGCACCCCGGGACGCTGGCGGCGGCAGATCGTCGCCCAGGAGTTCTGCCACTTCATCCAGGGGCGCTGCACCTTCACCCCGGACGGCGGCGAACCCCTGCACATCGAAGCCGGCGATGCACTGATGTTGCCGGCCAACAGCCTCGGAATCTGGGATATCCAGGAAACCGTGCGCAAGACCTACGTTTTGATTTTCTAAACGCTGATCCCTTTGATTGCCTGCCAACAAAAACAAACCCATACAGGAATCGATTCATGCTGCGACAGACACTGATATTTGCCCCGTTGATGCTTGTTGCGTCCATCAGCCAGGCGGCGGAAACCGTCAAGATCTATAACTGGTCGGATTACATCGCCCCGGACACCACCAAGGATTTCCAGAAAGAAACCGGCATCGGCTTCACCTACGACGTCTACGACAGCAACGAAACCCTCGACGGCAAATTGATGACCGGCAAATCCGGTTACGACGTGGTTTTCCCGTCCAACCACTTCATGGCCCGGCAGATCGAGGGCAAGGCGCTCAAGACCCTGGACAAGAGCCAGTTGCCGAACTGGAAGAATCTAAACCCGGTGCTGCTCAAGGCGTTGCAGGGCAACGATCCGGGCAACGAGCACGGTTTCCCGTATCTGTGGGGCAGTACCGGCATCGGCTACAACATTGCCAAGGTCAAGGCGGTGCTGGGCGACAACGCGCCGGTGGATTCGTGGGATCTGATTTTCAAGCCGGAAAACATGGAGAAGTTGCAGAAGTGTGGGGTGGCGATTCTCGATAACGGACCGGAGTTGCTGCCGGCGGCGCTGAATTACCTGGGGTTGCCGCATCACAGCAAGAACCCGGAAGACTACAAAAAGGCTGAGGCCTTGCTGCTCAAAGTCCGACCTTACGTCAGCTACTTCCATTCATCCAAGTACACCAGCGACCTGGCCAACGGCGATATCTGCGTGGCGGTCGGCTTCTCCGGCGACATCCTGCAAGCGGAAAACCGCGCCAAGGAAGCGAAGAACGGCATCGACATCGGTTATTCGATACCCAAGGAAGGCGCCGCGATCTGGTTCGACATGGTCGCCATGCCCGTCGACGCCCCGGACGAAAAGGCCGGTTACGCCTTCATGAACTACCTGCTGCGCCCGGACGTCATGGCCGGCATCAGCAACTACGTGCACTACGCCAACGGCAACGAACAGGCCGACACCCTGATCGACCCGGCCATCAAGAACGACACCAAGGTCTACCCGAGCCCGGACATGATGGGGAAATTGTTTGCGCTGGAAGCGATGCCGTTGAATATCGATCGGGTTCGGACGCGGGTCTGGAACAAGATTCGGACGGGTAGTTGAGCCGTTACATCACTATTGGATGTGCCGGCCTATTCGCGGGCGAGCCTTGCTCCTACAGGTCCTGAGGCTGACCACAAAATCTGTGATCAACCCAGAACCCTGTGGGAGCGGGCTTGCCCGCGAATGCGTCAGAGGGTCCA